>JBKBOE010000031.1:0-31597 GCA_046294915.1 Cyclobacteriaceae bacterium | reverse complement strand
AACCCTTATCGGAATTGCGGCAAGCATTATCCTGCTAGTCCTAACCGGTTGGCTAACCGACCTGCATTTAAGAGTTACCGAAAACGAACTGCATATTGGTTTTGGTAAGCCCGCAGATAAACCTGCCTTACTAACTGCCGATGATGTACAGCGGATGATTGCATCATCCCTGCAAGAGAACAATCGGGTTCTCGCTTCGGATTGGGCTTCAATGCAAACACGGCTTACCGAATCCATCCGGCAATCGCTGGCCTCCAGTTCAACAACAAACCACGATGAACTGATCCGCCAGGTTGCCGGTGCAACGCATGAACAAGTGAAAGCATACGTTACTGCATTACAGGAGGAGAATACGCGTATCTTGAAGGACTACCTGGCACTTACGGCCAATGAACAACAACAAGTTATCGAAGAATTGCTCGTTGATTTCAGCAAATACCTGAACCAGCAGCGCACCAACGACCTTCAGGTGTTGCAAACCCGGCTCGCAAACATTGAGCAGAACACCGATCTGTTTAAACAGGAAACCGAGCAGATCTTAACCAGCATTATCGCTTCGGTGGAAGGCGGAAACACAAAAGAAATCAGAAACTAAAACAAGAGTCATCACCCATGAAAGCATCCGTAATAAAATTCCTTTTCTTCTTTTTCATTGCAGCCCCTTTTACCTCGCGGGCACAAAAAATTGACCTGGCTCGTATGGAGCGCGACATTGAGGTTGCCGAAAATGCCTTGCAAACACTAATCAAACAACAGTTTGTATCGCAACGCATGTTCTTCCCCCTTGAAATTGAGGGGAGTTACCAGGAAGGATTTGGCATAACCTTCCGGCTTCCACCGGATTATACCACACCCTTAGCCATTTCCTTTTCAGGCGATAACGATAACATCGTAATCCTTGACGGTAATGCGGCAGGAGGCGGAGTGTGGCAATATACCGGCCGCGAGCGCCATGACCGCGCCCGTGTTGAAATTCAGGAAGATGCTATCCGCCTGAAAGAAAAAGCAAGAACCGCCAACAGGCGCATTAACCTGGACAGTATGCGCAACGATTACAACCTGAAGGTGATTGAGGCAGCCAAAAACTTCATTGTCGATTATAACGAACTGCTTAGCCAACTGGCGCCAAACGAGCGCATACTGATTACCAACCAGGGCGATCAGCCACGAATTTGGGTGAACCGGTATTTTACTTCGCCTAAACGCGCACATATTTCTGTGGATGCCGCTAAATCCGACCTGCTGCAATACAAACAAGGCAAACTTACGCGCGAGCAGATGCTGGCAAAAATCATGTTGCTGCAAAAAATCCGGGTTGTAAATACCGTGTCGGTTGCGGCGCCCGAGCCTGATCTCGAATTATTATCCAGCATATTCAACCGACTCTACCGTTCGGATTTATCAAAAACCTACTTTACGGACAACAGCATTTATTACGAACGATTAAAAAACTTTGGAGCAGTTTACTACATGAAAGTTTACAGCAGCAACCAAAGCGACATGTTTAAATACGCTATGCCCACACTAAAACTTGACGATCTCGACCAGGCAACCCGCGATAAAAAGGTAAAAGAGCTCTACCCTGCATTTGAAAAAGAGCTGAAGGAAAACATGGTGGAATACGGCCGAACGGTAAAGAGCCTGAACGATGATGAGCAGCTTATTTTTAATGTAAAGTTAACCCGCTGCGATGGCTGCGGCATCCCCTATTCGCTTGAAGCTTCTGTAAAAGTCAGCGTGCTGAAAGAGTATGCCGCAGGCAAACTCTCCAAAGAAGCCGCAGCAGCAAAGGTTACTATTAAAAAAGGGTCAATCCAGTAATTCGTTGACGGTTGCTGGTTATTCTTATTCACCCGGGTAATTGCCTTGTAAACCAATAACCAGCAACCATCAACTAACCGCTTAACTAAAACTAATATTTAGCAGGCTGCCCTTTTTTAGGCATGGTCTTCAAAATGAAATCGCGAAGATGTTCATTGGATGAAGCCAGATCCTCTTCGCGCAGGTACATCATGTGGCCGCTGCGGTAACCCTCAAACCGGAAGCGATTGCGGAATTTACCGCTCGGGTCAATCTGCCACATGGTATACTTCGCTTCAAAGTACGTGGTGGCCCCGTCAAAATACCCGCACTGGAACATAACGTTCAGATACGGATTTTGTGCCATGGCCTGCCGCAGGTTTACACCGGTGTTGTCGTTGGATCGATCCCACGGGTTAACCGGCCCGAACATGTTGTACTTCACATCGGTTTTGTATTTAAGCACTTCGCGCAGGTAGTAATTAATGGCTGGGGTAAATGAGTGCAGCCACGAAGTAAGTTCGGCAGCATAATCGGGCCGTTCACCGGCCTCTTTACGGTCAATGCCCAGGTAACGCGAATCGAGGCGACCTACCGTATAGCCTTTGTCCCGGAGCAATTCTTTCCAAAAGAAAGAAGTGGGCACATCGAGGTTGTGCTGCAGGATTACTTTTTCAGAGATACCCGAATAATAGGCCATCTTAGCCGCTACCTGCCTGCGTTTGGCATCATCCAAAAAGCCACCGCGTGCAATAGCGGGTATTACTTCGTTGATGGTGTACTCTTCAACTTCCGGCAATAAATCATTGAGATCTCTGCGTTGCAATTCAGCAGGCAGTGCTTTTTGGTACCATGCTGCAGCCGTAAAATAAGGTAAGCGGTTGGCCGCTTCAATTTGCGGGCCGCGTTCAAGCCCCAGTTCGGTTGGTGAAACGAGGATCACCCCGTTCAAATACATCCACTGCGCATTTTGCAGTTCAAGTGCCAACCCTGAAACACGGGTAGTTCCATAACTCTCCCCGATCAGGTACTTGGGAGACTGCCAACGGTTTCTTCTTGAGACAAACGTGGTCATCCATTCCGCCAGGTATTTAATATCGGCATTCACTCCAAAAAATTCTTCACGCTTGGCATCTTTATCCAGGATGCGCGAGTAACCTGTATTTACCGGATCGATGTAAACAATATCGGCAACGTCCAGCACACTGTGCGGATTTTCTTTAACTCCATACGGTTGTACAGGGTAGCCTTCTGAATCAATTTCCAAAACCCGTGGCCCGGTATAGGCAATGTGCATCCACACTGAAGCTGATCCGGGGCCGCCATTGTAAGAAAAAATAAGTGGCCTCGATGCGCGGTCTTTTACATCCGTACGCTCATAATAAGTATAGAAAAGCGAAGCGATAACTTTCCCCTCGGCATTCCATACGGGCTGGGTGCCGGCTGTTGCCGTGTAGGGTACCAATTTACCTTTAATGGTAACGGTATGATTAGTGGTTACAGCTGACTCACCTTCCAAAATGCGCTGGGCAATGGTGGCGGTGCCAGCCAGCAAAACAAATAACATAAGCGTAATACGCGATTTCATAGATGTTCGGGTTAACTGATTCGAAAATTAGGGCAAACGGTTACAGAACAATAAACTTTTTGCTGAGCGGCAGGATACGTGGACAGCCTGCAACAATAAAAAGGCTGTCTTTTTAGACAGCCTCTTTTATTAATTAAATACAGGGGATCACTTATTGTAAATCATACCTGTCGGCATTCATCACTTTAGTCCAGGTTTTAACAAAGTCGGATACAAATTTTTCTTTGTTGTCGTCCTGCGCGTAAAATTCTGCATATGCCCGTAAAATTGAGTTTGAGCCGAACACCAAATCAACACGGGTGGCCGTCCAAATTGTTTTGCCTGTTTTTCTTTCAACGATATGATACAGGTTATCATCAACGGGTTTCCAGGAGTAGTTCATATCGGTAAGATTTACAAAAAAGTCGTTGGTAAGTAAACCTGGCCTATTGGTCAGTACTCCGTGCTGAGTTCCTCCATAATTCGTTCCAAGCACGCGCATTCCTCCGATGAGCACAGTCATTTCAGGGGCCGTTAATCCCATCAGTTGGGTTCTGTCGAGCAGGAGTTCTTCGGGTTTTACAGAATAGTTTTTCTTTAACCAGTTTCGATAACCGTCATGAATCGGTTCAAGATATTGAAAGGATTCAACATCAGTCATTTCCTGTGAGGCATCACCTCTGCCGGGGGTAAAGGGTACTTTTATGTTGAAGCCTGCATCTTTTGCTGCCTTCTCAACGGCTGCGCTTCCACCTAAAACAATCAAATCGGCAATGCTTACTTTTTTAGTTAAGCCGGTTTGAATTTCAGCCAATTTCTTCAAAACCTTGTTCAACTTTTCAGGCTCGTTGCCTACCCAATCTTTTTGCGGAGCAAGGCGAATTCTTGCACCGTTTGCTCCGCCTCTGTAATCTGAGCTACGGAAAGTTCTGGCGCTATCCCAAGCCGTGGTGATAAGTTCTGCAGAAGTTAAACCGCTGGTTAATATTTTAGCCTTTAATTCTTCTATTTCTTTTTCAGAGAGCGTGTAAGTAACCGCGGGTATGGGATCTTGCCAGATTAAATCTTCTTTGGGTACATCTGCTCCCAGGTACCTGCTTTTTGGCCCTAAATCACGATGGGTAAGTTTAAACCAGGCGCGGGCAAAGGTTTCTTCAAAATATTTCGGGTCCTTGTAAAAACGATCTGAAATTTTTCGGTATTCGGGATCCATTTTCATAGCCATGTCGGCATCGGTCATAATAGGGTTCCTGCGAACTCCTGCTGTGTGCGCATCAAAAGGTTTGTCTTCTTCCTTCATGTTGATGGGCTCCCACTGCCATGCACCGGCAGGGCTTTTCTTCAATTCCCAATCATAATTAAGCAACAGATGAAAGTAGGTGTGATTCCATTTGTTTGGGGTAGAAGTCCATGCTCCCTCAAGCCCGCTTGTTACGGTGTCTTCAGCATTTCCTTTTCCTTTAGGATTAAACCACCCAAGGCCTTGTTCGTGAATTTCTGCACCCTCAGGACCCGGGCCTAATTTGGAAGCATCGCCATTTCCGTGGGCTTTACCTACGGTGTGCCCACCCGCTGTCAATGCCACGGTTTCCTCATCATTCATGGCCATTCTTTTGAATGTTGTGCGAACATCCTGAGCAGTTTTCAATGGATCGGGTTTGCCGTCAACACCTTCGGGGTTTACATAAATTAAACCCATTTGCACAGCTGCTAACGGATTTTCGAGTGTTTCGCTCTTTCCGTTTTCTGCATACCTTGATTTTCCAAGCCATTCTTTTTCAGCACCCCAGTAAATGTCTTTTTCAGGATGCCATATATCTTCCCGTCCGCCTGCGAAGCCGAAAGTTTTAAAGCCCATGGATTCGTACGCCATATTTCCGGCAAGAATAAACAAGTCAGCCCACGAAATTTTGTTGCCGTATTTTTTCTTAACAGGCCACAACAGCCTTCTTGCTTTATCAAGGTTAGCATTGTCGGGCCAACTGTTAAGCGGTGCAAAACGTTGGTTGCCGGTATTTGCCCCACCCCGGCCATCGGCTACTCGATAGGTACCGGCCATGTGCCATGCCATACGAATCATTAACCCTCCATAATGTCCCCAGTCGGCAGGCCACCAGTCGCAACTATCGGTCATCAGTTTTTTTAAATCGGTTTTTACAGCTTCCAGATCTAACTTTTTAAATTCTTCCCTGTAGTTAAAATGTTCATCGGTCGGCTTAGTTTTACGATCGTGCTGATGTAAAATATCAAGGTTCAGTGCATTTGGCCACCAGTCGGTTACCGAATGTTGGTTTTCTGTGTTTGCTCCATGATGAAATGGGCATTTTGAATTTTTTGCTTCCATATTGATTGTAGTGGTTAGTTTTTAAATTCTCCTGTAATTTGAAGGGTAATATCCTTTATATTAAAATTTTTGATTTTCTTTTGTTCGAAGTATTTACGGATTAACTGATCTAAGTCGGGGTCTTCAAAATCTTCAATTCGATCAGACTCGGTGCAGTATAGGTGATGATGCTGGTGCATAATCGCATCATACCGCATAAAATCCTTTTCGTTCTTTACCTTTTTAATAAGTTGATTTTCCACCAGGGAATCCAGCACCTTGTAAACCGTACCTACAGAAATGTTGGGATGTTTTTTTTTGATATAGGCAATAATGTTCTCTGCAGTAGGATGGTTTTTCAGTTTTACTACCGCTTCGTAAATGGCCACCCGTTGAGGTGTAACTTTTAAGCCTTTTTGTTTTAGTTGTTCCCGTAAAAAGTCAGCCGGCATTTTTAAAATTCTTCAATTATTACGTAAAGATAATTATTATCTTTTAGGAACAAATGATATTAAGAAATTTTCTCCGGTTTCTTCAGCAAAGTTAGATGGGACTAGTAAAAGAACACCTGAGTCCGTCTATCCAAAGGCATTTTTACTATTAAACATTTGCCAATTAAGGTTATTTGAATTTAATTTATTTTGTTTTCGTCTCAAACCAGAGGTTTGCATACCCATGAATTAATACTAATATTAAAAGCAGAGCGCTTATGAAAATTAGGTTAACTCCCGTTTTAATTTTATTGGCCGGTGCTTCATTTGCACAAACTCCCTTTAAGGCAGGCGTAAACTTTCCGTTCTATACGCCCGGCAGAGTAAGTATTTACCAATACCTGGACCTTATCCATCAAAGCAAAGCCAAAGCCATACGGCAGATGACGTTTGCCGACATACACTGGAAGCAGGTAGAACCTACCGATAATAACTGGCAATTTACCCGGCCTGATTCGGCCTTTAATAATCCGTACAATCTGGTTCCGGTTGGCACGCTGTATTCCATGATGGGAGATGATGAAAACGGCATGCAAACACCGTGGCTGGCATGTTCTGATCCGTTTACCTGTTTCTGGGATCCCGCAGGCGACAGCATTTATGCTAAAGATTATGTATTTCAAACCGTTAACCGGTACAAGGCAAAAACCAAGTATTGGGAAGTGGCCAATGAAATCGAGCATACCCTGCCACCGGAGGGGTTGCCCAGTTTGTTGGCTCAATACAATTTTCTGAAGTACAATTACCGGTGGCTTAAACAGGCCGACCCGCAAGCTAAAGTTTTGTTACCCGGTTTACTCGGAACCTGCTGCTCGTACCCCATGAGCAACTCATTTACCTGGTTAAGAAATCTGCTGAACATCGGAGGAGGCAATTACTTCGACATTATGAACTACCACGACTACAATGCCTGGTGGACCTTGCCGGCCCATTACGATAGCGTTAAAAATATTCTTACGCAATACGGTTTAAATAAACCCATCTGGGTTACTGAAACGGCCGTTTCTTCGGTCAACACATCACCCATAACCCCTACATACAGTTCTGTAGATCAGCAGGCGGCTGATGTGTGGAGGCGCTTATGCCTGCTTTGGGCAAAGGGAGCCGAAGTGGTTTTCTGGCATACCGGCTGGAGTAATGCCGATTTCACCGGCTGGGGCGAATTTGGAATAATCAGCAATGCGGGTGTAAAGAAAAAATCATTTCATTCATTCAGTCTGTTGAATGAATCCGTTGCCAATTTTACAGAAGTATCGCTGGTGAGTACAGGCACCGTTACCGACAACAATACCAGTGGAGGAAACGGGGTTTGGGTAATACGCTTTGTTGTTGATGGAAGTAATAAGTGGGTAATCTGGAGCCCCAACAGCCAGCCCTACACTTTAAACGGACTCTCCACAAGCTACATCAATGTTACTAAAGTTGTTCCAACTACAGTAAGTGGCGATGGGCAAAGCGCAACGTTTGAAGAGCATAATTACCCCGTAAGCAGCGGCTCATACACATTCACATCGCTTTCTTCAATTCCGCTTTTGGTTGAAGAAACCACTATAACGGCTGTTAACCGAACTGAACCACTTACCCAGATTCAGGTTTATCCAAACCCCACAAACGGACAGGTAACGATAGGTTATGGTAGGGAATTTTCGGGCCGCATTGCGGTGGATATCTATGATGAACTGGGCAGACTGGTACACAGCAACGATTTTATTCCGGCAAATCCTGATCAGGGGGTAAACATCAGCCTGGCCGATCAACCCCGGGGAATTTACATTTGTAAAATCAGGTTGGGTAACCGGGTAGTTGTTCGAAGGATCAGCAAAATTTAATAATCAGCCTTCAATCCTTGCCAACCGCTCTAACAAGGGCGGGTGCGAATAATGAAAGAACACATAAGCCGGGTGAGGGTACAGGTTGGAAAGATTATCGACCGAAAGTTTTTTCAGCGCTGAAGCCAAGGCATCACCACTCCAGGTTTCTTTCGCAAAGGCATCAGCCTCAAATTCATTCCTTCGGCTGTACATGTTCATCAGCAAGCCGGTAATGCCGGAAATCGGAGAATACAAAATGGTGAACGTTAACAGGTTGAGGTGAATAGCCAGCCGACTACCCCCCAGGGCTAGCGACAGGTTTTCATTAAACACCATCAGCGAAAGAACAAAAAGTGTAATGACTACCTGAATTACCGCCAACACATAACCCGAGATGATGTGTTTCTTTTTATAGTGCCCCACTTCGTGGGCAAGTACTGCTACCAGCTCGTCTGTAGTGTGGTTGGCAATCAGCGTATCGTATAAAACAATTTTCTTTTTCCGTCCGATGCCCGAAAAGAAGGCATTGGCTTTTTTTGAGCGTTTTGAACCGTCAATAACAAACACGCTAGCCACGGGAAAATTAATCTTTTTTGAAAACGCCTCAATAGCGGAGCGCAGTTCTCCTTCCGGGAGCGGAGTGAGCTTGTTGAACAAGGGTACTATAAGAGAGGTATAAAACATATTCATAAAAAGCATGAACAGCGAAGTAATAGACGCAAACCAAATCCAGAAATTCTCGCCCAGGGTTTGGATGAGATACAGCAATGCCGAAAGTAAACTGCCGCCAATCAGGGCACCTAACACGTAACCCTTCAGCTTGTCGGCTATAAACGTTTTTACGGTTGTTTTATTGAAGCCGTATTTTTCTTCAATAACAAAGGTACTGTACCACTGAAACGGGAGAGTAAGCAAATCGGAAGCTATTCCGATAACACCAAAGAAGAGTAAGGCGAGGAATATGGGATGTTCTGTTGCTTCGCGTAATACTCCATCCAGCCAGCCAAAACCGCCAAATACCAGCATCAGTACAGAAACCATAAAGCTTAAGGAAGATGTCAGAAAGCCGAAGCGCGCAAGTTCACGATGATAAGCCTGCGAACGGACATATTTTTCTTTATCGTAAAACATGGCCACCTCTTCGGGAATTTCGGTGCGCATGGCCTTCAGGTTGATGTAGTCCAGCACCTGATCAAAAACAAAACTAACGGACACAAGGCCGATGATGGTATACAAAATTTCCTGTGGTGTCATGGATTCTCTTAGGCCATCAGTTTGTCGTACGCCCGATGGACCGCGGCAAAATTAAACCGATTGAGCACATCTTCCATCATCTGCCTGATTTCAGTAAGGCACAGGTTACCGATGCTTCCTGCATGGGTATGGTGAATTTTCTTTTCCGGATTGAATTCTCCTTTTTCAATTGACAAGCCTACCTCTTTGTACGCATCACGGAAAGGCATGCCGCCCAGCACGAGTTTGTTCACCTCTTCAACACTGAATAAATGGATGTACTTTTCATCATTAAGGATATTCTCTTTAATTACAATATCAGACACCATCAGTTGCATCATGGCCAGGCATTCTTTCAAATGCTCAATGGCCGGAAATACCATTTCTTTAAGAAGTTGGTAATCGCGGTGGTAGCCGGCCGGAAGATTAGCGGTAAGAAGGGTTACTGCATTAGGTAACATAAGTAACTGATTGCAACGGCCACGGATGATTTCAAAAACATCGGGATTTTTTTTGTGTGGCATAATGCTGGAGCCGGTGGTGAGTTCATCCGGGAAACGGATAAATCCAAAATTCGGATTCATAAACACCACGGCATCGGTGGCCAGTTTTCCAAGCGTGGCGGCAATAGCCGCCAGGGCACCAGCAACCACGCGTTCCGTTTTACCCCGGCCCATCTGCGCATAAACCACATTGTAATTAAGGTCGTCAAAGCCAAGCAGTTCGGTTGTCAGCTTCCGGTTTAACGGAAAGGAAGAACCGTAACCTGCTGCGGAGCCAAGCGGATTTTTATTTACTATTCGATAAGCGGCTTCCATAATGATGAGGTCATCTACCAGGCTTTCGGCATAGGCGCCAAACCAGAGCCCGAACGATGATGGCATAGCTAATTGAAAGTGGGTGTAGCCGGGAAGAAGGTCGGCTTTATGTTTTTCGCTTTTCGCCATAAGCAGGTTAAACAGGTTCATGGTTTCGGAAACGATCTGCTCCATCTCAAACCGTAAAAACATTTTAATATCTACCAGTACCTGATCGTTACGGGAACGGCCGCTGTGTATTTTTTTTCCGGTATCGCCCAGCCTGCGGGTAAGTTCAAGTTCTACCTGAGAATGAATGTCTTCAATGCCCTCCTCTATTTTAAATTCACCCGCTTTAATGTTTTTGTAAATCTGTTTCAGTTCACCGGAAAGTTTCTCCTGTTCTTCGTTGGTCAGCAACCCGATGGATTCGAGCATGCGGATATGGGCCAGTGAACCCAGCACATCGAACGGGGCAAGCTGCATATCCCATACCCTGTCGTTACCTACGGTGAAGGTTTCCACAGCTTTGAGGGAATCTTTATCTTTTTTCCACAATTTCATATTGGCAATGCCTTACGACTAAACAATTACTAAGTTTACCGCTCAGACGCAGAGGCGTTAAGTTCAATAGCATTAATCAACTGAATATACGTTTTAATTCCTTCGGCAATTTCATCAATAAAAATAAATTCATCAGCCATGTGCGACCGGGCTGAATCACCCGGACCGATTTTCACGGAAGGTACAGGAATAAGCGCCTGATCAGATGTGGTGGGCGACCCAAACGTTTCAATTCCCAGCTTGCGGGCTGCGTTGACCAGGGGATGATGTACATTAATAGCGGAAGGTTTTAACCGCACCGACCGCGGCCTTACTTCGCATAAAACATTTTTGGAAATCTCCGCAAGTACCTCTTCGAGGGTATAAGCATCGGTTACGCGTACATCCACGGTAAAGTGGCACTCAGCCGGAACGATGTTGTGCTGCGTACCTGCATCAATACGGGTAACGGTCATTTTTACCGGGCCCAGCATTTTTGAAATCCTTTTAAATTGATAGGTTCTGAACCATTCAATGTCTTTTAGTGCCTTGTAAATAGCGTTATCGCCTTCATCACGTGCAGCATGACCGGCCCTTCCCTGAGCAACACAATCCAATACCAGCAAACCTCTTTCGGCAATAGCCATTTTACAGCCTGTGGGCTCACCTACTATAGCAAAATCAATATGCGGCAGCAGCGACCAGATGCTTTCAATACCCCCGCTTCCGGAAATTTCCTCTTCGGCCGTTGCTGCCAGTATGATGTTGAACTTCAAATCGGACTTTTGGAAAAAATAAAGAAAGGCTGCAATCATTGCCGTTAATGCGCCACCGGCATCATTACTGCCAAGTCCATAAAACTTACCGTCAGTAATTTCGGGGTTAAATGGGTCCCGTATGTACCCGGGATTAGGCTTCACCGTATCATGATGAGAATTGAGCAGTATAGTTGGCTTAGCGGGATTAAAAAATTTATTTAAAGCCCACACGTTATTGCCCAAACGATTTACCACTGCCCCTTCTTGTTGCAGATACTGATAAAGAACATAGGCTGTTTTGGCCTCTTCACTACTGAAGGATGGAACGGATACCAGTTGTTGCAACAAGCTAAGGGTTTTATCAACCATACTATCGGTACCGGCATTCAACATTACCTGATGATTAGAGTGCCGGTTGTTTCCCTGCCCGTATTACTGCTTACATGAGCGGCATCGCCAATAAGCACTTCGCGCACACCCGAATGAATGGCTGTCAAAGCATTTTCGAGTTTCGGCAGGATGCCATCGGAAAATATACCCTGTTTCAACAGTTGCCGGTACATATCTCCGGTTAACACAGAGATAACCGAGTTGTCGTCATGAATATTTTGCAAAACCCCTCTCTTTTCAAAACAAAAGATAAGCCGCACATCGAAATGTCTGCTTAGTGCTATGGCCAGTACCGAGGCAATGGTATCGGCATTGGTGTTGAGCATGACGCCATCGGCATGGGTAAGCGGAGCAAACACGGGTACTGTATTTTGCTGAAGCAGAAAATAAAGCAGGGTGGAATTAACTCCCGCAGGTTGAATGTCGCCAACAAAACCATAGTCAATTTCCTCCACCGGCCTTTTGGTGGCTTTAATTAAGTTGCCATCAGCTCCGGTTACACCCAGCGCATTGCAGCCAGCCTGTTGCAAACGGGCAACCAGTTGTTTGTTAACCAGACCTCCGTACACCATAGTAACCAGGTCAAGTGTTCGGGCATCGGTAATTCTGCGGCCATTTATCAGTTTGGCATTTATACCCAACTGCTCACCCATTTTTGTAGCCTGTTTGCCTCCTCCGTGTACCAGTATTTTTGGTTCTTTGATAGCGGCAAAGTCGGCTAAAAATTTTGTTAACGTTGCCGGATCATCCAGCACGTTGCCACCGATTTTAATAACGAAAAGTTTATTCATACATCCTCTACCCTTGCAGGGTAATTATTAAAATTAAACCGAAGCATTTCGGCCAGCACGGCCTGAGTTGCCCATACACGGTTGGCAGCCTGCTGTGTAACCAGGCTTGCCGGGCTATCGAGCACTTCGGCACTAAGTTCCAGGTTTCTGCGCACCGGTAAGCAATGCATAACGCGGGCATTACGGGTGATTTTTAGTTTCGCAGGGGTCAACATCCATGAACTGTCGTTGCTTACCATTTTGCCGTAGTCGTTGTAGCTGCTCCAGTTTTTAACATATACAAAATCAGCATCGGCAAGTGCATCATCTTGTTTGTTTGTAATGGTTGCCCCGGCTGTAAATTTTTCGTGCAGTTCGTACCCTTGCGGGTGCGTGATGACAAACTCAGCCTTTCCCCAGGCATTCATCCACTGGGCAAAACTGTTGGCCACGCACTGTGGCAAGGGTTTAATATGAGGCGCCCAGGTAAGCACAACCTTTGGCTTTCTGTTTTCACTGAACGATTCGGTTATGGTTATCAAATCAGCCAGACTTTGAAGCGGATGCAGTGTGGCACTTTCAAGGCTTACAACTGGAATGCCGGCATAGTTTACGAACTGTTGAATAACCCGTTCACTGTAGTCATCATCACGGTTTTTCAGTGAAGGAAACGTGCGGACACCGAGCATATCAAAATAATGACCCAGCACCGGGGCGGCATCCTTAACGTGTTCCACCGAGGTTCCATCCATGATTGCACCGTCTTCAAATTCAAGCGCCCAACCTTCCTGTCCTACATTAAATACAATCACTTCCATACCCAACTGCTGAGCGGCAATTTGTGTGCTTATGCGGGTGCGCATGCTGGGGTTAAAAAACAGCAGCCCAATTCGTTTGCCGATGCCGAGTACCCGGTCGGCCAACGGATTTTTTTTATAATACAAGGCCCGGTTGATCAGGGCCTGCACATTGGCTACGTCTTTTATAGAAATAAAATTTCTCACGGCTTTGTTTCGTTTGTCATGAACGTTGCTAAACAGGCCTGCAGTGCCGCGGTAAAAATCTCCGCCTCAGCGCGGGATAAGGCCAGTGACGGCAGTAACCGGATGGTATTGGGTTTTGCTTCACCGGTAAATATGCGGTGGGTATTCAATAATGCCTGGCGTATCCCGCTGAGTTCTGCCGGCAGATCGAACCCAATCATCAGGCCCTGTCCGCGAACTTCGGCAACACCCGATATCCTGTTTAGTTCGTCTGTTAAATAGTTACCAACCCGGTTTGCATTCCTCATCAGGTTTTCTTCTTCCATCACTTCCAGCACCGCAAGGCCGGCCGCACAGGCCAGGTGATTTCCGCCAAAGGTAGTACCCAGCATTCCGTGCCAGGGTTTAATATTCGGGTGGATCAGCACACCACCAACCGGAAAACCGTTGCCCATGCCTTTAGCTATTGTAATCAAATCAGGTTTGATACCGGCATACTGGTGCGCAAAGAATTTGCCCGTGCGGCCGTAACCCGATTGAATTTCGTCCAGTATCAGCAGTGCCCCGTTAGTGCTGCAACGCGCTGCAAGCAGTTGCAAGAAGGCCTGATCAGGAATGTGAATTCCCCCAACTCCCTGAATGCCTTCAATAATTACCGCAGCAACGTCATCATCCAACGCATGAAGCAAGGCAGCTCCGTCATTGAGCGGCAGAAACACAACCTGATGACCTTTATTAAATTCCGATACAATCCCGGGATTATCCGTAGCGGCAACAGCTCCGGAAGTTCTTCCATGAAAAGCTTTTTGAAACGCAATGATTTTCTTCCGGCCGGTAACAAACGAGGCGAGCTTTAAAGCGTTTTCATTTGCTTCCGCTCCCGAATTACAAAGGAATAAGTGATAATCGGGGTAACCGGAAAGACTACCCAGCTTTTCAGCGAACTGTTCCTGTAGCGGGTTCTGAACACTGTTGGAGTAAAAACCGATTTTACGCAATTGTTCCTCAAGCCGGCTGATGTACCGCGCATGGGCGTGCCCAATGGATATCACCGCGTGGCCTCCGTACATATCCAGGTACTTCACACCCTGATCATCCCATAACCAACTGCCTTCAGCCCGAACCGGGGTAATTTCGAATAAGGGATACACATCAAACAATTTCATAAAGAATAATCCTAGTATCCTATGTTTTTCAACCGCAACCCCTCTGTTTCATCCAGTCCGAACATCAGGTTCATATTCTGAATCGCCTGCCCGGATGCCCCTTTTATCAGATTATCAATTACGGAGTGAATAACCAACTTATCGCCAACCGACTCCAGATGGACAAAGCACTTATTGGTATTCACCGCTTGTTTGATGTCAATCATCTCCTCGGAAATCACCACAAACGGATGGGTGGCATAATAATTTCGGAATACCGAATTTAACTCGGTAAGCGACCAACTGCTGGTAACAACCGAACTCACAAAAATGCCCCGGGTAAAATCGCCCCGCCAGGGCACCAGGTACAACGCGCCATCAAATGAAGGTTGCACCTGCTTTAACGACCGGTTGATTTCTACCACATGCTGATGTGTGAGGGTTTTGTAAGCCGAAATGTTATTTGCCCGCCAGGTAAAGTGTGTAGCGTTTTGCAATTTCTGCCCTGCCCCGGTTGAACCGGTAATGGCCGTAGTGTAAATTTCACCTAGCAGGCCTTCGGCAGCCAGGGGTAATAAGCCAAGCTGAATGGCCGTTGCGAAACAACCGGGGTTGGCTATGTTCTGTGCCGATTTTATTTTATCCCGATTCAACTCCGGCAACCCGTAAATAAACTCTCTTCCGTTAACCGAAATACCCAGTCTGAAATCATTGCTCAAATCAATAATCTTCGTTTCACCCGGAACATTGTGCTCGTGCAAAAACTTACTGCTTTCCTTATGACCCAGGCAAAGGAAAAGTACATCCACCAACTCCGATAAACTACTGGTAAACTTCAAGGCAGTTTCTCCCCGCAGGTCACGGTGTACGGTACACACCGGTTGTCCGGCATGGCTGCGGCTGTGAACAAAGGCTATCTCTGTCCGGGAATGGTTGAGCAAAATGCGAATGGCCTCACCGCCTGTGTAGCCGGCACCGCCAACAATACCTACTTTTATTTTTTTACGCATCGTGGTGATCTTTGGATTTTACCTGTTGATATATAGAAACCTGGTTGCCAAATAGTTTGGTAAACCCTTTCACATCCTCGGCCGTCCATCCCAGATTCATTTCGCCATACTGGCCGAATTTTGCCGACATCAGATCAAATGGTGATTCAATACCGAGTACCTGGTACCGGTATGGATGCAATTCAATATGAACCATGCCGGTTACATGCGTTTGGGTACTGGCCAGAAAGGCTTCCATATCGCGCATTACCGGATCGAGGTACTGGCCCTCGTGCAGCCAATTGCCATAAAACTGGGCGATCTGATCTTTCCAGTTCAACTGCCATTTGGTGAGCACATGTTTTTCCAACGCATGGTGGGCTTTGATGATGAGAACAGGCGCAGCGGCTTCAAACCCCACACGGCCTTTTATACCGATGATAGTGTCGCCTACATGAATGTCGCGGCCGATACCGTACGGACCGGCAATAGCTTGCAGATAATTGATGGCCTCAACCGGATGAGCAAAAGTAAGTTGATTAACACCTGTTAACTCACCTTGTTTGAACTGCAACTTAACCTGTTCACTTCCTGATTTTGTTACCGGAGTCGGCCAGGCTTCCTCAGGAAGCCAGCCCAATGAACCCAGTGTCTCCTTTCCGCCCACGGAAGTTCCCCACAATCCTTTATTAACGGAGTATTGCGCTTTTTCAAAGTTCATCGACACACCCCGCAATTTCAGGTAGGCAATCTCTTCCTCCCTGGCAAGTTTCTTATCACGAATCGGGGTTATAATTTCCACACCGGGAAGCAGGATGTTGAACACCATATCAAACCGTACCTGATCATTGCCGGCTCCGGTGCTGCCATGAGCAACGGCCTTAGCGTTGATGTCTCTGGCATAATCCGCTACGGCTAACGCCTGCGACATGCGTTCAGCGCTTACGCTTAACGGGTAGGTGCCGTTTTTGAGTACGTTACCGTAAATGAGGTACCGGATAACTTTTTCGTAATACGTGCGGGTTTCATCAACCGCTTTGTGCGAGGCAACACCCAAGGCTTTTGCATGCTTTTCAATGCCAGCCAACTCAGCGGAGTTAAATCCTCCGGTATTAACGGTAATGGTGTGTACCTCACAACCCATTTCCTCTGCAAGGTATTTTGCACAATAGGTTGTATCGAGTCCACCGCTAAATGCCAATACTACACGTTTTGCCATCTTACCAAAAGAAAATGCTTAATAATGATTTCTTCTTAGGTTCTGCGATACCCGAATTATTACTCCGGGAACGAAGCATAACAAACTGTTTAAACCGTATCCAGCGTTCAAACAATCTGAAGTTTCCCTTAAACATCCGTCTGCGTTTGCGCTTGAGTTTACCTTCTGTATTAACAACCACCTGTACGGATTGTGCCTGAGCTTTGGCAGCTGCTTCGGCCGGATCAAAGAGCATGGCTGTACACATACAGTTTTTCCGGTCTTTGCTCATCAGAATTTCGTAGTTCACACAACTGCGGCAGCCCTTCCAGAATTCCTCATCGGTGGTCAGTTCCGAGTAGGTAACCGGCTCGTACCCTAAATCAGAGTTTATTTTCATTACAGCCAGGCCGGTAGTGAGGCCAAAAAGTTTGGCTTGCGGATAGCGCTGGCGCGAAAGTTCAAATATCTTTCGTTTGATGGCAGTGGCCACTCCGGTTTTCCGGAAAGGCGGAGCTACAATAAGGCCTGAGTTGGCCACATATTTTTCGTGTTCCCAGGCTTCAATGTAACAGAAGCCTACCCAGGTACCATCGCGTGTAACGGCAATAACCGACTTACCCTCTTCCATCTTTTTTTCGATGTATTCAGGCGAGCGTTTAGCTATACCGGTACCGCGGGCTTTAGCCGACTCGGCCATTTCAGCCGTAATGGCCTCTGCATAATGTTTATCATCAGGCGTTGCCAGCCTGACCAGAATGTTATGATTGTTCAATGGTGGAGTATGGTTAATTAACTGAATAGAAAACTAAACATGGACACACGCGAGGTCTCCGACCTCACGTCTGAATTAACAAATGCCGGGGGTATGTATCAGATACGCACGAAGCGCGTAGGACGGGTACGCCTGGACACCAAACAGGCAGGGATGAAGAACGAAGCAGTTCTTTTCGGGAGATAAGCAACCGGGGTTGCTGCAATGGTGGTCGTTGTTTTCAATTTCTTGCTTAGTAGTTTTAGTTAAACGTTCAGATAAAAGACATTCCGTTATAATTTTAGTTTAATCCGTTGTGCAAAATTAAACGATAAAATCCGAACAATGGCAATAATTTTTTGTGGCATTTGCAAAAATTATCCGAACAAGGGTTAGTCAACCTTTCGGAAGCCGGGTAATGCCAGCCTGAATTTTACAGCCAACAACCGGATAAGGATGATAACAGCAATAGATACCATCAGGTTTAGGTTGCGTGCTATTGGTGTGTTCAAGTCAAGCACCAGGTACACTATAGCGCCCGTCAGACAAGCGGTAGCATAAATCTCTTTGCGGAAGATAACCGGAACTTCGTTGGTAAGCGTATCGCGGATAACGCCACCCATTACGGCTGTGAACATGCCCATGATGGCGGCTATCTCAGGCCGTACACCCAGGGCTATGGCTTTTTCAGTACCCAGAATAGTAAAAAAAGCAATGCCCAGTGTATCGAACAGCAGGAATGTTCTGCGCAGCTTGATAAACACCCGGTGGAAAAGGATAGCCATCACCACGCCTGTAAGGACAGCATATAAAAAATTGATGTCACCAATCCATACCAGGGGATAGCTCCCCAGCATGATATCGCGAAGGGTACCTCCACCAATAGCGGTTACAAATCCGGTAAAACCGGCACCAAACCAATCGTGGTCTTTATCCTGCATGGCCAGTGCACCGGAAATGGCAAAGAAAAAAGTACCGGTAAGTTCTAACGGGTATTGAAAATACATGACCCTAAAAATCAGGACACGGAATGACCAGCTTGTCTTTGGGTGGTTTGCGCGGGTCGCGCATGGGCCAGGTGTACACCAGGCTGAACTCATGGGCACCACCGCTGCCCGCACCGAGTTTCGAAATGGTGTAGTCGAAGCTATATCCGATGTTGAGTGCTTCCTTAGCCCCGATGTTGGTAAAGCCCAGGAGCAGCACAATAGACTCATTATTTA
Organism: Cyclobacteriaceae bacterium; assembly: GCA_046294915.1. Taxonomy (GTDB): domain Bacteria; phylum Bacteroidota; class Bacteroidia; order Cytophagales; family Cyclobacteriaceae; genus UBA2336. Next base: position 12,822 of record JBKBOE010000031.1, on the reverse strand, counting down.
CAAAGCCGTTAACCTGTTTAAAGGGTACACCCCGGTACCATAAGCCGAGCACTAAAGGTTCGGCCGTATAGTATACACCCAGATCGAGTTGATCGAACTGGCCCTGGTGCCGGTACTGAAATGCGGGTGAAATACTCCGCTCGGCCTGCTGGGCATACAATCCCGATCCCTTTACACCCGGCTTCATAGAATATTTGAAACCTCCGTGAACAGAGAGCTTAACTGGCAATGGGCTGTCTTCATCAATAATCGATTGGTTGGGTTGATTTAAGTGAAATGCGGCAATGCCCAGGTAGGCGATCTTGGTGAAGAATACGCCACCCAGCGAAAGGTCAACAAAGGTTTTACTGAAATTCGTATTGAAAGTTTCGGCTGTTTGGGGTGAGATCAGTTCGCCTGTTATCGGGTCAAACTGATCACCAAACGTTAGCCGGTTGAAATTGATGTCGCGGTTGTAGAGAGCCACCTGTGCACCCGGCCGAAAACCTACATTTTTTGATAACTGGATTTCATACGAGTACTGAAGGCCTAGCGATAATGAGCGCAGACCCGCCAATCCTTCTACATCGCGATTTAGAATAATGCCAACCCCGCTGTTTGCATCTTCAATAAAATAATCGAAGTAAGCCGACATGGTGGTAAAGTTTGCATCAATGGCTGGCCACTGGTTTCGGTAGTTAATACCCGCCCGGGCCTGACCCGAGGAACCGGTAAGTGCCGGGTTAAGGTATAACGGAGCAGCATAAAACTGGCTGAACTGCGGATCCTGAGCAGTTACCGACTCAAACAAATGCAGCATTAACAGCACAACAAGTGGCCATTTCTGAAACCGGTAGCTAAATGCGTTCAAATCCATCAAAGCAAATTAAAGCGATTCAAAGGTGGAATAAAACACCGGACTGCTCAATAGCCGCTGTTTACAGATTCTTTAACGATATTTTTGGTCAAAATGTATATTTTCGCAAGCACCGCAACGTTTACCGTGTGGCCGGTGCATAATTCATACTGAAATCTGCCCTGACGTAACGTTGTACATGAAAGTGAAGAGTATGCAAAGATGGATGGTGGTGATGTGCTGTTGGCTTGCAGGTTCGGCATGGGCTCAGAACTTTACCCGTTACAACTGGTACTTTGGAAATAGCGGTCAGGCCATCCGGTTTAACCGGGCAGACAATTCCCCTGCCTTACTCACTCACCCAAATCCGCTGGGGCTTGGGGGAGGTGCGGTAGCCACCGACCAGACAAATGCCAACCTGCTGTTTTATACCAACGGCAACCAGGTATTTGATGTGACCAACGCCCAGATGCCGAACGGTTTCGGCTTAACGGCCAACTTGAATGGCAATCAGCATGCAGCCGTATGTCCTGTGCCCGGAGCCCCTAATCAATACTATGTTTTTACCAACACAGCAAACTTTACGACCGGAGGTACAGTGGCTGTGAGCATTGTTGATATGAATGCTTTTGGTAATTCGGTATTCCCCGCCCCACCTATCGGTGATGTAACCTCAAAAAACCAACCCTTTGGTATTGCGGTAAACAGCCGGTCGGAAGCAATGATTACAATACCCGATGCCAACGGCACCGATTACTGGCTGATTACCCACGAAAACAATACCGACAACTACACGGTAACGCATATCCTGCCAGGCGGCACGTTTAATCATACAACGTTTACCAACCTTACCGGTGGCCTGGATATTTCGGCAGCAAACTTTTCATACGACTCGATTGCCGGACGAATTGCCGTGACCCCGCAAACTGCTAACCGAAATGTGATTATTCTTGACTTTGACAACGCCACCGGAACTTTATCCTTCAACCAGTTTGTCTTTAATTCGGCACACACTGCTGCACAGGCTTTGTACGATACCGAGTGGAGCGCGAACAGCCGGTACCTCTATATTTCAAGGCTCAACGACTCAGGAACAGACGCCCAGGTACTGCAATTTGATTTGCTCAACCCAACCGCCTCGCTGTTGCCGGTTCTTCCCTCAAATGTATTCCGCAGCTGGGGTCTGCAACTAGCACCCGACAGCGCCATCTATCATTTGTATGAATCCAGCGCTGGCATTTTCAGGGTTGGCCGTATGACCAATACCGATAGTGTAGCCACCAGCATTACCTATAACCCGGTGGCTTTTGCCTCCAATCCCAACTTCAATGCACAACAATTCCCTTCGTTCTCACCGGCAGTGGATATTAACCTTACCGTGTCGTTCGTATCATCCGGAAATTGTTCGGCAACACCCATTTCATTTTATCCGACCGTAAGCCCGGCAGCCGATAGCCTGGTGTGGGATTTTGGCGATGGTAATGGTTCGAATCAATGGAGCCCTATTCATACGTATCAAACCGGGAGCGCATATACCGTTACCGTAACGGCTTTTCTCAACGGGCAGTCAGCCTCCTCAAGCGGTATGGTAAACATTAACCAGTTCGATCTGCAACTCACCCTGGTGCAGGATACCACCGCCTGCGAATGTCAGTTGCCTGTAAACAATGGTATCCCTCCCTGCCCCAACGACACCAGCGATGATTTTTCAGTTACCGTAAACATACAGGGAGGAACGCCTGCTTCCATAATCTGGTCCAATGGTGATGTCGGCCCTGTGCTCACCCCGGATTCGGCAGGCTACTATTATGTAGTAGTAACGGATGGCCTGGGTTGCTCAACGTATGCTGGAGTAAACGTACGCGAATATGGTTTACAGGATCAGCGGGCTAACATCTGGTACTTTGGTCAAAACGCAGGGATTGATTTTAACCAGCAGCCGCGGGTAGCTATATCCGGACCGGTAACCAGTCCGGAAGGTGTTGCCGTGATCAGCGACCGCAACGGCAATGTTATCCTTTCAACCGATGGAACCCGGGTGTACGATCGCAATGACAACGAAATACCGTTAGCCGTGCCTCCCGGAATTGGTGGAGAGAACGGCTCCACGCAATCGGCTTTGATTATTCCTGTGCCAGGCGATGAAACCCTCTACTATATCTTTACCACGCAGGAAGTGCATGGAACCAATACGTATGAACTTCGCTACTCTCTTTACGACATCAAGCTAAACGGTGGTGATGGAGGCCTCGCCCAGGCAAATCAACTCTTGTTTTCACGAAGCACAGAACGAATTACAGGAAACGGCAACTGGCTTATTGCGCATGAATTCGGAAACAATTCATTCCGGGCTTACCGCATCTCGCCTACCGGTATTGGCAATCCGGTTATTTCCAGTATCGGTTCTGATTACCTTTTAACCGATGAAGGCTTAGCGCAAGGCTACATGAAGCTTGGTGCTCTAAACCGGTTGATGGTAGCCCTGAGCAGAGCCACTGCACCTTCAACCTATCAGGTTGCAGGACTTGAAATTTTCGATTTCATTGACAGCACCGGTATAGTTACCAACTTCCGCTCAATTGTTCCGACATACCCTGCCGCACCAGCCGGACAGATTTACGGAATTGAGTTTGCCCTCAATAAATTTTTTGCCACCATCCGCAACTCAGCAGCTGGTGAATCAACATTAGTTGAGTTTTATTTCGACTCACTGGGAACTCCGCATCAGATACTTCCACCGCTCGCAGCCGTTAATGAAGAGCTTGGCGCCATACAGCTTGGCCCCGATGGCCAGTTGTATGTTGCCGTGAATAACAAACCGTACCTGGGAACGATCACCTTCAATGCCGATACTACCTTGCTCTCCGGCTTTGTCCCAAATGGCTTTGCATTAGCACCGGGTACGCAAAGCCGGTTAGGTTTACCCAACTTCATCCAGAATGTAGGAAATGTTATTCAGCCGGCAGGCATGCAGATTGCCGGATTTTGTGAAGGATCACCTACCTCCTTTCTGGCTTTCGGAACCGACCCGATCGATGAATTTGAATGGTCGTTTGGCGATGGATTTGGTTCTACTCAGGCAGAGGTTGAACATACTTACCCTGTTACCGGAACAGCTACCAATTATACGGTTGCCCTGCGCGTATTTAACCGTTGCGGATTAGACACAACATTATTTCAAACCATTACCATATTTCCACCACCGGCCAATCCTACATTTCTGCCATCAGGAATTCCTCAGCCCGTATTATGTAACGGCCCGCTAACACTTGAGGCAACACCGCCAACCAATCCGGATCTGGCTGATCTTACGTTTTTATGGACAACCGGTGAAACAACCCGCACCATTACTATAAGCCAGCAAAGTATTGTGGGCGTTACCATTACCAACACCGTCAGCGGCTGTACCTCCAACGGATCATTACTGGTAGCTGATAACCGACCCCAGGTAGAATTGGGGCCTGATCAAACGCTGTGTCAGAATACACCGGTATTTCCGCTCAACGCACAAAACCCGGGTACTACCTACGCCTGGACCATTAATGGCGCGGCAGCAGGCACCGCTCAAACTCAGTCGGTTGATTCCAGTGTGCCCGGAATTTTTGAATACAAAGTGCAGGTTACTGATCCTATAACAACCTGCACCGTTCGCGATAGTGTAACCTTTACATTCAACGAATCGCCCGTGTTCACCGCTATTCCATCCAACACGGTCGCTTGCGGAACACTTACCGGGCAGATTGCTCTAACACTTAATACACCTGCTTCTACCCTGTTCACCTATTTTGTTACAGGCCCCAGCACATCCCTTTCTGATGTTGACCGGCCTGCAGGACCTGTACTGCCGCCATTTACCGGACTTGGTGCTGGTTCCTACGGCATTTCGGTAACCGACCAGATATCCGGGTGTACGAGTGTTACTGTAGTCAGCATTAACGACAATGTGTTTACCATCTCATCGGTTATCCGGCAAAACACGTGCGACCCGCTGGTGCTTCGGATAACCCATACCACCGCATTACCCTTTACTTACCGCGTCATCAACTCCACCACTGCCCAGGTAGTAGCCACAGGCAGTGGTTCAGGTTCGCCTTTCGATACACCGGGAGTGCCGAGCGGAACATACATCGTAGAGATGACAGCAGGTGGCTGCGTGTTTGCTTCACCGGCTCAAACCTTTAATCAGGACCCGGTAGTGGCCATTACCGGATTTACCGTAAACCCGTGCACCAACCCGATAACCGTTGGCGTTACCGGTGGTACTGGCTGGTCATGGAGCGGACCGAACATTATTGGTTCACCTACTCTTCAGACTATTTCGGCAGATCCGCCACAGGGTAATCAGGTGTATAATGTTCTTGTAACACAGGCCGGGTTCTGCCCGCTCGATACAGCCGTAACCGTTTTTGTGAACAACAATGTGGTTGCTGATTTTACCCAAACCGATCCATGCGAAAACCAGGTTACATTATCGGCTACATTTACCCCTGCAGGAACCTACACCTTCCGGTGGTACCGCAACGGCACCCTGATACCGGGCGGTCAATCCATTCTGGCCGGTTTGGCTGACAACGGAATTACCTACCGTGTTGAAGTGGTCAACTCATTGTCGGGATGTGTGTTCAGCTCCGCCAATAAAACCGTATTTGTTGCAGGCGATTTGCAACTTACCCTCACCAGCACGCCCCCGTGTATAGGCTCACCGTTTACACTAACCGGCAGCAGCAACATTTCAGGCACCAGTTTTCAATGGGCCGTAAACGGAACCGATATTACCGGAGCAACACAGCCAACGCTTGTTCGTACAACCGCTGGTCTGTATCGGCTTACCGGAACCATACCCGGGTGCACTGAATTTATTGAGCGTGAAATTATTTTGTTCCCGGTAACTCCGGGGTCGCTGCCATTAACAGCGCTCATCTGTAATAACCCGGCTAACCCCGATCCGAATACACGCGAAGTGCTGCTCGATGCCGGGGCTGGCTTTCAAAGCTACCAATGGTACCAGGGGGGTGTGCCACTTTCCGGAGAAACCAACCGCACGTTGCTGGTTACCGAACCCGGTGTTTTTGGAGTTGACCTGGTTAACACCTTTGGCTGCCCTTCATCCGATCAAACGGATGTTATTGAAGAGTGTAAGCCGCGCATTATTGCGCCTACAGCATTCAGACCCGGAAGTCAGCTGACCGATGGAGGTGGTAATACACCCAATAAAGAGTTCGGAATCTTCTCCTATTTCGTTGATGATACCGGTTTTCAGGTCTTCATTTTTGACCGGTGGGGCGGGGTGGTGTTTCAATCGAACGACCGGCAGTTTAAATGGAATGGCGGATACAATAACAACATCAGCCAGTTGCTGCCAGCCGGAACCTACACCTACATCGTAAAATACAAAAGCGCCTATCGCCCCGAGGATGGCCTCCAGGAAAAACGCGGAGGCGTAGTGCTGCTCCGGTAATCCCATCACTATGCTACTGGGCGGCTTCCTTAAGCAGATGAACGATACCATCCGGTACAACCTGGATCTGCGTGAACGCCTGAAGCGTAAGCCTGCCAATAAGCCACGAAAAACCAGAAAGCAACACATCCAAGACACAAAATCATTCAATGAAACCGAACGAAAACAATTGTTGCTTGCCTTAAACGAAGCGCAAAAGGAAGAGAGAAGGAAAAGACTGAAAGCACTTTTCATATCCATCCTGCTAACAATCCTCATCTTTTCTGTTTTCTGGTGGATTTTTTCCTGAACAACAAAGTAGCGATTGCTTACATTTGGTTCTGTTAATCCTGATGCCCGATGAACCGCCTGCTGCTGTATGTTTTGTTGCCAACTCTGTTTTTCTGTACACCTCGTAAGAACGAGTCAACCACCCGGCAAATCAATATCATTCCGGCACCGCTGCAAATCACAGCCGGAAACGATGTGCTTAACTGGGGGAAAACGGTTACCCTGCTTGCCCGAACGGAGGAAGAAAAACAGGTGGCAGCGTTTCTTAAAGAACACCTCGAAACCAAACAACTTAAGGTAACCATCGCTGACGAGGCAATCCGAAATGATTTTGTAAAACTGGAAATCAACCACGCGCTAAACCTGAACCCGGAAGGTTACCGGCTTACGATAAATAGTGATGGGGTTATTATTCAGGCACCGGCTGCGGCCGGACTGTTTTACGGAGTGCAGTCATTCATTCAACTGGCGGCTGATGTAAAGCAAATTCCATTTGTTAAAATTGAAGACCAGCCCCGCTTTACCTACCGCGGCCTTCACCTGGATGTGGGCCGCCACCTGTTCCCGGTTGACTTTATTAAAAAATACATTGACCTGATGGCCCGGTTTAAGTTCAACCGCTTTCACTGGCATTTAACCGAAGACCAGGGCTGGCGAATTGAAATAAAAAAATATCCGAACCTGCAACAGGTTGCCGCTTTTCGAAAAGAAACCGTGGTAGGGCATGCGGGAAAATCGAAAGTCTATGATGGCCAGCGCTATGGTGGTTACTACACGCAAGAAGAAATAAAAGAAGTAGTTGCCTATGCCGCCCAGCGGTACATCACCATTATTCCAGAAATCGAACTCCCGGGACATTCGCAGGCTGCCCTGGCGGCTTATCCTGAGTTGGGCTGTACGGGAGGACCTTACGCAGTAGCCACTACCTGGGGCGTGTTTGAAAATGTGTACTGTGCCGGCAACGATGAAACCTTTCAGTTTCTGCAAGATGTGCTGGACGAAGTACTCGAATTGTTTCCATCGGAGTTCATCCACATTGGTGGCGATGAATGCCCCAAAACAAGATGGAAGAAGTGCCCCCGATGCCAGGCCCGTATAAAAAAGGAGAAACTTAAAGACGAACATGAATTGCAGAGTTATTTTATTCAGCGCATTGAAAAATACCTCAACAGCAAAGGCCGGCAGATCATCGGGTGGGATGAAATCCTGGAGGGCGGCCTTGCACCCAATGCAACGGTAATGAGTTGGCGTGGCGAAGCCGGGGGAATTGAAGCCGCCAAACAAAATCATCATGTTATTATGACACCGGGAAACTGGTGTTACTTCGATCACTATCAGGACACCTCCGCTACTGAACCCCTGGCCATTGGGGGATTTACTCCTGTGCAGGAAGTATATTCCTATGAGCCCCTCCCCCCGCAATTAACCCCTCAGCAAGCCACCTATATTCTTGGCGCCCAGGCCAACCTGTGGACGGAGTATATAAAAACTCCGGCCCATGCCGAATACATGGCCTACCCCCGCGCCTGTGCCCTGGCCGAAGTAGTGTGGTCAGATAAGAAAAACAGGAACTATGAAGATTTTTTCAGGCGGCTAACGGCAAACCGCTGGCTTCTGGATGACTTGCAGGTGAATTATGCCAAACATATTTTTGAGTAAGGCTATCAAAGCCGGCAACCAGCACTTACTTTTGAAGGTAAACTTTACTGCCATGAAAAAAATCATTCTTTTAACACTGATTTCAATTTTCCTCCTGAGTTTTCAGATTATTAAAACCCAGTTATCGGTTACCGTTCGCAATGAGTTAGGCAATACCGAAGAAGGCGCAACCGTAATGCTTTTTGAACGGGAGGACGATTATAAAAACGAAAAGAATGTTGCAGCCGAAGGGATAACCGATAAAAAGGGAATGGTGAAATTCAAAGACCTGAAACCAATCGCCTACTACATTATTGTCCGAAAAGACGATAAAGACAATGCCGGGGGCGGAGAGCAAACCAGCAAACTGGAAGGCAATAAGATCAACAAAATTACCGTGGTTATTCAGTAACCGTTTACCGGGTGCTGATCAGCATAACACCAAACGCAATTACCACCATCCAGAATTTCATTCCGGCAAGTGCGGGAATCAGAATGATATCCAGTTCCATCAGTACCGCCAGCAACACCAGCAGCACTGCAATTACCCGCAGGATTGAACGACTCTTGTTATTCATAGGTTGAATTGTTTACTTTCCAAATATAACGCATCCTATGGCTGAAATTGGCATTAACATCGAAAAAGCGGTTCAGCTATTGGAAGCGGGCGAATTGGTTGCCATACCCACTGAAACCGTATATGGCCTGGCAGGCAATGCGCTGAATGCTGATGCAGTAGCAAAAATATTTGAAACCAAAAGGCGACCTCACTTCGATCCACTGATTGTTCATGTGCCCGATGTCGCTTCGGCCGAAAAGTACGTGGATTACTTTCCTGAACAGGCCCGCCAGCTTGCACAACAATTCTGGCCAGGGCCGTTAACGCTGGTACTCCAAAAAAAAGAAATCATTCCAGACCTGGTAACCGCAGGACTTCATACCGTAGGATTACGGTGTCCCGATCATCCACTCACACACAACCTGCTTCGCCATCTAAACTTTCCGCTGGCGGCACCCAGCGCGAATTTATTTGGGCGAGTTAGTCCCACTAAACCGGAGCATGTTAATGAACAACTTGGTCATGCCATTCCCTACATTCTGGATGGAGGACCCTGCCCTGTTGGAATTGAATCTACCATTGTGGGGTTCGAAAACAACAATCCGGTTATCTACCGTTTAGGCGGGCTATCTCTTGAACAGATCAGAGAAGTTACGCCTGTAGTAAACGTACAGAAACATTCTGCCTCAAACCCTAAAGCCCCCGGCCAACTTCAACGTCACTATGCTCCTTCAAAAAAAGTTATTATCGGTAACGTTGAAGACCTGCTTCAACGTTATCCGGCACACTGCTCGGGGATACTTACCCTCGCCAAAGATTTCAACTCACCCTACCAACGCATGCTCTCTCCTTCAGGCAACCTGCATGAAGCCGCACGCAATCTTTTTCAGTTTTTGCGCGATTTTGAAACCATGCCGGTAGATGTTATCCTTGCTGAACTGGTGGAAGAAATAGGACTAGGCAGAGCTATCAATGACCGGCTGAGAAGGGCGGCCAGTGAAAAAAATTTTGAAGCGTAATTTTAATCGGTATGAATGGTGTAAAAAAAGTGCTTGTGCTTACTGGAGGTGGTGACTGCCCCGGCCTTAATGCAGTGATCAGAGGAATCGCAAAACGTGCACGCAAAGAAAAAAACTGGGAAGTGTATGGAAGTATCGAAGCATTTAATGGCGTACTCAATGAACCTCAGCAAATCATAAAACTTACCTCGCAGAAAACTGCCGGTATTCACGTAAAGGGTGGAACCATTCTGAAAACCACCAACAAATCGAACCCCCTGAAATTTCCGCATGTTCAGAAAAACGGAACCCTTACAGAGATTGACCGCTCTGATGAACTAATTGAAAAAATCAAGGCGCTCGGCTTCGATGCGGTGATCAATATTGGTGGCGATGGTTCGCAGAAAATTTCCAAAGCGCTTTACCAGAAAGGACTGAACATTATTGGTGTTCCAAAAACCATTGATAATGATTTATCGGCAACCGACATGACGTTTGGTTTCCAAACCGCTGTTCAGATCGCTACCGACAGTTTTGATAAACTGGTTACCACGGCCGAGAGCCACCATCGGGTAATGATTATGGAAGTGATGGGACGTGATGCCGGATGGATAGCGCTGCACACCGCCATTGCCGGTGGTGCCGAAATTTGCCTCATCCCCGAAATACCCTACGATGTTGCTAAACTGGTGAAGCGAATAGACTCCCGCTACAAAGCCGGGAAAGGTTTTGTAAACGTAGTGATTGCCGAAGGAGCCAAACCCAAAGACGGAACTACCGTTGCCCGGGCTGCTGAAAAAGGCTCGGAACATGTGCGACTGGGTGGTGTAGCCTTTCGGTTATCCCAACAACTGAAAGATGCCGGTTGCAAGGCTGAAATCAGAGAAACCGTGCTTGGCCACATCCAGCGGGGTGGTACACCCACCGCATTCGATCGGGTACTGGCATCGTTATTTGGCGTAAAAGCCATGGAACTGGTTATTCATGGCGAATTCGGTAAAATGGTGGCTCTGAAGAATAATACCATCAGCTACGTTTCGTTTGAGGAGGCCACACGCGAATACAATTTCGTAAACAAAGATTCCTATTTGGTTAAAGCCGCCAAAGGCCTGGGCATAAGTTTCGGAGATTAAAAAAGTATTAACAAATATGAAAACGATTGATCAGATAAACTTTTCAGGAAAACGCGCACTCATCCGTGTAGATTTTAATGTACCACTCGACAAACAATTTCAGGTTACCGATGATAACCGTATTCGGGCTACAATTCCAACACTTAAAAAGATTCTTCAGGATGGCGGCAGTTGTGTTTTGATGTCACATCTGGGCCGTCCAAAAGAAGGGCCTGAAGAAAAGTTTTCGCTTAAACACACCCTGTCTGCCACCGAAAAACTACTGGGCAGAAAAGTACGGTTTGTTGCCGATTGCGTGAGCGATGATGCCTTCCGGCTATCGGCCGCGTTAAAGCCGGGCGAAGTACTGTTGCTTGAAAACCTGCGTTTTTACAAACAGGAAGAAAAAGGCGATGAGGCATTCGCTGAAAAACTTTCGAAACATGGCGATGTATATGTGAACGATGCCTTCGGCACCGCACACCGAGCCCATGCCTCTACAACGCTGGTTGCAAAATACGTTAAAGAAAAATGTGCCGGCTATGTAATGGCCGCTGAACTGGCCAATGCCCGGAAAGTACTGGAAAATGCCGAAAAGCCCTTTACCGCCATTATGGGTGGCGCAAAAATTTCCGACAAAATTCTCATCATCGAACAACTGCTCAACAGGGTAAACCACCTTATTATTGGCGGGGGCATGGCCTACACGTTCTTCAAAGCTATGGGGGGTAACATCGGAAACTCCCTGGTGGAAGCCGACAAACTTGATCTGGCTAAAGAACTGATTCAAAAAGCGAAGGCAAAAGGTGTTGAGCTTCACTTACCCATTGACTCGGTAGTGGCCGATAAATATGACGCCCAAGCCAATACCGCCATTGCAAATAATCATGCTATTCAGGACGGATGGATGGGGCTGGACATCGGCCCGCAAGCCCGTGAAGTATTTTCATCCATTGTTAAAAAATCCAAAACTATATTATGGAATGGCCCCATGGGCGTTTTTGAAATGGACAAGTTTGTTCAAGGAACCAAAACCATAGCACAGGCCATTGTATCCGCAACTGAAAACGGGGCCTTTTCCCTCATTGGAGGTGGCGACTCGGCCGCGGCCATTAACCAATTTCACCTGGCCGATAAAGTAAGCTACGTATCCACCGGGGGTGGCGCCCTGCTGGAATATTTTGAGGGAAAAGTGTTGCCAGGCGTGCAGGCATTGGATGCCTGAACCAAGTGGCCTATTCGAATTTTGTTTTATATTTGTTAGGCTGGCACAAATTGCCTAAGCTGAATAGTTGTTTTACTAAATTCCCTCTTTTACCATGAACATTTTTGTTGCTAAATTGAATTTCAAAACCCGTTCGGAAGACCTGCAAAAAGAATTTGAAAAATTTGGCCAGGTTACTTCAGCTAAAATTGTAAAAGATCGAGAAACCGGTCGTTCGAAAGGATATGGATTCGTAGAAATGCCTAATGATGACGAGGCCCGTGCAGCTATTGATGGCCTCAATGAAAAAGAATTTGACGGCCGTGTAATAGTGGTGAAACCCGCAAACCCTAAACCAGCGGGAAATGAATAACCAATAGCAGTTTAACCCCGGATACTCCGGGGTTTGTTTTTCCTCCCATTTACATTCATGAACCTACCGAACCGCATCGGATTTTTTCTGGGACCCCTGCTCTTTGCAGTGCTCTTATTGTTTTTCCCGAACGATTTGATTTCCCCGAAAGCACCTGCTGTGCTAGCCCTGGCTGCATGGATGTTAACCTGGTGGGTAACCGAAGCTGTACCCATACCGGTTACGGCTTTTTTGCCGTTGATCGGCTTCCCCTTGCTGGGGGTGATGAAGATAAGTGCAGCGACAGCACCCTATGCTAACCCGATTATCTTTCTGTTTATGGGTGGATTTTTAATCGCCCTCGCCCTGGAAAAACACCGCCTTCACGAGCGCATA
>JBKBOE010000030.1:0-31827 GCA_046294915.1 Cyclobacteriaceae bacterium | reverse complement strand
CGGAGAATATCGATACGGTGTTAATTGGTAATCCACAGGTTAACTCGCTCAATCTGTTCATTAACCTGCGGTATGCGTTCAACGAGAAAGTTCATGTGGGCTTTAATATTGATGCCATTGGAGTTTCGATTGGGGGCAGCGCTCAGGGAACCTACCTTGATTTTCCTATCGGATCCGTTACAAACGCCAACCCGGCAACGTTCAATCTGTTGCTTATCAGCGATAATGATAAGGGGAGCCTGAATTCAGAATTTTATATAAAATATTTTTTTTCAAAGCGCTGGGCGGCCAAAGCTGCGGCCCAATTTCATTTTACCGAATACATAACCGATACCGAAGTGCAGCAATTCCCTGAACCAAACGACCGGTTCAGAAATAAATCCTTGCTGTTTGCTGCGGGCATAGTTCGTACATTTTAATTCATGGAGATGAGAAAAATAATTGTATTGCTGATCGTGATATTGGCCGGATGTGAACCGGAAGAAAACACACCCACTGCACCTGTTGATGATAATTTTGACCCTTCTCTGGCAACCAAACTGAGCATGGGAAATTTTGTAGGGGTTGCCGGTCACACCGTATCGGGTATGGCCGCCACGTATGAGGCTGCTGGCAGGAAGTTAGTATATTTTGAGCCGTTCACTTCTCAAAACGGGCCAGACCTGCGTGTTTACCTGAGTAAGGATGCCAATGCAGGGTCGTTCATCAATCTGGGCCGGCTCAAATCCACCAATGGAATGCAATCTTATGAAATCCCCGGCAATCCGAATCTGGAAGAGTATCCGTATGTAATAATATGGTGCCAGCAGTTTTCGGTAGGTTTTGGGATAGCTCAAATGAATTAAGTTTGTTAAAACTATCTGATGCCCACGGATGTTAAAAAAGAAGTTATGCGTATTCAGCGAGTCATTTTACTTGTATGCACTGTCCTTGCGGCAGCATGCACTAACCATGCCCAGGATATGAAATCAAAAATTATCGAAAAAGAAAAGCCGGTTACGGCCGACCAAAAAGTTTTTAAGACGGAAGAAGAGTGGAAAAAAATATTAACCCCCGAACAATACCACATCCTTCGCGAAAAGGGCACCGAAAGACCTTACACCGGAAAATATTACAAGACCAACGAGAAGGGCATCTACTCGTGCGCTGCCTGTAATGCTGAGTTGTTCACTTCGGATATGAAGTTCGACAGTGATTGCGGCTGGCCCAGTTTTGACCGGGCTCTGGAAGGAGGAAAAATCAAATACCAGATAGACCGAGCATACGGATGGGAGCGCACCGAAATACTATGCGCCAACTGCGGCTCGCACCTGGGGCACGTTTTTGATGATGGCCCGACTCCGACCGGGAAGCGCTACTGTGTCAATTCGTTGTCGCTGAATTTCTATCGTGAAAAGAAAACCGAACCTAACAAGTAGATTTCCAGTGCTGCAGAATTATTTATACATCTTCTCGTAGTATTCGTCAGCCATGCGGGCTGAATCAAAATAGGGTAACACATCGTTCATGCCTGCTTTTACGATTTTAAGCCATTTTGCCGGGCTTTTATAGTATAACGGAAGAATCTCGTTTTCGAGCAGATCGTACAGGTGGTTGGCTTCTTGTTTGTCTTTTTCTTCTATAGGTAAATCATCATCAGCCGGCTGAATGATAAAACTGTTTTTTCCGTGTTTGGCAAACTCGGGTATCCACCCATCAGGTATGGATACATTAACCGATCCGTTCATGGCGGCTGTCATGCCTGAAGTTCCGGAAGCTTCATGGTAAAGCCGCGGATTATTGAGCCATACATCGGAGCCGCGCTTTAAATGCCCGGAGAGCCACAGTTCATAACCGGTTAAAACTGTGCAATTCGGAAAGGGCAGAGTCTTCCAGAAAATTTCATTAAAAATATTGATGGCCTGGTAATCTTCCGGGTACGGTTTGCCTGCCCAGATTATTTGTATTGGGTACTCCTTGTTATTAAGTAAGGCCTTAAACCGGTTGAAGTCGCGCAGCAACAGGTTGGCGCGTTTATATCCGGCAAACCTTCGTGCCCATACCAGGGTTAATATGTGCTCATCGAATAACTTTCCGGTTTGGTTAGCAACCACCCTGAAGAGTTTACGCTTCAGCATTTTTTTTCTGGTCAGCATTTTTTGATCATCGCCTTTTGCCAATGCTTTATCAAGCATATAGTCATGCCAATAGGCTTTGTTCTGTGCATTGGTAATAGCGTTGATTTCACAAATGCCTTTGTAGGGTTGCCACATTTTTCTGGCTACCTCGCCATGGAGTTGCGATACCCCGTTAGCCTTTTTGGCAATGCGCAAAGCGGTAAGGGTGTAATTCAACGTTCCGTTTTCAGGATAAACGTAATTGTTAACTTCTTCCGAGGTAAGTCCATTGAAAAAACTCATGCTTTCAAGCAGGGGTATGCTGTGTTCTTCGTTACCGGCTTTCTCTGGTGTATGAGTTGTAAACACAACCCGTTTGCGCACTTCATTGATGTTTTTGAATTTATCAAGCAGGTAAAAGCATAAGGGCAGCGAGTGCCCTTCGTTCATATGGTATATTTCTGTTTCGCGTCCTAAAATTTCCAACAACTTTGCGCCACCCATTCCAAGTAAAATGGATTGGGCAACGCGGGTGGTTTCATTGGGATCGTACAACCGGTGACTGATGGTTTGAGCGAGGTGGTCGTTATCATCTACATCAGTGGTGAGCAGAAAGATAGGCGCGGTTTTAAAAACTTCGGGCTTCAATAAGTAGGCCTTAACGTAAACGCGCGAACCATGTATGGTAATGGGGAACAAAATGCCAGTATCAGTAAGGAAGGAATACTGCTTGTTGCGGAAGCTCACGCGCATAGTCTGATCTTCATTGCGTTCCTGATCGTAATACCCTTTCTTCCACAAAATGCCGATGCCAATCATGTTTTGTTTAAGTTCATAGGCACTGCGCATGTGCGAACCAGCCAGAAATCCAAGCCCTCCGGAGTAAATTTTTAAGGGCTGATCAATGGCAAATTCCATCGAGAAGTATGCCACTGGTTTTGAATATTTTTTTGAGATGCTGTACGGAAAAAGTTCGCTCAGGTGGATCATGGGTTAAAACAATGGTGCCAAAGTAGTAAAATCAAAATGATTGATGCACCAGTTTTTTTGCAACCGTTAAGCACAATCGATTGAAAGAATTTAATTAGTCAGCTTTCGAAGCAGGTCGGCCAGGCTCATAAACTCTTTTCCCTGATAATTCCATACTGGCTTTAGGTCTTTAACTACCACGGCAACTGAACTTTCCGTTCCATGTTTAACTGTGAATCCGGTTCGCTCAAGTGCATTCTTCGTCCATAAGTATTCTGCACCCTCTCCGGTAAGATTAACGGATTTTCCGCGCCATGCTTCGTGCTGTACTTTCCCGGTTTTCAGGTCAAACCCTTTAAGTTGAAAGATAGTGTCAAATGATCCATTCAAAACCAGATCCTCGGGAATGCCCATGAGCAGGTTTTTGTTTCTTCCTGCCAGCCAAATAAAATCGGCAGTTTGTAAGGCAAGGTCAAGTTCATGGGTGGCTACGAGAATAGCCTTTCCCCTTTCACGCGCTGTTATACGAAGCAGGTTCATAATCTCAACCCGGTTATTCAGGTCGAGGTGGGCCGTAGGTTCATCCAGCAGGATAATGGGAGTTTCCTGTGCCAAAGCCCGCGCAATCATTACCATCTGCAACTGGCCATCACTGAGTTCATACAATTTTCTGTGTTTCAGATGCTGTACATTCGTTGCTTCCATCGCGTAGTCAATGCAGGCTTTATCGGTTTTGGTTAAACGAATGGTCCAATCGAGGTATGGGTACCTGCCATAGGTAATCAGTTCCTGTGCCGTCATTGTTCCGGCCGCAATCTTATCGGTCAGTACAACGGCAATTTTGCGGCTAGCGTCCTGATTAACACTGCTGGCTACAGGCGATCTATGCAGGTTTTGTGAAAATGCTATACCTCCGGCAAGGGGCTTTTGTAAACCGGCTAACGTTCGCAACAGCGTAGATTTTCCCACACCGTTTGGCCCCATAAAGCAGACCAACTCACCGGGTAACAACGAAAGGTTTAACGATGCAAATAGTAACGCATCCGGATGGGTTGTATAGCCGATATGCAGGTTTTTGGCGGTAAGAAGTGGAGTTTGATTTGACCGCATGGTTACACCCAAATTTTTTTAGCCCGGACTATTACCCAAATCACTACCGGTGCACCAATAAGGGAAGTAATGGCATTAATGGGTAGTACCATTGCCATACCGGGTAATTGTGCAATGCTGTCGCATGCCAGCATGAGCGAGGCCCCCATGAGCATTACACCCGGAATGAGTAGTTTATGGTTGCTGGTTTTCAGCACCAGCCGGGTTATGTGAGGAACGGCAAGCCCTACAAAGGCAATCGGACCGCATAAGGCGGTAACGGCACCCGTCAACAGGCATGTGCATATAATAATGAGTACGCGGGACCTGCCCGGAGCAACACCCAGGCTAAGGGAATAGTTATCTCCCAGCAACCAGGCGTTAAGAGCTTTTACGATTGAAAAAGCTGTGACTGACCCAAGTGCTGTTACTATTGCAAGAATTGACAATTCGCCCCAGCTTAGGCTGCCCATGCTTCCAAATGTCCACACCAGGAAATATTGCTGATCTTCCGCCCGACTGATAAACTGAAGCACACTTACCATGGATGAAGTACCAGCGCCAACCATAAGGCCAACCAGCAGTAGCGATGCATTGTCGCGCAAGCGTCTTGCAACAAGCATCATAATCAGGAAAATAGTAATACAGCCAAAGGAGGCTGCCGCGATAACTCCATAAGTACCCATAGTAAAACCCGAGTACCCCGTCATCACAACCAACGCCACAAACAGGCTTGCACCGGAACTGAGGCCCAGCACGTCAGGGCCTGCCAGTGGATTTCTGAAGAGTGTCTGCATCAGTAGTCCGCTAACCGATAATGCGCTGCCGGCCAATATGCACGTAAGCGCTTTTGTTAGCCTGAAGTCCAGAATAATTGTATTCCAGGCAGGAATGGATGGTGATTTTCCCAGTAAAATACTCAGCGTTTCACCTGGTGGTATTGGCACACTCCCCAGGGATAGGTTGAGAAGAAACAGTGCACTTGCTACAAAAAAAAGAAGAGGCCAGGAAAAGCGCATTGGTGTTTTTGCATTCAATGATACTAAAAACAACCGGCTTACTTTTGTAACGCACAAAGCTCCTAAGGCAGCCAAAAATATTAAAAGCCAGGTTTGCTAACTATCTGTTATCTCCTATCTTTGCAGTCCTTTTTGCGTCAAAATGACGCAAAATCCTGAAAAACAAGCATTAAAAGGTTTTAACCATGCCTGGAATTATAGGACGAAAAGTAGGAATGACCAGTATTTATGGACCGCAGGGCGAAAATATTGCCTGTACGGTCATTGAAGCTGGCCCCTGCGTAGTCACCCAAGTAAAAAACGTAGAAACAGACGGATACCGTGCTGTTCAATTGGCTTTTGGAGACAGAAAAGAAAAGAATACGCCCAAAGCACTCCTTGGCCACTTCAAAAAAGCAAACACTTCACCGAAGCGTAGCATTGCCGAGTTCAGGGATTTCAGAAAGGAATTTGATGGCATAGTAGAACTTGGGAAAGAAATCCGCGTGCAGGACGTTTTCAAGGAAGGTGATTTTTTAGATGCCGTAGGCACCTCAAAAGGCCGTGGTTTTCAGGGCGTGGTAAAACGCCACGGCTTCAGTGGAGTTGGAGAAGCTACTCACGGACAGCATAACCGCCTAAGGGCCCCCGGTTCTATGGGTAATGCCTCGTTTGCTTCGCGAGTAATCAAAGGAAAGCGCTTACCGGGCCGCATGGGTAATGATCGTGTAAAACTCACTAACCTCAAGGTGGTGAAAATTATGCCCGACCAAAACCTTATTGTGATTAGCGGCTCCGTACCGGGCGCAAAAAATTCAACCGTAATTCTGCAGAAGTGATGGAAGTAGCAGTGCTAAAATATACCGGTGAAAAAACCAAAAAGAAGGTTTCGCTTCCTGAATCCGTCTTTGGCATAGAGCCGAACGATCATGCCATTTATCTTGATGTAAAAAGCATACTGGCCAACCAACGCCAGGGTACACATAAATCAAAACAGCGAAACGAAATAGCCGGCTCATCAAAGAAAATTAAAAAGCAAAAAGGGACTGGCGGGGCGCGTGCGGGGAATATTAAGAACCCGCAATTCAAAGGCGGTGGACGCGTATTCGGTCCGGTTCCTCGTGATTACTCGTTCAAGTTGAATAAGAAAGTTAAAGACCTGGCCCGTAAATCTGCATTATCCTACAAAGCCAAAGAGAATGCCATAGCTGTGTTGGAAGACTTCACATTCGAGTCGCCTAAGACAAAGCAATACATTAATTTTCTTTCGGCCCTTGCACTGGCAGATAAGAAAACCTTGCTGGTTTTACCAGAAGTAAATAAGAACATTCTTCTGTCGGGCAGAAATATAAAAAATGCCAAGGTTACCACAGCCGATCAGATCAATACCTATGACCTGATGAATGCTGATAACCTGATTTTTGTGGAGAGTTCGGTTGGTAAGGTTGAGAGCCTATTAAATAAAGAGCAATGAGTGTTTTAAAGAAACCCCTGGTCACAGAGAAAGTTTCTGCCTTGAATGAAAAAGGCAAATATGGATTTATTGTGGCCATTGATGCCAATAAGGTAGCTATTAAAAATGCCGTTGAGAAGCAGTATGGTGTAACGGTTGAAAAGGTGAACACCATGCGGGTAATGGGCAAGCATAAATCGCGCTACACAAAAGCCGGTGTTTTGGAAGGGCGCAAACCAAATTACAAAAAGGCTATTGTAACCCTGGCCAGCGGTGAAGTAATTGATTTTTACAGCAACGTATAATGATTGAGCGATGGCGTTGAAGAAATTAAGACCGGTAACTCCTGGAACGCGACACAGACTCGCTCCAACGTTTGATGACATCACCTCGTCAACACCGGAGAAGTCCTTAATTGTAACCCGGAAGAAAACCGGAGGAAGAAATAATAACGGCCGGATGACGATGCGCTACATTGGCGGTGGTCATAAGCAGAAGTTTAGGATCATTGACTTTAAGCGCGAAAAGTCTGGTGTGCCGGCAACAGTGAAGTCGATTGAATACGACCCAACCCGTTCAGCACGCGTTGCCCTGTTGCACTATGCTGATGGTGCCAAATCCTACATTCTGGCACCTGATGGCCTCAGGGCCGGGCAGCAGGTTATGGCAGGTGCCGATGTTGCTCCTGAAGTGGGAAATGCATTGCCGCTTTCAAAAATTCCGTTGGGTACTATTATCCATAATGTTGAGTTGAAGCCGGGTAAGGGCGGAGCCATAGCACGCAGTGCAGGGTCATTTGTTCAGTTGTTGGCTCGCGAAAACGGGTTAGCCACACTCAAAATGCCTTCTGGTGAAATGCGCAACGTGTTAGATGTTTGCATGGCTACTGTAGGTGCGGTTTCAAACCCGGACCACATGAATGAAAGTGTGGGCAAGGCAGGCCGCAGCCGGTGGCGAGGAAGGAGACCGCGTAACCGTGGTGTTGCCATGAACCCGGTAGATCACCCAATGGGTGGTGGCGAAGGACGTGCCTCCGGTGGGCACCCGCGTTCAAGAAAGGGTCTCTATGCCAAGGGCAAGAAAACACGCCATCCAAAGAAATATTCCGATCGTCTGATCATATCAAGAAGGAAAAAATAAATGGGACGCTCAGTAAAAAAAGGACCGTATTGTGACTTCCGCCTGCTGAAAAAGGTTGAAGCAACGGAGAAATCGGGAAAGAAGTCTGTGATCAAAACCTGGTCAAGAAGGTCAACCATTGTGCCTGAACTGATCGGCCACACGTTCGCGGTTCACAACGGGAATAAGTTTATTCCGGTTTATGTAACTGAAAATATGGTGGGCCACAAGCTCGGTGAGTTTGCGCCAACGCGCACATTCCGCGGGCACTCCGGAAACCGCAAAGATGAAGGTACCTCAGCTGCTAAGTAATCATGGAAACAACTGAAAAGAAAACAAAGCGATCTGTTGCCAAGCGTGCAAAGCGCGATGCGAGAAAGGAGGCCGCCAAAACCGGCCCCGTGGTGGCGAAGTTGAAAAATGTACCTACCTCTCCGCGCAAAATGCGATTGGTAGCCGACCTAATCCGTGGTGAACGGGTTAGCAAAGCGCTTACTATCTTGAAATATGAGCCCAAAGTAGGCTCACCAAAACTTGAAAAACTCTTACTGTCGGCCATCTCTAATTGGGGTGTAAAAAACCAGGAGGCGAAATTGGAAGAAGCTGATCTCTACGTAAAGGATATCTGGGTTGATGGCGGCAGAATTTTGAAGCGCCTTAGACCAGCTCCGCAAGGCAGGGCTCACCGTGTGCGCAAGCGTTCCAATCATGTAACACTGGTTATTGACAGTTTGAAGAAAACAGCTGCGGCTGAAACAACCGTAAAAGAAACAAAGGAATAATGGGACAGAAGATAAATCCGATCGGACTGCGTCTTGGAATCATCCGAGGTTGGGACTCCAACTGGTATGGCGGTAATACGTTTTCTGAGAAACTTGTTGAAGACCAGAAAATCAGGGAATACATTGAAGCACGTATTCCTAAAGGAGGTATTGCCAAGATCGTAATTGAGCGCACCCTTAAACGGATAACATTAACTATTCACACGGCACGTCCGGGTGTGGTTATCGGTAAAGGCGGTACTGAAGTTGATAAGATTAAAGAGGAGCTAAAGAAGCTAACCGGCAAAGACGTTCAAATTAATATTTACGAAATCAAGAGACCAGAGTTGGACGCCAAACTCGTAGGTGAATCAATTGCCCAGCAAATTGAAGCACGCATTTCCTACAAGCGGGCCATGAAACAAGCCATTGCATCTGCGATTCGGGTTGGAGCCGAAGGAATCAAGATTAAGGTATCTGGCAGGTTGGCGGGAGCCGACATGGCCCGTACGGAGCAATACAAAGAAGGACGTATTCCATTGCATACCCTTCGTGCAGATATTGATTATGCGATCTCTGAGGCGCAAACCGTATATGGTAAAATCGGCATTAAGGTGTGGATTTTTAAAGGTGAAGTTTACGGTAAGCGCGACCTGTCACCCAATATAGGGGTTGTAAGTAACCCCACCGGTGGGCAAGGAAGCCAACGTGGAGGCGGAAATGAGCGAGGCGGTGGCCGCAGACGAAACGAGGGGCGTGGAGGTGAGCGAGGCGGTGAACGCAGATCCAAACGATAGAACCAGGATAGAATATAACGCGATTAACAGAGAAGAATCATGTTACAACCAAAACGCACCAAGTTTAGAAAGATGCAGAAGGGCCGTGTAAAAGGAATGGCGACACGTGGTCATACCATTGCCTTTGGTTCATTCGGTCTGAAATCCCTTGAAGGAGGCTGGATAACTTCCCGTCAACTTGAGGCTGCGCGGGTTGCTGTTACGCGCGCAATGAAGCGCGAAGGCCAGGTGTGGATCAGGATATTCCCAGACAAACCCATAACCAAAAAACCTGCAGAGGTGCGTATGGGTAAAGGTAAAGGAGCGCCTGAGTACTGGGTGGCTGTAGTAAAGCCAGGAACCATTTTGTTTGAGGCCGGGGGGGTAAGTACTGCAACAGCCCGTGAAGCCCTGCGGTTAGCCGAAGGAAAACTGCCAATTAAAACAAAGTTCACGATTCGCAGAGATTATGTTGAAGGTCAGTAAGTCATGAAGAGTACAGATATAAAAGCATTAAGTGTAGCTGAACTCGTGGAAAAAATTGCCAGCGAGAAAGAAGCGCTCAGAAAGTTGAAGTTTGCTCATCAGGTGTCGGCAATAGAAAACCCTATGCGGATTAAACAAACCCGCAAGTTGATTGCCCGCCTGGCAACTGAACTTCGGGCAAAAGAAATACAAAAAAATTGATTCCTATGGAAAGGAAACTAAGGAAAGAGCGAGTTGGAGTTGTGGTAAGCAACAAAATGCAAAAAAGCATTACCGTTGCGGTTGACCGCAAGGTAAAACACCCCATCTACGAGAAGTTTGTTCATAAAACCACCAAATTCATGGCTCATGATGAAAAGAATGAAGCCGGTATTGGCGACACCGTTCGTATAATGGAAACACGGCCGCTGAGCAAAAAAAAGCGGTGGAGATTAGTTGAGATTGTAGAAAAAGCAAAATAAGTATGATACGCACCGAGACCAGATTAACGGTAGCCGACAACAGCGGAGCAAAAGAA
Source organism: Cyclobacteriaceae bacterium (assembly GCA_046294915.1). GTDB lineage: Bacteria > Bacteroidota > Bacteroidia > Cytophagales > Cyclobacteriaceae > UBA2336. The sequence goes on along the minus strand of JBKBOE010000030.1, from coordinate 21,563 downwards.
GTGCTCTGTATGCACGTACTGGGAGGCAGTAAAAGGCGCTACGCATCCGTTGGCGACAAGATTGTTGTAACAGTTAAGTCTGCCATGCCAACCAGCCAGGTAAAAAAGGGGACTGTCTCCAAGGCGGTTGTGGTGCGCACCACCAAAGAGGTTCGTAGAAAGGACGGATCTTACATCCGGTTTGAAGACAACGCAGCCGTTTTACTTAATAATCAGGACGAGCCACGGGGCACGCGCATATTCGGACCTGTTGCTCGCGAACTGCGCGAAAAGCAATTTATGAAGATCGTGTCATTGGCACCTGAAGTAATTTAAGACCATGGAAAGAAAGTTTAACAAACAACCCAAACTTCATATCCGCAAAGGAGATACCGTGAAAGTTATTGCCGGTGATGATAAAGGCAAAACCGGTAAGGTATTGGAGGTGTGGCTTGGCAAGAACCGCGCAATTGTGGAAGGAATTAACGTGGTAACCAAACACGAAAAACCTTCGGCCGGCAAACCCGAAGGTGGGATTAAAAAAACAGAGGGCTCTGTTCATGTAAGTAACCTCATGCTGGTTGATCCGGCAAGCGGCAAACCAACCCGGGTAGGGAGGAAGTTGAACGAAAAGGGGAAGCTTCAACGTTATGCTAAGAAAACAGGAGAATTTATAAAGTAATGGCAGTTCCAAGATTAAAAGAAAAGTATCAAAAGGAAATTGTACAGGCTTTGAAATCAAAGTTCCGGTACAAATCGGTAATGCAGGTACCTAAGGTTGACAAGATTTGCATCAACAAAGGTATGGGTGTTGCGGTTACCGACAAGAAGTTGATTGATGTGGCCGTTGAGGAAATCTCATCCATTACAGGGCAAAAGGCTGTAGCCACAAAATCAAAGAAAGCAATCTCAAATTTCAAGCTGAGAGAAGACATGCCTATTGGTGTGCGCGTTACCTTACGCGGTGATAGAATGTATGAATTTATGGATCGGCTCATGAATATTGCGCTACCCCGGGTGCGCGATTTTCGGGGAGTTAATCCAAAAGGGTTTGACGGCCGTGGTAACTATACGCTCGGTGTGAAAGAACAGATTATCTTTCCGGAAATATCAATTGATAAGGTAAATAAGATCAGTGGAATGGACATAACATTTGTAACCACTGCCAAAACCGATGAAGAAAGCTACGAGCTCCTGAAAGCATTCGGGATGCCGTTTGCCAATAAAAACTAATAAGCGAATGGCCAAACTATCTGTAATAGCAAGACAAACAAAAAGGGAAAAACTGGTAGCGCAATATGCCGCCAGGCGCAAGAGTTTAAAAGAAGCGGGTGATTACGCTGCTTTGGATAAACTTCCGCGCAATGCTTCACCGGTTCGGTTGAAGAACAGGTGTAAGCTTACAGGCAGGCCTAAGGGGTACGTAGGAAAATTTGGTGTATGCCGAAACGTATTCCGTGAAATGGCCTCTGCCGGTAAAATCCCGGGTTTGACCAAGTCGAGCTGGTAAATAGTCCGACAAAACATATTGATTAGGTTGCTGAGTACCCAGGTCGGGTTTAGTAGCGGAGATGCCGTGAACCCCGAAACCAGGTAACAGTTTGGATAACAGAAATTGTTAGGTATCTTTGCAGCCCGTTAAAAACGGGCTGCTTTATTTAAAGCATTTTTAGACTTAGAAATAGAAACATGACAGATCCTATTTCAGATTATTTAACCCGGCTACGCAATGCCATAAAGGCTAACCACAAGGTGGTGGAGATCCCTGCGTCAAACCTTAAAAAGGAGATAACCAAGGTGTTATTTGATAAGGGCTATATCCTCAATTACAAATTTGAGGATGGATTGGCAAATCAGGGGTTGATTAAGATTGCCTTAAAGTATAACCCCGAAACACGGGAATCAGCAATCTCACACCTGGAGCGGGTAAGTACACCCGGCTTGCGGAAATACGTAGGCACAACCCGACTTCCAAGAGTATTGAACGGATTGGGTGTGGCTATACTCTCCACATCAAAAGGAGTGATCACCGACAAGGAGGCACGCAAGCTGAATGTGGGTGGCGAAGTTTTGTGTTACGTGTATTAATGAGTTGAGCTATGTCGCGAATTGGAAGACAACCGATTGCTTTGCCTGCAGGTATTACCTTCACCTTCTCCAAGGAGAATAACAAGGTTACCGTAAAGGGACCCAAGGGAGAACTTTCACAGGTTATTGATCCTGATTTTACCATTAAACAGGAAAATAACCAGGTTATCATTGAACGACCTACGGAACAAAAGCGACACAAAGCCATGCATGGATTGTACCGGGCATTAATTGCCAACATGGTAGAAGGAGTAAAGGATGGGTACAAACGGCAACTTGAGTTGGTAGGTGTAGGCTTTAAGGCTAATGCGCAATCCAACGTGTTGGAACTAAGCCTGGGGTATTCGCATAATATTTTTATGGCGGTGCCGGCAGAAGTAAAGGTTCAGGCAACCCAGGAAAAAGGGGGTAACCCTACAATTACCCTTGAGGGGATTGATAAGCAACTGGTTGGGCAGATTGCTGCCAAAATTAAGTCGTTGCGCAAGGTGGAACCCTATAAAGGCAAAGGTATCCGTTTTGTTGGCGAATATGTGCGCAGAAAAGCCGGCAAGGCGGCTGCTAAGTAATAATGAGGATTAGAAAATAGAGAAATCTATGGCAGGCAAGAACACAGAAAGACGAGCACGAATCAAAATGGGTGTTCGTAAAAAAATATCAGGCACAGGAGAACGGCCAAGGTTGTCCGTATTCAGGAGCAATACCGGTCTCTATGCACAGATCATTGATGACCTCAAAGGCGTAACCGTTACCTCGGTTTCTACACGTGAGTTGGGTGAGAAAGCAAGACTGAATGTGTCAAACTCAAAGAATGCGGGTAAGAAAATAGCCGAAAAGGCCCTTGCCGCAGGAATTACTACTGTGGTATTTGATCGCAACGGATATCTATACCATGGAAATATTAAAGCATTTGCTGAAGGAGCGCGCGAAGGCGGATTAAAATTCTAAACCATAGACTAAGGAAGTATGTCAGTTAGCAACATCAGTACCGTAAAGGCAAGCGAAATTGATCTGAAGGAGAAAGTCGTAGCCATTGAGCGCGTTGCGAAGGTGGTGAAAGGCGGACGGAGGTTCAGCTTTGCAGCCATTGTCGTTGTGGGCGATGGAAACGGAGTAGTTGGCTATGGCCTCGGAAAGGCGAACGAAGTAACCGATGCGATAACCAAGGGCATTGACGATGCAAAGAAGCATTTAGTAAAAGTTCCGATTGCCAAAGGTACCGTACCGCACGAAGCGATTGGTAAATTCGGTGGCGGGTTTGTGTTGCTAAAGCCGGCTGCTCCGGGTACCGGTGTAATTGCCGGTGGAGCCATGCGTGCCGTGCTGGAAAGTGCCGGTGTGCACAATGTGTTGGCTAAATCAAAGGGTTCATCTAACCCTCACAATGTAGTAAAGGCAACCTTCAAGGCGCTTACCAGTATGCGCGATCCCTTTACCATTGCAAAGAACAGAGGTGTTTCGTTGTCGAAAGTTTTTAACGGGTAACTATGGGCAAGGTAAAAATTACACAATCGAGGAGTGACATCAAGCGTCCGGAAACGCAGCAGCGCACCTTGCGCGCTTTGGGACTGGGTAAGATGAATAAATCAGTAGAAGTAGAATTAACCCCGCAAATAGCCGGGATGATTCAAAAGGTAAATCACTTGGTTACTGTAAAGGAATTATAAAATGAAGTTGCACACACTTAAGCCGGCAGCCGGTTCAGTAAAAACTAATAAACGCCTTGGCCGCGGCCAGGGATCGGGCGGAACCACCGCAGGGCGAGGCCACAAAGGGGCCAAGTCACGATCGGGCTATTCCAAAAAATTTGGTTTTGAAGGCGGGCAAATGCCCCTCCAAAGGCGTGTACCGAAGTTCGGTTTTAAGAACAACAACAAAGAATACTTCAAGGCAGTTAACCTCGATGTGCTCGAAACGCTCGCTGCAAAGTCAGCCGATATTAACCTTGAATTTCTTGTTGCAAACGGAATTATTGGCAAAAAAGATAAAGTGAAAATTTTGGGCCGTGGCGAGCTTAAGGCAAAAGTGAATGTGCAGGCACATGCTTTTTCGGATACGGCCGTTAAAGCAATTGAAAAGGCAGGGGGTTCAACAACCAAAATCTAATAATGAAGCGATTCATTACCACCATACGGAATATTTTTTCGATTGAGGATCTCCGCATCCGCATCCTGAACACCATCGGGTTTTTGATTATTTTCAGGCTAGGATCGTTTATTGTACTTCCTGGTATTGACCCCGTTGTTCTTGCCGGAAATGTTGCCTCGGGTGGTATTTTTGATTTACTGAATACTTTCCTTGGCGGTTCATTCAGCCGTGCTTCCATTTTTGCGCTGGGCATCATGCCCTACATTTCGGCATCCATTATTGTTCAACTTCTTACTTTTGCGGTTCCCTATTTCCAAAAACTTCAAAAGGAAGGAGACTCAGGGAGGAAGCGGCTTAATCAGATGACCCGCGTGCTTACCATTTTCATTACAGGGTTTCAATCGTACGGGTATATCCGCGGAACCATACCCGTTGAGGCGATCACTAATCCGGGTTTCTTTTTCTATTTCTCGTCCATTACGATTTTAATTGCCGGCACCATGTTTTGCATGTGGCTGGGAGAGCGCATTACCGATAAGGGTATTGGCAACGGTATTTCTATGCTCATTATGATTGGTATCGTATCCCGTTTTCCGGGTGCTATTATTGATGAGGCAGTGAACAACCGGGGTATGCAGGGAGCGCTTCTGTTTATTATAGAACTCCTCGCCCTGTTCTTTGTGGTGATGGGTGTGATCATGTTAACGCAGGCTACCCGCAGAATACCCATTCAGTACGCAAAGCAGGTTATTGGTAACAAGCTGTATGGCGGTAAGCGCGATTTCATCCCGTTAAAACTAAACTCGGCTGGTGTTATGCCGATTATTTTTGCACAAGCCTTAATGTTCATCCCTGCACTGCTGGCGGGCTTCTGGCGCGACAGCGACATTGGTGCGTACATCGGTTCTACATTTTCAGACTTCACCAGCTGGCAGTACAACCTGCTGTTTGGTTCGTTAATCCTGGTGTTCACATTTTTCTACACGGCCATTACCATTAACTCGAATGATATAGCCGATAATTTAAAACGTAACGGTGGTTTCGTTCCCGGAATTAAGCCTGGAAAACAAACCGCTGAATTTATAGATACAGTTTTGTCCAGAATCACACTACCCGGTGCGTTGTTCCTGGTGGTTGTTGCCGTGTTGCCGGCATTTGCCGTGCGGGCCGGTGTCGGTCAGAATTTTGCCCAGTTTTATGGGGGCACTTCATTGCTGATTATGGTGGGGGTAATACTCGACACGCTCCAGCAAATTGAAAGCTACCTGTTAATGCGGCATTATGAAGGCATGATGAAATCAGGTCGTGTGAAAGGTCGTTCTCAATTTGCTGCGGCTTAAGTGCTTAATGGTTCACTTAAAGTCTGAAGAGGAAATCGCCATCATCAAAGAGGGTGCCCTTATTTTGGGCAAAGCTCATGGTGAGGTGGCCGGGCTTATAAAACCCGGCATTAAGACTTCCGAGCTCGATAGGTTGGCCGAGGAATATATCCGAGATCATGGAGGAAGCCCCTCCTTTAAAAATTACAACGGATCATTCCCCGCTTCGCTGTGTATATCGGTAAACGAAGTTGTCGTTCACGGATTTCCATCGAACTACGAGTTGAGAGAAGGCGATGTGGTGTCGGTTGATTGTGGCGTATACTACAAAGGATACCACAGTGATTCGGCCTACACTTATCCGCTCGAGGGTGCTGATAAAGAGGTTTTGCTGTTGTTGGAGCGCACCTACGATTCGTTGTACAGGGGCATTGAGCAGGCGAAGGCCGGTAACCGGATCGGTGATGTAAGCTATGCTATTCAAAGTTACGTTGAAAGCTTTGGCTACGGAGTGGTGCGGGAGTTGGTAGGGCATGGCGTAGGCAAGAGTCTGCATGAAGATCCTGAGGTTCCTAACTTCGGGAAGCGGGGTAAGGGCGTAAAGTTGGTACCCGGGATGGTTTTTGCCATCGAGCCAATGGTTAACATGGGTACCCGCAACGTAGTTCAGGAGCGTGACGGGTGGACCATCCGGACGGCCGATAGACGGCCTTCGGCTCATTTTGAGCACATGGTTGCAGTTGGAAAAGATAAAACTGAGGTGTTAACAACACATCAATATATAGAGGAAAAGTATTCGTATAAGTGGCGAAGCAAAAGTCGATAGAGCAGGATGGTACGATAATGGAAGCATTGTCGAATGCCATGTTTCGCGTTCAGTTGGAAAACGGACACGAAGTATTGTCGCACATCTCCGGCAAGATGCGTATGCATTACATTCGGTTGCTGCCGGGCGATAAAGTAAGGCTGGAGATGTCGCCTTACGATTTGACAAAGGGAAGAATTGTTTTTAGGTATAAATAGGATTCAAAGACAATGAAAGTAAAAGCATCAATAAAGAAACGCAGTGCCGATTGCAAGATCATCAGGCGCAATGGCAAACTGTATGTGATTAATAAAAAGAACCCCCGGTTTAAACAACGCCAGGGATAAAGTATAACACACGTTAACTAAAAGAACATGGCAAGGATACAAGGTGTCGATATCCCCGATAACAAAAGAGGCGAAATCAGCCTTACGTACATTTATGGCATTGGCCGCAGGGCAGCCCAGCGCATTCTTACCCAGGCGGGAGTTGACTGGAATAAAAAGGCAAAGGACTGGACTGATGAAGAATCGAATGCCATCCGTTCCATTATTTCGGAGCAATTCCGGGTGGAAGGTTCGTTGCGTTCGGAAGTACAACTGAGCATTAAGCGGCTTATGGATATTGGCTGTTACCGGGGTCTTCGCCACCGTAAAGGATTACCCGTACGCGGGCAAACCACCAAGAACAACGCGCGTACCCGGAAAGGCAAACGGAAAACCGTTGCCAATAAGAAAAAAGCAACGAAAGGATAATTGATTGAATACATTAACGAACAACGATAATGTCAACCGAGAAACGAAAAGACAAGGCTAAAAAGAGGGCAGTAACTGTTGAGGCCGTTGGCCAGGCACACATTAAAGCCACGTTTAACAACATTGTTATATCCATGACCAACAGCACAGGTCAGGTTGTAACCTGGTCATCAGCCGGTAAAATGGGTTTTAAGGGGTCAAAGAAAAATACACCCTATGCTGCACAAATGGCAGCACAGGATTGCGCCACCCGTGCTTTCGAACTCGGCTTGCGTAAAGTAGAAGTATTTGTGAAAGGTCCGGGGGCCGGCCGCGAGTCAGCAATACGAACCATACAAACAGCAGGAATTGAGGTAACGGCTATTAAGGATATGACACCCCTGCCGCATAATGGTTGCCGTCCACCTAAAAAGAGAAGGGTTTAAACAAGGGAGTAAAAAATAACATATAATGGCACGATACACAGGTCCAAGAGTCAGAATTTCCAGGCGATTCGGAGAGCCGGTTTTAGGTGAGAATAAGGCGCTTCAGAAGAAGGGTCATGCCCCCGGCATGCACGGTCGCGGAAAAAAACGCAAGCAGTCAGAATATGCTATCCAGCTGGCCGAGAAGCAAAAGGCTAAATACATTTACGGATTACTGGAACGCCAGTTTGCCAAATTGTTTGACAAAGCCTCCCGGAAAAAGGGAGTTACCGGTGAGGTGCTTTTGCAATTACTGGAAGCCCGCCTTGACAACACCGTTTACCGTATGGGCATTGCCTCCACCCGCAGGGGTGCGCGGCAGCTTGTGTTGCATAAGCACATTACCGTAAATGGTGAGATTGTTAACATTCCGTCTTTCACCCTGCGCCCGGGCGATAAAGTGGGTGTTCGTGAAAAATCAAAATCGTTGGAAGTCATAACCAACAGCCTTGCCGTGCAGGGCGCACGCAAATATTCATGGCTGGAATGGGATGCTTCCGAAATGGAAGGAAAACTTATCCATTTGCCTCCGCGTGAGGATATCCCCGAGAACATCAACGAGCAGCTGATTGTTGAATTGTACTCAAAATAATTCTAACCTTTAATCAGAACGAAATTATGTCAATACTCGCATTTCAAATACCCGATAAAGTGGTGATGGAGAAAGCCGATGACTTTCACGGCACGTTTACATTCAAGCCACTTGAAAAAGGCTATGGGGTTACCATAGGTAACGCATTGCGCAGAATTCTGCTCTCCTCATTGGAAGGGTACGCCATTACGGGCATTAAGATTCCCGGAGTTTTGCATGAATTTTCTACCCTGGAAGGCGTGGTAGAAGATGTTGCAGAGATTATTCTGAATCTGAAAATGGTTCGCCTGAAAAAAACGGGCGACAATTTTGACAGTAAGATTACCGTAAACATTAAAAAGCAAAAGCAGTTTAAGGCCGGAGACATTGCCCGCTTTACTTCAGCTTTTGAGGTGCTTAACCCCGAGCATGTAATCTGCAACCTGGATGAGTCGGCTCAGTTTGAGATCGAACTCACCATCGATAAGGGCAGGGGCTACCTTCCGGCCGAAGAAAGCAAGCCGGCAGAACAGGTATTTGGCTTCATTCCGATCGATGCGATTTTCACACCCATCAAGAATGTGAAGTTCAGCGTAGAGAACACACGGGTTGAGCAAAAAACCGACTATGAAAAACTGGTAATAGACATCCAAACCGATGGCTCTATTCATCCCGAAAAAGCCCTCGAAGGTGCCGCGCATATTTTGATTAAACATTTTGCCTTATTCTCCGATAAGTCCATGGAACTTGAAACCGGAAAGGATGCAGAAGTAGAGCAGGTGGATGAGGAAATGCTGCACATGCGCAAGCTGCTCAAAACTCCGCTCCATGACCTCGACCTTTCCGTACGCGCATACAACTGCCTCAAGGCCGCTGATGTAAAAACGCTGGGTGACCTGGTGCAACTTGAAATCTCTGACATGATGAAGTTCAGAAATTTCGGAAAGAAGTCACTGGCCGAATTGGAACAACTCGTTTCAGAAAAGGGGTTGACATTCGGTATGGACCTCGTGAAGTACAAACTCGAAGAAGATTAATGACCCATGAGACACGGTAAGAAAGTAAACCACCTGGGAAGAACATCAAGCCACCGGAATGCAATGCTTTCCAATATGGCCAGCTCCCTGATTTTGAAAAAACGCATAACCACCACAGTGGCAAAAGCCAAAGCCTTGCGTAAGTATGTTGAACCACTGCTAACCAAAGCGAAAACCGATTCAACGCACTCCAGACGTACGGTGTTTTCGTACCTGCAAAACAAGGAGTCGGTATCTGAACTCTTTGGCACGGTGGCATCGCGTATTGCCGAACGCCAGGGTGGCTATACCCGCATCATTAAAATGGGCGATGTACGCCTTGGCGACAATGCCGAAATGTGCCTGATTGAACTGGTTGATTTTAACGACCTGTACGGTAAAGAAGCCGTGGCTAAAAAGGGTAAAACCCGCAGGAGTCGGGGTGCCAAGGGTAAAAAGGAAGAATCGGCTGTTGAAACAACCGAAACTACTCCCCCTGCTCCTAAGGCCGATGCTTCTAAGGCTGAAAAGAAATCCGCAAAAAAGAAAGACGCCTAGCGTGCCTGAAAACTTATACAGAAGGGATTGGACGTTTGTTCAATCCTTTTTTTATGCCGTTTCAATGATCATGGCAAAATATGTATGCGGGCAGCACTCCCGTATCGGTTTGAAGTTTATTTTTGTTAAACCTGATTTGAAGTGAGCAAAAAAGCCTACCTCCTGTTACAAGATGGCCTTCTGGTGGAAGGTACTCTGATTGGAAAGCCCGGCACCACGGGCGGTGAAATCTGCTTTAATACCGGCATGACCGGCTACCAGGAAATTTATACCGATCCATCCTATTTCGGTCAGATTATCGTCAATACAACCGCCCATATTGGTAATTACGGTACGGTCGATGCTGAGCAGGAATCCGATTCGCCCAAAATCAGCGGCATTGTTGTCAATGAATTTTCAGCCGAGTTCAGCCGTGCAACCGCCCGTGAAAGCCTTCAGCAATACCTTGAGAAGCATAACATAACCGGAATCTCTGATGTGGATACCCGGATGCTGGTACGTTACATTCGTAACAAAGGGGCAATGAATGCCCTCATTTCATCCGAACTCACTCCTGCGCAGATGAAGCAGGAAATTCTTAATGTACCCTCAATGGAAGGCCTTGAACTGGCATCCAAAGTATCAACGCCTGAATCCTACTTTTTCGGAAGTACCCATGCTGACTACCGGATAGCAGCGCTGGACGTGGGCATTAAGAAAAGCATCCTTACTAATCTGGCAGGGTTAGGCTCCTACATTCAGGTTTTTCCTGCAAAGACATCCTTCGAAACCATGGAGCAGTGGAATCCGCACGGGTACTTTATCTCCAACGGTCCGGGTGATCCATCGGTAATGGATTATGCCATTACCACAGTAAAGAAAATCCTGAATTCGGATAAGCCGTTATTCGGAATTTGCCTTGGGCATCAATTGCTGGCGCTGGCTTGTGGCCTCTCAACGTACAAAATGCACCACGGCCACCGCGGACTTAATCATCCGGTTAAAAACCTGATTACCGGCCTGGGGGAGATCACCTCGCAGAATCACGGGTTTGCCGTAAGCGAAAAAGACCTGGAGAAAAACAAAGACGTGGAAGTCACCCATCTTCACCTGAACGATAATACCATTATGGGCATTCGCCTTAAAAACAAACGCGCCTTTTCGGTGCAATACCATCCGGAAGCATCTCCGGGTCCGCATGACTCGCGTTACCTGTTTGAAGAATTTGTTTCCATGATCCGGAAAAGCGAAATGAAAGTTGCCATCTAAAAATGTAATTCATTTATGAGTTTAATTGAAAGTATTCACGCCCGCCAGATTCTCGACAGCCGCGGCAATCCTACCATTGAAGTTGATGTAGTCACCGAAAGCGGTGCGTATGGACGTGCTGCCGTACCCAGTGGAGCATCAACCGGTACACACGAAGCAGTGGAACTGCGCGATGGCGACAAGAAGAAGTACCTGGGCAAAGGTGTACTCAAAGCGGTTGATAATGTAAATAATAAAATTTCTGCAGAAGTAGTGGGCTTTCCGGTATTTGAACAGAACCTGCTGGATAAGATAATGATTGAACTGGACGGAACCCCTAACAAAAGTAAACTGGGGGCCAACGCCATACTGGGTACTTCATTGGCCATTGCTAAGGCCGCGGCCATGGAAGCGGGCATGCCCCTGTACCGCTACATTGGCGGTGTAAGCGCCAACACGCTGCCTGTGCCGATGATGAATATTCTTAATGGCGGAAGCCATGCCGACAATGCCATCGACTTTCAGGAGTTTATGGTAATGCCCGTAGGGGCTGGTTCTTTTTCGGAAGCCCTGCGGATGGGTGCGGAAGTTTTCCATACGCTGAAGAAGGTTCTGCACGATAAGGGCCTTTCAACAAATGTGGGCGATGAAGGAGGCTTTGCACCAAACCTTAAATCGAATGAAGAGGCAATTGAAGTGGTACTGAAGGCCATCGAAAAGGCCGGCTATAAACCCGGAGCGGATATTTTTATTGCGCTCGATCCGGCTGCTTCGGAATTCTTCGACTCCAGGGCCAAAGTGTATCACTTTAAAAAGTCGTCCGGAAAAAAACTCAAACCGTTGGAGATGGCCGACTATTGGGCCAACTGGGAAAAAAAATACCCGATTATTTCACTGGAAGACGGCATGGCCGAAGATGACTGGGCCGGTTGGAAAGCGCTTACAGAGAAAGTTGGGAAGAAGGTTCAGTTGGTGGGCGATGATTTGTTTGTTACCAATGTGAAGCGCCTGCAAAAAGGCATTGATGAAAACATAGGCAATGCTATTCTTATCAAAGTGAATCAAATCGGATCGCTTACTGAAACGATTGATGCGGTAAACCTGGCAAAGCGCAATGGCTACAAAAGCGTAATGTCGCACCGCTCGGGCGAAACCGAAGACAGCACCATTGCCGATCTGGCCGTGGCGCTGAATACCGGTCAGATTAAAACCGGCTCAGCTTCGCGCTCAGACCGGATGGCCAAATACAACCAGCTTCTCCGCATTGAAGAAGAACTGGGCGAAGTGGCCTATTTTCCGGGTCGTAAGTTCTGATGAGCAGTTGTGGGATTGTTGTAATCTCCCCCAATTAACTGTACCTTTAGTCATCATTTTTTAAGCTATGTGGAAGAAAATGCCTAAGGCCTTCCGTAATTTTTATGTAGTTGCCGGCCTGATTTTTTTTGTGTGGATGTTATTCCTGGATTCCAATGACCTGATTTCGCGCTACCGCCTCTCGGCTAAGTTGCGGGCGCTGGAGAATGAAAAGGAATATTATCAGCAGAAAATAAAGGAAGTTGAGCAGGATAAAAATGAATTGTTTGGTGATCGGGAATCGCTGGAAAAATTCGCCCGCGAAAAATATTTAATGAAGAAGGAAAATGAAGATGTGTTTGTAATCGTTGAGAAATAAACTTTGCCTATGATTAAGTCACTTCTTTTATGTTTTGCTGTTCTGTTTTGCGTTAACACCGTCAGCGCACAGGGAAAAAACAACAGCCTGGAAGGCGTTCCGGTAAAGGATCGAATTGTAACAGGCGGTGGTTTGGGTTTAAGTTTTGGCAATACCGCAGACTTTATTTCCGTTTCGCCCATTATCGGCTATGCCATTACCCGAAGATTTATTGCCGGTACGGGCATTACGTACCGGTATACGAAATATAAAACGTTTAACCCTGCCCTTACTTTTAATGATTATGCCATCAATCCGTTTGCGCGGTTTACGGTTTACAACGGCATCTTTCTGCAAACCGAGTTTGAACACCTCAATTATGAGTATTATGTGGCTCCGGGAGAAACTGCGCGAAAGGGTTTTAACAGTTTTCTGGCCGGTGGGGGATTTCTTCAGCCCATGGGAAAAAATGCTGCGTTTTTTGTAATCGCATTGTATAATTTTTCATACACCGCTTCATCCAGTATTTACACACCGTATCAAAGCCCGTGGGTAATCCGGGCGGGGATTACTGTTGGAGGGATAAGCTTCTAAAGCGAAAGACTGAAGCGGGCTGCCAGTTCTTTCAGATCGTTTTCTACGTTCGGGTTTAATTCCACTCCGTCTTTCAATCGTTTTTCACTCATTTCCCGTTCGGGATCACCATGGATTAACACCATTGGTTTTCCTTCAATGGGTTTGGCTGATCGGAAGCGGGTAATCCAGTTGTCCATGTGTTGTTTAAACTCGTCAGCGGGCCTGAAGGCATCAATGCGCATGGCGCCTAAAAAATGACCGATGCCCGTTCCCACAGGGTCGGGCGGTGGTTGCAGAAACGCTACAAAAGGGGGTACCCACGGGCCGTAGTTCGCTCCGCTTAGCACAGCTGAAAGAATATCCACCATGGCTCCGAGACCATAACCTTTGTGGCTGCCATGTTCATAATCGCTGCCCAACGGAATCAACGCTCCACCTTCTTTTAGTTCGTGTGGGTTGGTGGAAGGTGTGCCCTCGCGTGTCTGTATCCATCCGAATGGCGCCTCTTTATTTTTGCGCTGAAGAATTTCAAGTTTTCCGTTGGCGGCTGTGGTGGTGGCCATATCCAATACAAAAGGCGGTTGTTTACCGGCAGGTATAGCTACCGAAATCGGGTTGGTGCCCAATAACCGCTCGGTGGAAAATGTAGGCGCTACCAGCGGGCTGGCATTGGTCATGGCCCAGCCAATCATATCCTGTTTCAGGGCCATCATGGTATGATAACCGGCAATGCCAAAATGGTTGGAGTTGCGCACGGCTACCCAGCCCGTGCCACAGATTTTCGCTTTTTCCATGGCAATGCCCATTGCTTTTGGCGCTACTACAAGACCCAGCCCGGCATCGCCATCCACTGTTGCCGTTCCCGGTGATTCATGCACTATCCGCAGGGTTGGCCTGGGGTTAATCCGCTTAGCTTCCCACAGGCGCACATAGCCTGAAAGCCGCGCCACTCCGTGCGAGTCAATACCACGCACATCGGCAGCCAGCAAGGCATCGGCAGCCAGGCGGGCATCTTCTGCGGGGCAACCCATTTTTACAAAAACAGAATAAGCAAACCGGTTCAGTTCGGTGATGGTATAAATGCGGGGGTTCATGCGCGGCAAAGATAGGGAAGCCACCCGTATGTGTGATGAACTAAAAAAGATTTACCTTGATTTGTGAAATCGGATGCTTGCCGGCATCTGATAAAAAAAATTCAATCATGAAGTCGCTTAACCTGTTTCTTATTCTAACTGTTGCCGGATTCACGGCAATAGCCCAACCCGAAAAACCCGTTGATTCTAAAATTACCCGCGTTACGGTTTTTTTAAACCGGGCCCAGGTAACCCGCGAACTTAAAACCCGTGTGGAGGCGGGCAAAATCAACCTGGTGCTTTCGGGACTTACTGCCCAACTTGATCCGGAGAGCGTACAGGTTTCCGGTAAAGGAAATTTTATTTTACTGGGCATCAATCACCGGCAGAACTTCATCAGCGAATTTAACCAGCCTAAAAGCCTGCGTGTGCTGAATGATTCCCTGGAATATTACAAGAGATCACTACTCGTAGAACAGCAACAGAAGGATGTTCTTAACAAAGAAGAGCAGTTGCTGCTTGCCAATCAGAAAATCGGAGGAAACAGTCAGAATATCTCCGTAAATGAACTCAAGGCGATGGCCGAGTTTTACCGCAACCGGCTGGGTGAAATCGGTATGGCCAAAATTAAAAGCGATGAGAAGATCCGGAAAACCAACGAGCGCATCGGTAAACTCAACCGGCAGGTGCAGGAGCAAAACGAATTGTACAGCCGCAATACCAGCGAAATCGTGATCAGCCTTTCGGCTGAAGCGGCCGGTATGGTTGAACTGGAGGTAAACTATGTAGTAGCCAATGCCGGCTGGTATGCCGTATACGACTTGCGGGCGATTAATACAAAGAGCCCTATCCAGTTAAGCTATAAAGCCAATGTGTTTCAAAGCACAGGCGAAGACTGGAAAGATGTGCGGCTGAAACTCTCCACCGCCAACCCCAGCCTGGGAGGCACCAAGCCCGAACTCTATACCTGGTATCTTGAATTTTATTACCCTCTATACCGCCAACGCAAAGCAGCTCGGATGGGCGCGGTAAGGGTTACCGACAAAGTTGAAGAGCTGGAGTTGAACGTAGAGGTGCCCGCAACGGAGCAGCAAACGGTTGCTGATTACACACAAACCCTGCAAACCAGTCTGAATACCGAGTTTGACATCAGCTTGCCCTATACCATCGTTTCGGCTTCAAAACCCACGCTGGTGGACATCCGCAACCACGAGGTGAAAGCCGACTACCGCTATGCCGTTGCGCCCAAGCTGGATAACGATGCCTTTTTGATGGCCCGCGCCACCGGCTGGGAAGACTTCAGCCTGTTGCCCGGTGAGGCTAACGTGTTTTTTGAAGGAACCTTTGTGGGCAAATCGTTCATTGACCCGAACGAGGTGAAAGACACCCTTTCCGTTTCGCTGGGACGCGACAAGCGCATTGTGGTTCTACGCGAGCGCGTAAAGGATTTTTCATCGCGCAAAGCTATTGGCTCCAGCATTCGTGAAACGGCTGCCTGGCAAATCACCGTGCGCAATACCCGCAACGAACCCGTAAAGCTGGTGGTGGAAGACCAGGTGCCGGTATCCAAGATCAGCCAGATTGAGGTAACCGTAACCGATGTGGGCGGAGCAAAGTATAGCAAGGATACAGGAAAACTGATCTGGGAGATGAGCCTGCAGCCGAATGAGTCGCGGAAGATGGTGTTTAAGTATGAGGTAAAATATCCGAAAGAGCGGCAGGTGAGCGGACTGTAGCATAGGGTATGCCGCTTAACGGAAGAAGAAAAAATTCAGGGCTTCACCCCGTATGGCGCCAAACGCATGTTACCTGCAGGCTTCTTTTCGGTTTTAGGTGAGGTTGTCTGCTCCGTCTATACAAAACTTTATTTAAAATTTATTTAAAACCGTGCTCTCTTGTCTATTAACATGATATTGTAGTCTGTGGGATATAAGAAGACTAAGAATTGCAAATGATGTAAAGGCATAAAAGCCTATCAACAAGCTTGATCTATTGGTTGTCAGTATGTCAATATTCTCGGCTATGTTCTCAATTTGTTTTAACTGCTCTGTTATTATTCCTGAGAATCCAATATAAGCCATGAAAATTGCGATCACCATTACGTCAGCCATTGACCACTTACCTGTTCTAAAAATCATAAATTGAATGAATTTACTTGACTCAAAGTCCTTTGATTTTAAGTATAGTAGTGTTGAAATCAACTTTGTTACAGGAAATAAAACGCTAAAAGTCAGAACCAAAGCTCCGACAAATATCAAGTCAAGTCTGCCTTGAGTCAGCATAAGTTTGACTACTTCTAAAATGCTCTTGCTTTTATAATAAAGAACTTGGTCTTGAAACGTCACCGGTTTACCTAATAGATTAAAATTCAAATAAAGATTGTGATTTCTCTTTATAATATCTTTCCTCCAAGTCACTTATTTGTTGATAAAGGAATTCATCCAATTCCTTCTTCATTTTTTCTTTGTTATGATATGTACTTTTAACAAGTGTAGGTATCAACAACCTTCCGTCAGGCTGCCATCAGCCGGGTGATGCCAATGCTACTTCAGGTTCACCGCAGAGTCCTCAGAGAGAGATTCTGCGGTGGCGGAATTGTTGTCAATCGGTAATTACTAATTTATTGGTTGTGATTACTTTATTGCCTTCTGTCAGCCAAATGAAATATAGTCCGCTTGTTAAATTGTCTCGGTGAAAAATAATTTTCTGCCCAGATAGATTGTGTATTTGTCTTACTGCCTGCCCTAATGAATTAAAAACAGTCAGCGTTGCATTAGTAAATATATTGTCTGTCTGTAAAGTTGTTTGCGTAGAAAATGGATTTGGGAAAATAGTTAAATTGTTTTCTAAGGAAATCTCGCTAATGTAAGTGGTAATGCAGTTGTGTCGCCATAATGTCCCTGCTGATTGAATATTTACTCCACTGGAGTCCACCAAACCGCAAGTATTCCAAAGTGTGCTTGGTGTCTGCCAACCTAGATAGGGGTCAACTACGGTAAACCAAGTCATACCTAGTATTTTGGAAGTGTTGCTGTTGTACCAACGTAAAAGTGTGTCAGCGTAGGCAAGTTGTTTTGAGGGAGAACCGCAGTTTTGTAATATTCCTCCTCCGTCACCCATACAGGTTTCTGTGATTAACATTTTTTTAGACCCAACTTTCGCTTTGGCAATATTCAGCCAAGAAGTAACTGTCGTTGGGCTTCCCCAACAGGTGTCATTAGGTGGCCCGAGTGAGGTGTAATAAAAAGTATATCCCACAAAATCTACATGAGGTTGTATTGAATCTATAATGTCATAATTGCCCGACCATGTTAGATTATGAAAAGCAACAATACTTCCCAGTTGTACATCGGAAAAACCGTCCGCGTTCATTCGATTCCTCACGGTGTCAAGAAATGCTCCATATCTTGTTAATCTTCCTGTTCCCCAATAACCATTTTTGAAATAGGTGTCAATTTCATTCCCAATTGAAATCCATTTCACATTATTTACATTTTGCAGAATATGTTTTATGGCTAAATAATTTTGATTTATAAAAGCAGTGTCGGAAAAATACGCTGGGTCAGAAGGGCTAAATGCAGATGTAAAACCAGTGGGTGATGGAAGTAAAGTATTGGGGAGTTCGACTTTGATAACAGGATAAACTACATGCACATTGACATTTCCCGACCATGTTGTTAGCGCATTTTCAAATCCACTATACGTATTATAAGTAGGTACACCATTGGTAATTTGTTGAACAACATCAGTCCACGTAATGTACCGCTGTCTATAATCAAGATCAAAAGTTTCCAGCCAAGTTGCTGCTTCTTGCCAGGCAGGAACATTAAAATAATTACCTCCATTTGTCGAATTACCATGTGTAGGCACAATTACTGCACCTAAGTTTAACCCTTGATTACATTGGGCCAGCATATTTTGCTGCATTGTCAGCGGTATTGTCAAAATGAAAATTAATTTTTTCACGGTATGTTAATAGAAGTACTGCTCTTGATTTAACCATATCAGCCACCATTGCGGCAACGTTTTCGGGCTTTGCGTTCGGGCGGGTTTCGGAGCACAAAAATATCAACCTGCGCTGAACTTGAACAGAGGCACAAAGTTCCAAGTTTGCACGTCACCCCGCCTGACGCAAAACCCGTGTTATGTGCCGCTGTGGTGTGCCCTGAATGTCTACCGGGGTACAATTTAAAGATTAGTTCTTTGAATGATTGACAATGTTGTAACAAAGTTGAGAGACTTTCATCAGGAAGTTGTCTTAGAGTGGATACGAGCCGACACTGTATATAATGTCGGAGGTCTCACGAAATTCTTTTTCAATGGAATGTTGAAAGGATGTCCTCTCGGCAAGGAGAGAACAGGCTTACTTGTCAAACCACCACAAGGTGCTTTGCTTTCAAGGCGTAGGTACTGAACGTTGTGGAAACGGATGGACTGCTGTCGTGTTGCAGAACCATTCAGGTGAAGTCTAAGGAGATGAATGAGAAGAGAATGAACCATCGCAGAGGTGTCGTAACTAACCTTGTTGTTGCTCAAAACCGGAAGGATCAGCGGCCCGAAGGGATTAGTCATAAGTGATTCCTGTATTGCAGCTTATGACGGGCGACCGGCACAGAGATGGCATGACCTTAGACTGGGCTTTGATACGAAACTGGGGAACCTTACTGTTGGTGTTAAGGGAAAACTATAAGTCCCGAAGGGATAAAGCGAATACCGATACAACAGACAAGGGGCAGATCAGCTCGTAGTAGTGAAGATGCTCTTGGAAACTTGAGCGGAGCGAAGGGGCTGACGTATCAGGGTTGTCAGATTCGGTCAACTTGTAAATTTCATTTACTGGGATGAACTGAGATTTCAATCCGTCTTCAGTTGTAAAAATTGAAGGGTACGAAGAGCCGTATGAATCGAGAGATTCACGTACGGCACGGTTATGGTTACGACAAGTCTGTAAAGATTTTCCGTATCTGTTCCCGATGTGGCAACATGGCTTTAAACCGTAGCTCGATCATGAAGAGCCGTGTGATGGGAGACTATCAAGCACGGTTCTGTGAGAGGTTTGGGGGTGTAATTCCCCCTTACCTACTCGATCCTATAATTTTAAGTCTCTTGCACTATGATAAACTGTCAAAATGTTTATTTGGTCTGCCGAAACTATTTCGTAAATGATTCTGTAATTTCCTTCAATCAGTTCTCTTAGGTTTTCTTCATTTTTCTCAGGAACGATTCGTCCTGCTTGTGGATAGGTCTTTAATATATCAGGTCTCTCAAATAGTTTTTTAACAGTCAACTTTGCGTATTTTTCTGAATTCTCTGCAATGTAGTCGCCAATGTCACCAAGGTCAGTAATTGCTTGGTCAGTCCAAATCAATTTAACCATTTGCTCAACTTTGCTTTGGCTTGTTCCTCTGTATTTACCTTTCCGTCCCTTACGTCTTGACGTCCGTTCTCAATTTTTTCAATGATTATTAGTCTTTCAATAATCTCGTCAATTGAAAATTCGTCAGGTAATTTATTTATTGATTCAATTACTGTCGTCTTTCTCATATTGTCTGAATTTTATCCCACAATTTAGTTAAAATTACTGTCTCTTGGAACCCGATCTGGCACTTGCCGGCAACTAACCGCTTTATACATGAATGTATTTCTCTTTATCGTGGTTGTCAAAGCAAGCCTTGCTTATGCCTAACAACAGGTGTCTTTAGCGGGTTTAGTTTTGAACACCAGACCTTCCTCCAAGAGGGCCGTTATTAGCCGAGCGATGCCAGCACGCCTTCCTTCATGGAGTAACCGGATACGCGGATGCCGGTAAATGAATGTATCTCCAACACATACCGTATCAGGCAACAGGCTACCACAATCATGTCCACCCGCATTGCCAGCATACCGGGTATGGCCAATCGCTCCTGGCGGTTTTTGGCAATAAGTTCATTATAAATTGTATAAAAAGCCTCAAGGGTAAGCGGGGTTTCTGCTGCGTTAACTTCGGTGGTGATTTTTTGTTGCATGCAATATATGTCACTCAGCGTATCAAACGTGCCCGATGAGCCGGCCAATACCAAAGGCCTGTGCAGGTGTACTGCTTTTTTCAAGTCCGTAAGTTGTTCCTCAAAGTAGCAGTCAAGTGTCGTTATTTCTTCTGGCGCAATCGGATCGTGCTGCTGAAATTTCTCCAGCAGCCGTTGGGCACCTATTTCAAAACTAGCTTTCCAGAAAATTTCCCTGCCGTTGGCAATAATAAACTCCACGCTGCCGCCCCCAATGTCCATAATCAGCACCTTTTCGTTTTGCAGGTTCAGTGCCCACCGTACTCCGTAACAGATATAGTCTGCTTCTTCTGCTCCGGAGATTACCTTCACGTCAATGCCTGTACGTGATTTAATGGCGGACAGGACGTCATTCCGGTTAACGGCATTCCGCAGGGCGCTCGTTCCGATGGCCAGCACATCTGTTACCAAGTAGTGTGTAATGGTTTTTTTAAACGATGTCATAGCGTTTAGGGCACGGCTCAATCCTTCAGCGGTAATCCGGTTGTTATTAATGCCTCCCTTGCCAATTTTTACCGCCAGCCTGTCGCGATGGATAATGGTGTACCTGCCATCTTTCCTTTCGGCAATCAGCAGGTGAAAAGTGTTGGTTCCCAGGTCAATAATGGCAATGCGGTGGGTCATGGTAATTCGAAAAATGGTAATTTACTACCTCCTTACCTTTACCTATATTTCGGCCGGATACATTTCTTTCATGACAAAGCGAAAAGCTCCCGATACCATTCTGCAGCAGAAATTTGATGAGTTAGCCCGCAAGAACAACGAGGCCCTGCTGGGAGGCGGTGAAAAGCGCATTGAACAACAGCATGCCAAGGGCAAGTTAACCGCCCGCGAGCGCATTCATTTGCTTCTGGATGAAGGCTCCTTTGAAGAGCTCGGCAAGTTTGTAATGCACCGCGCCAAGGATTTTGGTTTAGATAAGGAACACTACCTTGGCGATGGTGTGGTTACCGGGTATGGTACGGTAAACGGAAGACTGGTTTACGTTTTTTCGCAAGACTTCACAGTTTTTGGCGGCTCGCTTTCTGAAACACATGCCGAAAAGATTGTGAAGATTATGGACCTGGCCATGAAAAACGGGGCACCGGTTATCGGGCTGAATGACTCTGGTGGTGCACGCATCCAGGAAGGTGTGGTGTCATTGGGCGGCTATGCCGATATTTTTTACAGGAACACGCTGGCCTCCGGGGTTATCCCGCAAATCTCGGCCATTATGGGCCCGTGTGCAGGTGGGGCGGTGTATTCTCCAGCTATTACGGATTTTATTTTTATGGTGGAGAATACTTCGTTCATGTTTGTTACCGGCCCTAATGTGGTGAAAACGGTTACCCATGAGGATGTGACTTCGG
>JBKBOE010000029.1:0-32442 GCA_046294915.1 Cyclobacteriaceae bacterium | reverse complement strand
ACCGTGGGTACAGTAAATGCTGTAAAGGCGTTAGTGGTAGCGGCATAAGCTCGTGAATTAGCCGATGAAGCAGGGAAAGTTGCGGTAGGTGCAAGGAAGAAACCCGTAGCGGATGTTATCGGACTGGCCGCATCAATTTGAAGCGAGATACTGCCTAAGGTAGTACCTGTTGCCGGATCACCGGGAGCAGCCGTAGTCTGTAATAATCCAAAATTATAAAATCGTACATGGGCTGTATTGGGTGTACTTGTTGGTACGGCTGGAAGTGACTCATTCAGAATTTCAATAAGCCTTAGTCTATCCGCCCGAGAACTGAGCGTTACTCCTGACCGGCCTATAACATAAAATGAATGATTGGTGTTGCCGTTCAGGAATGGGCGTGAACTTAACAAGGATGTGCCGCCTGACAGCACACGGATTTGCCGTGACCCGGCCTTAACCGCGTTGGAATAAACACCCGTGCCAGGGAATTTCTGGGCAAAGGTAATGTCCGACCCGGCTATGGCTACGTTATCGGCAGCCAAGTTAACCGTTGTTGAACCATTGGGTGAGGCATGAACCGCCAGAATGTTGGCTTTTGGAAACACCAGGTCTTTGCCTGTAACCGGATCGTGTCCACTTGCCGGTGTTGGCGTAGGATACTCCGGATCGCATGAAAGCGTTAATCCGGCAAGTATTACCAGGGAAAGTATATTTTTCATTTTCATGTTTCTTATCGTTTTTAATTAAAGATATACCGAACACCAAGTTGTGCCTGCCATACTGAACTCAGGGTAAGGGAATTCCGGAATGATTCTGAGAGCGGCTGTCCACCATCAAGCGGGAAACTGAAAACCGGCCTTCCACTGGCTGTTTCCTGGCCCACAAAAGTCAGCAACTGGTTTCTGCGGGGGGTTTGTTGAACGCCCCAGTCGGGGTTGAGCATGTTGCCAAAATTGAAAATATCAAAGGTTATTTGCAGGGTATTCCGCTTGTTGCCCACATTCAGGTAAAAATCCTGCATGATGCGTATATCCAGTTGCGTTGAACCTGGTGTAGTTGCTCCGTTACGGGCTGCATATTCTCCCCGGTGAGCACTGAGGTATTTATCCTGACGAATGTACGCATCTAACTGATTCCAGATTTCATCGATTGTTCGGGTGTCATTTGCATCCGCAACAGCTAAAACAATCTCATCCTGATTTCTGGGAATGTAGATCAGGTCATTTCCATTTACGCGATCACCATTCATATCGCCCGAATAAACATAGGAGAAGGGTGCACCTGAGCGTGCTTCATAAAACAACGATATTCCGGTGGCAAAGTATTTAGCATATTCTTTCCGATAGGATGCCGAAGCAATAAACCGGTGCAATAACTGGTTATTTGAATACGACACCTGTGGCTGATTGGGGTTACCTACCACCTGATTGCCCGACCATGCACTAAAGGCAATCGAGCCGGGGCTGCTGGTCAAATCATACGATGGACCATAATTGTACCCTATGGTAGCAAAGAAATCTCTGTTCCAGTTTTTGCGGAACAGTGTTGAAAAACTTGCCGACCAGCCCTTGTTGGTATTATCCAGCACGATGGCATCGCTAACCTGGAAAATAATGTTTCCGCTACCATCGGTATAGCGGACAGCCCGTGTCGTGGCGTCACTTCCGCCATAACGAACGCGTCCATCACCAGCCCAAATGCCAACGGGGGCAGTAAGATTTGCATTGCGGTGATAAACAGCATTAACGTCTTTGGTAAATATTCCTTCAACCGTCATGATAACATCATAGGGTAAGCGATAATCTAAAGCAAGATTACTCCGCCATACCTGCGGAAATTTAAAATCCGGATCGGTAGCTGCAATCTGTATGGTGGTTGGCAGCGTAACTGTTCCGGGTTTATAGGCAAACGGATTTGGATCAAATGGCCGCGCAGATAACGTGGGATTAGATGACGTTCCCTGTTCATCTAACACACCAAACAACACACCGTTGTTTGATGCCTGGTTAGACATCCATACAAACGGTATTCTTCCGGTAAACACTCCGGTACCACCCCGCAACTGTACGGACTTATCGCCTTTAACATCCCAGTTGAAACCAATTCGTGGCGACCATAATAATCGTGCATCCGGCAAACGACTTACGTCAATTTGCTCTGCATTGGTAAAGAATACCGTATCCAATACAGGGTTCTTGGGCAAGTCAATAGGGAAATAAGGAATATCCACACGTAACCCAGCGGTGATTTTAAGCCTATCAGACGCTGACCACTCATCCTGAACATAAAAGCCCAACTGGGCGGCTTTCATTTCTGCCAACGGAACATCTACACCATCAATGGCTGAGTACCGGTACTGGAAAAGGGAAGGCCTACCGGTGCCGTCACTGGTACCCGTGCTAACCGTAAATCCTCCGTTTCCATCAGGTGTGAGTACCGGAATAGCCGTACCTGCTGGTGAACTATTAAAAAATTCATTGTACGTTCTGAATCTGTAACGGCTATAGAAGTTAGGCATAAAGCCGTTAGCAAAACTGTAAAATTCATTTGCAGTACCTATCGTAATGGTATGTTTTGGCAAATAAATACTGAAGTTATCGGAGATTTGAAATACGTTTTGATCAAGCTTGTTATTAGCTGAAAATAATTCATAACCAAAAGAAGTTACATTCTGATTCTGACCGTTCTCAATATCTACATAAGGGAACACAGAGCCGGGGCTGTCTCTGAAATCACGGAAGCCTGTCCAGCCGATTACCAGGTTATTTGAATTTTTTCCAATGACACTGTTCAATTCGGCCACAAAGGAATTAAAGTTATTATTGATGATGTAGTTTGCGCTTCGGAAGGGCAGACTATTTTGCGAGTTCTGGCGCCCACCCTGTGAGCCGGAGTTACTCATCGGGGTATCCCGTATGGATTTAAGGTAATTGTACCGGAATGATAATTTATGATTCTTGTTAATGTTATAATCCAATCGGAATGTAATCTTATCACTCTCCGTATTCATATCATATCCCTGGTAGGGACCTGGCTCATAGCCATACGCGTCACGCAGAAACTGCTGAATTGCATCCATCTCAGTAACTGTAAGACGTGCACCACTCTCCGTTGAAAGTTGCTTCGCTGTAAATTGACCAATTGGATCGGCCCTGCGTTCCTGCTCGGCACTTACAAAAAAGAACAATTTGTTTTTAATTACAGGCCCGCCTAAACGCAACCCAATTTGCGTATTAGTAAAGGTGGGTGTTGAGAAATTGTCCTCCCCTACTTTATCGCCTACACTGCTTTCATTGCGGGTAAAATAATAAACCGAACCGCTGAATTCGTTTGTGCCACTTCGGGTTACCGCATTAATACCCGCTCCGGTAAACCCGCCCTGGCGTACATCATAAGGGGCAATATTTACAGTAATTTCTTCAAGGGCATCCAAACTGATAGGTTGTGAGTTGGTTTGGCCACCCGGCAATGAGGCTAGCCCAAACGAGTTATTAAGGATAGACCCATCGATGGACAGGTTATTGTACAGGTTATTGCGTCCGGCAAAACTTGTTCCGGATGCCTGCGGGGTTAAGCGTGTCATATCGGTAAAACTTCTGCTCAAGGTTGGCAGCCGCTGTAACTGCGTTGAATTAATATTGGTAGAAGCCCCTGTACGATCGGCATTAAACACAGCAGAAGCCGTAACTACAACCTCGCCTAATTCAAGGCCGGTTTCCTGAAGCGCGGCTTTAAAATCAAAGTTCTGTCCTAGACTTAAGGTTACATTTTCCTGAACGTAATCCTGAAAACCAAGGAAGGATATTGTAATCCTATACGGACCACCAATACGAACTGCCGGCATATTGAATCGGCCTGAAGCCAATGTTGCCACACCGTATTCGGTACCCGAGGGTAAGTGAACAGCAATAACATTAGCACCGGCAAGCGGCTCTCCTTTTGCGTCTGTAACCATGCCGGAAATTGAGGCGGTGGTCACCCCCTGCCCCATTACCCCTGTCAGGGCCAACAGTGCAAAGCATGCGAGTAGTAAAATTCTCCTCATAAATAGTTGATTTAGTTGGTTGTAATAAAAGCCTTCAAAAATATCCGTTTAGTACGAACCCGAGTTTATTACACCTTTAATTCTTTCCACAATTTGTTTACAAAAATGTAACACCGTTTAAATAACAACTCGCATAAAAAACCGGTATCTGCTTGTTTAATACAGAGTTAATAATTCACTTTGATTTTAACCTGAAGCTATGCGAATACTATTCCTTTCTCTGCTGCTTTTTACCTTCTTCAAACCGGCCACGGCCCAGCCTGCCCTGTCGTACTACCTGCCTGAGGATGTTACGTACAACCAGGCTATACCCACCCCAAAATCGGTTATCGGGCATGAGGTGGGCGAATGGCACATCAGCCACGACAGGCTGGTTAGTTATATGTACGCCCTGGACAAAGCCTCCGACCGGATTACCCTGGAAGTTACCGGGTACACCCACGAAGGAAGACCTTTGCTGTTATTGACGATAACCAGTCCAAAAAACCACCAGAATATAGAAAGCATCCGCAACCAGCATGTGCAACTTACCGACCCGGCACGCTCGGCCAGTCTGGATGTTAAAACCATGCCCGCTGTTTTTTACATGGGCTTCAGCATTCATGGCAATGAAGCCAGCGGAAGCAATGCGGCATTGTTGGCGGCCTACCACCTGGCTGCAGCTCAGGGAAAAGAAATAGAGGATTACCTGAATAATGTGGTGATTCTTTTCGATCCGAGTTTTAATCCGGATGGTCTTCATCGCTTCAGCAGCTGGGTAAACTCCCGTAAAAGCAAGTCGATAACTGCCGACCCGGCCGATATGGAACATAACGAACCATGGCCCGGTGGCCGCACCAACCACTACTGGTTTGACCTGAACCGCGACTGGCTGGTGGCACAACAACCCGAGTCGCAGGCGCGAATTAAAAAGTTTCATCAATGGAAACCCAACGTACTCACCGACCACCACGAAATGGGCACCAACGCTACGTTTTTCTTTCAGCCCGGTGTGCCTTCGCGGGTGCATCCGCTTACCCCGGAAAGGAATCAGGAGCTTACACGAAAAATCGGTGAGTTTCACGCCAAAGCGTTGGATAACATTGGATCGTTTTACTACACCCAGGAAGGCTATGACGATTTTTACTACGGCAAAGGCTCAACTTTTCCGGATGTACAGGGAGCCATTGGCATTTTATTTGAACAGGCCAGTTCGCGCGGCCATGCCCAGGAGAGCGTAAACGGAGTGCTTCATTTTCCGTTCACCGTACGTAATCAGTTCACCACCGCACTCAGCACATTAAAAGCAGTACATGCCCTGCGTGAAGATTTGCTGAATTATCAACGGGAATTTTTCAAAAACGCGGTTGCCGATGCGGCCAAAGATCCGGTTAAAGCTATTGTGTTTGGCTCGAAGGATAAAGCCCGGGCGTACCACCTGGCCGATATAATGATACGGCAACAAATAGAGGTGTACGCTCTTACTTCTTCTCAAACCATCAACGGAAAAAATTTTGATGCCGAATCGAGTTTTGTTGTGCCGCTCAATCAACCCCAGTACAAACTTATTAAAGGCATGGTTGAAAAGCGTACCCAATTTAAAGACAGCATCTTCTACGACATCTCCACCTGGACGCTTCCCCTTGCCTTTGGGCTTGACTACGAAGAACTGAAAGCCGTGCCGGCTTTGGGGCAAAAAATTACTGAACCCAAAATGCCAGCCGGCAAACTGGTTGGCGAAATTGCGCAGTACGCCTACGCCTTCGAATCCTACGGGTACTACACCCCGCGTGCTGTAAACCGGTTACTCCAAAACGGTATTCGTGTAAAAGTAGCTACCGATCCATTCTACCATCCGTCAGGCAAAAAATTTGACCGCGGCTCATTGCTGGTCACCGTGGCCGATCAGGGAAAAGTTGCCGATCAGCTTCAATACACCATTCGCGAAATCACAGAGAAAGATGGGATTGACATATATTCCTTCAACACCGGGCTTGACTACAAAGGTGTAAGTCTTGGAAGCGGTACCTTCCAGGTTATCCGCAAGCCTGAAATCGCCCTGCTTGTGGGTGACGGTATAAACCCTAATGATGCCGGTGAACTGTGGCACCTGCTGGACGTTCGTATGCAGATGCCCGTTACGGCTCTGCCTGTTGATGTTTTTAACCGCACCAACATAAACCGGTACAATACCCTTATTTTCCCTACCGGAAGTTATACGGGCATTACCGATGCTGCCAAAGAACGCCTGAAAACCTGGGTGCAAAATGGTGGGGTGATTATCGGATTCGACAACGCACTGAACTGGCTTACCCAGGCAGGGCTTGGTAAATTTGAAATGAAAAAAGACGAACCGGCAACCGACAAAAAAACAGAACAACCCCGTGCCTATGCCGACATTGAAGAGTACCGGGGCGCGCAGCAAAGTCCGGGGGCTATTTTCGAAGCCACCGTTGACCTCACTAATCCGCTGCTGTATGGTTACACCGGTGCAAAAATTCCGGTGTTTAAAGACAACAATCTCTTTATGGAGAAATCTAAAAATCCCTATGGCAATCCTGTAGTTTATGGATCTTCACCGTTGCTGAGTGGATACATTTCCAACCCTAATTACGCCAGGCTCAAAAACAGTTCGATGACGGGAGTGTCGGCTATGGGGCGTGGAAGGGTAATCGGCTTTACCGATAACCTGGCGTTCCGGGCATTCTGGCTCGGCACTACCAAACTGTTTACCAATGCGGTGTTCTATGGCAACCTGCTGAACGAAGCGGCAAGCCGGTAATTTACGGGCTATCGCAACAAATTCTAATTTGCAGCCTGCACACAGAATATGCGCAAGCTGCTCGTAATTCATATTGCAGTGATTTTTGCTTTTCATTCCGTTACGGCTCAAAACCCCAACGGAAAGAATGGCCTTGCCGACAAAAAGCTAACCCGAAAAATAATCCGGAGCATAACCACCAGCGAAAAAGATACAACCATAAATCAGAAAAGTGAACAGGCTTTTTTACCCTATGAAGGCCTGATTATCCGCAAAATCATCATTCAGAAAATCGGTTTTGAACGAAGCATTTACGATACCGCCAAACGAAAAATTGTTAATGACATTACCCGCATAGCCAACAGCTTGCACACCAATACCCGTGTGCAGGTAATTAAAGACAACTTGTTTTTTAGGGAAAAAAAACCGCTCGATCCCTATAAACTTGCCGATAATGAGCGGCACCTTCGCGATCTGGATTTTATTCTTGACGCCAACATCCTGGTACGGCCGGTGCGGAGAAGCCGCGATTCGGTGGATGTGATTGTTGTTACACGCGATGTATTCAGTTTGGGCGGAAGTTTCACCCCATCTTCAGCCGACCGGTACCGGTTTGGTATTTATGACTCCAACGTTGCCGGCATGGGGCAACGCATTGAACTGAACGCCTTGTATGATGCTGATCGGGACCCTACCCTGGGAACACAGTTTCTCTATTCAAAAAACAGCGTTGCCGGCTCATTTATTAATGTTACCCTTTCATACACCGAACTAAACAATGGCGCAAGCCTCGGACTGGAGAACGAACATGCTTTTTTCGTACGATTTGACCGGCCGCTCATCTCACCCTATACCCGGATGGCCGGGGGTATGGAGTTTAGCCGAAACTGGTCCTCCAACGTTTTTAATAAACCAGTAGCCGAATTCAGAAACTATGAATACAGCATCAACGATCTGTGGATAGGCTATAACATCGGGATACGCAACCGTACCACAAACCGAAACCGCCACTTTGTAGCCCTGCGCTCTTTCAACCAACACTTCAACAGGCAACCCGTTCAGGCCATTGAACAAACTAATCCCTTGTACAATGACCAGTCGTTTGTTCTTGGTGAGGTCTCCTTTTTCAATCAGAATTTTTACAAAACACGGTATATCTATGGTTTTGGCCGTACGGAAGATGTTCCCTACGGAAAGCAACTCACCATACTGGGCGGATGGGTAAACCAACTCAATCGCCAGCGGCCTTACGTTGGAGCTGATTTGGTGCGTTCCTTTGTAAGAAAAAATGGTGACTTCAACACCCTTTCACTTAGTGTCGGTGGATTTTATTATAATCAACAACTGGAAGACATTGTACTCCTTGCCAATGCTTCATTGTTCAGCCGCATCATGGAACTGCGGCAATTCAAGTTACGGCATTCGGTTACGCTGAGTTATTCAACTATTATCAATCAAACCACTTCACTTCCATTACAGATTAACAGCGAATTTGGGTTAAGGCAGTTCCGTGCC
Source organism: Cyclobacteriaceae bacterium (assembly GCA_046294915.1). Classification (GTDB taxonomy): domain Bacteria; phylum Bacteroidota; class Bacteroidia; order Cytophagales; family Cyclobacteriaceae; genus UBA2336. The sequence continues at coordinate 24,160 of JBKBOE010000029.1, read as the reverse complement.
GACAGCCTGCTGGGTAACAAACGGCTGGGTATCCACACAGAAGGCGTAATGTTTACACCGCTTATGTTGTTGGGATTTCGGTTTGCACCCCTGGTATTTGCCGATATTGCCATGATTGCCCCGCAGCACCAAAACCTGTTTCGGCAGCAAGCCTACTTTGCCTTGGGCAGCGGCATCCGTACACGCAATGAAAACCTGGTGTTTGGCACTATCGAATTACGCTTTTATTACTTCCCAATCGTGGTTGAAGGCCTTGACCACTTCCGGATAACATTATCCTCAAACCTGAGGGTAAAATACAGTTCGGGTTTTGTTAAAAAGCCCGCTTTTATCCGATACAACTAAAAAGCCCTTGTGGTTTTCCCTGCTACCGCATAACTTGTTAACCTTACCAAACCCCTATGAGAAAATTATTTATTATCTCCAGCATTTTTATTACCGCCTTATTACTGTTTTGGAGTTACTTCTGGATTGATGTGCTCTTGTTATTCGTTATTGTCGGGCCCCTGATTTATATGGGAGTTGCCGACATGGTACAGAAACGGCAGGCCATCAGGCGTAATTTTCCGGTACTCGGCCGGCTACGCTATGTGTTTGAAGACATGCGCCCGAAGATTCAGCAGTATTTTGTAGAATCGGATACCGATGGTGCGCCCATTAACCGCATTGAACGATCGGTTATTTACCAGCGCGCCAAAAAACAAATTGATACCATCCCATTCGGAACCCAGTTAAACGTATATGCCGAAGGCTACGAATGGATGACGCACTCGGTTTCCCCGCTGGACCACAACAAGATTGATCACAACCCACGCGTTCGGGTTGGTAATAAAGACTGTAAGCAGCCCTACGATGCCAGTGTAATGAACATTTCGGCCATGAGTTTTGGTTCGCTCAGCGGTAATGCGGTAGAGGCACTTAATGCCGGGGCCAAAATCGGGGGGTTTGCCCACAACACAGGCGAAGGGGGTATAAGCCCGCATCACCTGAAATACGGAGGCGACATTATCTGGCAGATCGGTACAGGATACTTTGGTGCACGCGATGAAAACGGAAATTTTTCGCCCGAAGCTTTTCAAAAAAATGCCCTGCGGCCGGAAGTGAAAATGATTGAAATAAAATTATCGCAGGGAGCTAAACCCGGGCATGGGGGCATCTTACCCGCTAAAAAAAATACACCCGAAATTGCTGCCATCCGTGGCGTGAAACCGGGCACTACGGTATTCTCCCCTCCTTACCACAGCGCATTTAATTCGCCCATCGGGCTTATTCAGTTCGTTAAACAACTCCGCGAGCTTTCGGGTGGCAAGCCTATCGGATTTAAACTATGCATTGGTCGTAAGAGCGAATTTCTGGGCATCTGCAAGGCCATGGTGCAGCTTAACACCTACCCCGACTTCATTACCATTGATGGCGGTGAAGGCGGAACGGGTGCCGCACCACCAGAGTTCTCGAACTTTGTAGGCATGCCCTTGCTTGATGCTATTGCGTTTGTGGATGACGCGCTGCGCGGATTTGCCATCCGCGAACACATTAAAATTGATTGCTCCGGGAAAATTCTTACCGGCTTTCATATTGTACGCGCCATGGCCCTGGGTGCCGATTTTACCAACTGTGCCCGCGCCATGATGATGGCCCTGGGATGCATTCAGGCACTTGAGTGCAATAAAAATACATGCCCCACCGGGGTGGCTACGCAAGATCCCTACTATGCCAAAGGCCTGGTTGTGGAAGATAAAAAACAGCGCGTGGCCAATTATCATAAAAATACCGTGGGCAGTTTTGTGGAACTGCTTTCGTGTGCTGGGCTCAGCAGGCCCGAAGAAATTAACCGCACCCATGTGTACCGCAGGGTATTTATGAACATGGTAAAAACCTATGCCGAAATCTATCCGCCCATTCCGGAAGGGTGCCTGCTGGATAATGCCGATGCCCCCATTGAATTTGAATCGTACCTGAACCGGGCCAAAGCCGAAAGCTTTGGCACCTAGGCCATAGCCGCAGGGAAGGATGATTCGGAAAGGTTTTCTATCTTTGTAAAACCTTTAAACCGGTGCTTCGCAAATTTTTTCCGCAGGATAAAAATTATGTTCTTGAAGAAGCACAGTTGTCTCTTGAAAAACCGTTGCTCGCCTACCTGGTTGATTTTGTAAAAGTTCAATACTTGTTGCAGCATAATCCGCTGGGCATAGTTGACGAAACCATTCACCGCATTGAACAACACCACGCTGACGATTTTTCCAGGCTTCACAATTTTTACATTGTTCTGGCCGGCATCTTCCGGTACCGGTATTACAGCGATAACCAGCTAACCTTTATTTTCAGTGGTGAAGAGCCTTTTGTCCGTTATCAAAACGAGTGGGAAAGTGAATTCAAAAAATGGATAAAAGCCTTTTGCCGGCAAAAAAATTTTCTGATGGGTGTACTTGAACTCACTGTCTTCTTTCCGCAAGAAGCCGAGGCCCGTTTTATTGGCGAACGACTGGCTGTTATGGCAGCCGGTTTTTTTGAAATAAAAATTCATCCGCAAAAAGGGATTCAGAAAAAGTCAGCATAACGGTAATCGGCCTATCTTAAATTCCTTCAAACAACTGAACACTTTCCAAATACTTCGGAACGGCAACATTCCACCCCAGACGGGTGCGCAGGTTCTGTGCATACGCCTGCAAATCGGCTCCTTCGCCATGTACGGTAAAAGTAATTTTCGGCTTTTCCTTAAATCCGCCAAGCCAGCGAAACAACTCGGGCATATCGGCATGGCCGCTCATGGAGCTGATGTATTCAATGGTGCATTTAACCGGTATGTGCTCGCCAAAAATTTTAATTGTCTTTTCACCATCCAGTAACCTGCGGCCGCGCGTTCCTTCGGCCTGAAATCCGGCAATCAGTACAGTATCTTCTTTTCTTCTTAATCTATGATAAAGATGATGTAGCACCCGGCCGCCCGTCATCATGCCACTGGACGAAATAATGATGGCGTTCTTCGTAAGGGTATTGAGCGCTTTAGAGTGTTCATTCGACCGGACAAACACAAGCATGTTGGTTTCCACTTCCTTTACAAACTCCTTCAGGTTAAAGGTTTCTTTCAGAAATTGAGGATGTTTAAAAAACAGGTAGGTTGATGATATAGCCATAGGGCTATCGATATATACCGGCACATCCGGAATAATTTTTTCCTTCATCAACTGACGGAAATGATACAACAGGTTCTGGGAACGACCTACCGCAAAGGCGGGTATCAGCAGCACACCACCTCGCTGGAAGGCTTCATTGGCGATGCGGGCCAAATCTATTTTCGGATCGGCATCCGGATTGTCTTTGTTTCCATAGGTTGACTCCACAAATAAAATATCTGCATGGTCAACCGCTGCAGGCGCGTGGAGCATTTCGGTTTCATACCGGCCCAGATCGCCCGAAAAAACAATTTTCTTTTCCTGCTCATCGCCCCGGATAAAAATTTCGGTGATAGCCGAACCGAGTAAATGACCGGCATCCCTGAATATCAGCGTAATCTGCTCGCTGAGTTTAACCGGCTCATTGTATCCAAATGATTTAAGTAGGGGAAATACCGCCTGTGCATCGGCTTCGGTGTACAACGGCCTGGGCACTTCATGCCGGGAATATCCTTTTTGGCGTGCGTATTCGGTTTCCTCTTCCTGCAGTTTAGCCGAATCCATCAGCATAATTTCCATCAGGTCGGCCGTTGGGTGGGTGCAGTAAACAGGGCCATGGAAACCTTCTTTAACCAATTTAGGCAGGTAGCCGGTATGATCAATGTGTGCATGGCTTATGACTACACAATCAATGGTGGCCGGATTCACCGGAAACTCCTCCCAGTTGCGCAGGCGCAAATCTTTCAGTCCCTGAAACAAGCCGCAGTCAAACAAAAAGCGGAAGTTGCCCGCTTCAACCAGGTAACGCGAGCCGGTAACACTTTGGGCACCGCCCAGAAATTTAACCCGAACGTCCATGAATAATTTACCTGTCGATAGTGAATGATGTGAAGTGAACTATGGGTCCTTCGGTAACCTGAACATCTTCCACGAAGGCCCGCGGAGGACCTTTTCTGCACCAGGCCAAAAATTTTTTAAGTTGTTCTTTATCACCTTCGGCTTCGATGTACACGCTGCCATCCGGTTCGTTGCGTACAAATCCGGCAATGCCCATTTGTAACGCAACTTCTCTTGCGGATGCCCTGAAGAATACTCCCTGCACCTTCCCTTTAATAATAACGGAAACCTTTTTCATGGCCATTGCATCCTGTAAAAACAAAAAGAACGATAAGGTAACAAACATTCTTTCGATGATCGATATGCTAACGGAAAAGAACGCATCCATAGCAGGATTATATAATATAATCTGTACTCAGAAAAACCGACTCGCGGTTTTTAAGAATAGTAGCCAGTAGTTGTTTGTTGGCTTCCGCTGCTTTTGTGGCCACCACGGTGCGGATGGAGAATACCCGCAAAGCATCGGCAATGGAAAGGGTTCCTTCAGCTGAATCTTTCCGCCCGTTAAACGGAAAGGTATCCGGACCACGCTGGGATTGGGTGTTAAGGTTTATCCGGCCTACCTGATTGTAAAGCGCATCAATGAAGCGCGCAAGGGTTTTGCTGTTATTACCGAAAATACTAACCTGCTGTCCGTAATTAGAATTTACTACGTATTCAATGGCCTCTTCTTCATGCTCGAAAGGCACCACCGGTACAACCGGGCCGAATTGCTCTTCTGTGTAAAGCCGCATTTTATGGTTTACCGGAAAGAGCACAGCCGGATAGAAAAACGAATGGACAACCCGACCGCCATGTTCATTCAGCACACGCGCACCGTGTTGCCGGGCATCGTTCACCAGGGTTGTCAGATAATCGGTTTTACCGGGTTCGGGCAAGGGCGTTACCTGCACACCGTCCTCCCAGGGCATTCCCGGTTTTAGTTTTTTCACTGCCTCATTAAAACGAACAAGGAATTCGTTAACGATGCGCTTATGAACAAACAAAATTTTTAGTGCCGTACACCGTTGCCCGTTAAATGATAACGAACCGGTAAGGCATTCGCTTACCGCCACTGCCAGGTCGGCATCCGGCAGAACAATAGCCGGATTTTTGGCATCCAGGCCCAGTATGGATTTAAGCCGGTGGGGTTTCGGATGAAGCCTTTTTAATTCGTTAGCTCCCTTATGGGTTCCGATAAATGCAAACACATCAATTTTTCCGGTTTCCATTAAAGCGCCAACCGTATCCCGTCCTTTTCCATAAATAACATTAATAACACCGGGCGGAAAACACTCCTGAAAGGCTTTTAACAAGGGCCGAATGAGCAACACCCCGTACTTGGCTGGTTTGAATACCACAGTATTACCCATAATGAGTGCCGGGATGAGTGTACTGAATGTTTCGTTTAACGGATAATTAAACGGCCCCATACACAATGCCACGCCCAGGGGCACCCTGCGAATTTGCGCCATGAAGCCCTGCTCTTCAATCAGTTTGGCCGAATTGCGGTCAAGGTTTTTCAGTTCCTTTACCGTTTCTGAAATATAATCGCAGGTACGATCGAATTCTTTTTCGGAGTCCTTTAAGGTTTTCCCAATTTCCCACATCAACAGCTTTATCACCTCCTCGCGTTGGCTACGCATAAAGAGCAGAAATTTTTCAATATGCGCGATGCGTCCCGTTACCGAAAGGGTTGGCCAGAGGCCATGACCGAGGTTGTAGGCATTTACTGCAGCCTCCAGGGCCTGCAGGGCTTCGTGTGTTGTCAGTAAAGGTGTTGCGCCAATGGCCAGTTGATGGTACTGATCGCCTTCTTTAACAAAAACAGGGCTTTTTACTACGTTAAGCTCCCCGGGCCAGTGGCGTAATTCTCCGTTGATCAAATATTCGCGTTGCTCCTGGTACGAAACACGATACTGTACCGGTATGGCTGATTCTTCCGGAAACAGGGTAGCAAACATAGCACTCATGAACGGTTATGGTCTGGTTACAATGGTTATCCCCGATGATGTTCCCAGGCGATCAGCTCCGGCATGAATCAGGTCAATGGCCTGCTCCCGGGATTTTATTCCTCCGGAGGCTTTGATTCCTACCTCAGCCGGCAACACATTTCGCATAAGTTTAATGTGCTCAACTTTTGCTCCGGAAGGAGCAAAACCGGTAGATGTTTTTACAAAGTCAGCCCCCGCATCGGCACAAAGTTTACACGCCTGAACAATTTCATCGTCAGAAAGATAAGCGGTTTCAATGATTACCTTTAAAATTTTGTGCTGTTCATGCAGCACTTTTGCACATTTGGCTACTTCAATCTTAGTCCAGGGCAAACCCGTTTTAAAGGCAGTAATATTCCATACCACATCTACTTCATCGGCACCGTTATCGATTGCGCGCTTTATTTCGTCAAGTTTTGTTTCCGTCATGCTGTATCCTAACGGAAAACCCGCCACGGTTACCAGGGTAATATTATCATTTCCGATTTCGCGCTGCGCCCGCTTTACCCAAAAGGGCGGAACACAAATGCCGAAAAACTTAAACTGGCGGGCATCTTCCACCAATTGATCAATAGCGTCAATGGTCAGTATGGGCGACAGGTTAGTGTGTTCAATGCGGGCGGCAATATCCATTGGCCCAATTTACACACGGAGCGTCAGGAAAATAAATGCTTAATGCCGTATGCCGCACACTTTACAGAATTTCATCTTTTCAGGCGGGCGCTTCTTCGGGGGGCGTTTATGTCCGAAGTACATCGGGTCGGAATTTTGCGGCTTGAGCATCTCCTTTTCATGTTTCCGCTCCTGTTTGGCTATTTGCTCCATCCTGTCATAAAATTTGTCGCGGGCATCGTAGGTAATTTTTCCTTCCGACTTTTTATCACTCTTTTTCTTTTCAGGTTGGTAATCTTTCGTGGGATAATAGGGCTGCAGGGAGCTGGGCTGTGCCGAATTAGCCTCCGGAATCTCCTTTTTTTTCTTTTTAGAAGAGCCCGAAGCAGATTGCGCCACCAGGGAATGGCTTAAGCCCATGGCCATCAATACGATTAAAAAAATTTTCTTTCCCATAGGACAAAGATAATAACTGCAGGAAGGGGCAAAAATTGCCATGTTCCGGCAGATGCGCATGGAATGCAGACGAACTTCACCATAGAGGGATGAAAAAAATGCCGGTCGCCCGGCATTTGCATCAACTTCCTTTAGTGGCCAGCATGCTCTGCTGCCTGCGATAAATCCACGGAGGAGTAGGGTTATCATTCTCCCACAGTCCGATATTTCGGGTACGCGCGCGGGTTTCAATATCTTTCAGAGCGGCCATGGCACCTTTTTCAGCAACCCATGCCAGTCCGCGGGTAAGCAGGTCAACCCGCAAATCAATATCATTTACAAATACAATGGCCACGTAATTGCCCCACCGATCTTTACCCTTTATTTCAACAACAATCTCCTTTAACAGAATCATCTTCTCCAGATGAAGCCTGGCTTCTTCGCCAAATTCCTGGCCCAGTTCGGGGCAATCGATTCCCTGCAAAACAATCCGGTAGGATTCGTTGGCTCCGGTAATGACTTCAAGCGTGTTGCCGTCTACAACTGTGGTGACCTTGCCGCTGAGTATTTCATTGGCTAACAATGCAGTTGTGCACAACGAAAGAATAGTGATTGCAATGCTCTTTTTCATGGTTTGATCGTTTAAAAAGTTTAGTCAAAAGTAATTTGGCAACAAGGGGCACGCGGTGTGAAGTGTAGCTGCAACCCTCACACGTAAGATTTCAATCAACTTTGATAGCTCAAAAACCAGGCCGCGAGTACTCAACCTTGATTGCGGCAGGATTACCCCGTTAAATCATAAAGAATGTCCCAAACCGGGAGATGGTTTTTGCCGATTTTACTTCTTGCAGTACTGATCAATCTGATACCGGGCCTTCGCATCACCCAGTTCAACCGCTTTACGCCAGTCAAAACACGCTTTGGTTTTGTCCTGGAGTTGATAGTAGAAATTGCCACGGAGCTTATAGTATGAGGCATTCTTCGGCTCCACCCGGATCGCCTCATCCAGATCGGAAATGCCCGCTCCGATATCGCCCAGTTCGGCTTTGCAGTTTGCCCGGTTGTAATAGGCAAGCCCATCATCGGGGTTTAAAGCAATTACATGGTTGTAATCCACTACAGCACCCTCAAAATCCTGAATGCCCTCTTTAATCATGCCCCTGTTGAAATAAGCATTTGTGTTATTCTTATCCAGGCTGATGGCCGAAGTTAAATCGGCAATGGCGGTTTTGTTATCGTCCAGACTAAGGTATGCATGTGCTTTATCCAGAAACAGTTGCACAGAATTTTCGCCTGCTTTCAGGGCCGCTTCAAAATCTTTTATGGCACCCTGAAAATCTTCGGTTTCAAGCAGTACCCTTCCGCGTTTATAGAGTGCATCCTTGTCGTTCGGGTAAGCGGCAATTAGCTTGTTAAAATACTCCAGTGCCACTGTATAATTCTTCATGTTGTAGTAACTATCGGCAAGTTTCTGGTACAAGGCCGACTCGGGTTTTTCGGTCATCTTTTCAACGGCCCGGAAATCTTTTGCTGCCTGATCATACCGCGCACTGGTAAACCATGCCTCCCCCCGATTTTCGAAGGCCTTTGCATATTGAGGGTTAAGCGTAATGGCATAGGAAAAATCAGAGATGGCATCCTTGTAGTTTTCCTGCACCAGATAGGCCTTACCGCGATTATTATACAGCACCGGATCTTTTAATCCGAGAGTAACCGCTTGCGAATAACTTTCAATCGCTTCGAGTAACTGTTTCAATTGAAACAAAGCCTCGCCCCGATGGAAAAATGCGACCGCCAGTTTCGGATCTTTTTCAATGGCCAGGGTAAAGTTTTTCAGGGCTTCATCATAGCGTTGACTTTCGTAATAACATACCCCCAGCATATCGAACATCATGGCATTCTCTGAGTTCATGGCTACCGCCCGTTCCAAATCGGGCAGGGCGTTTTTATATGCTTTTAATTGAAAGTTCGAAGCACCCCGCTGAGCATATATTTCACCGTTGTTCAGGCCTCCTTCGATGGCTTTGGTCAGATCGGGAACAGCCTTTTCAAATTCTTTTATCGCGTAGTGTGCGCCTCCACGGCCAGCAAAAAAACGCATATCGCTACTGCCTGATTCAATGGCTTTAGTTAAATCGCTTATAGCGGCCTTGTAGTCTTTTTGCTGATAACGGGCTAATCCGAGCACGCCAATCTCTTCAGGGCTGGCTTCGCCCTTTGCGGCCACAATGGCCAGATCAGCTATTGCTCCCGGATAATCTTTCAATTGAAACTTTGCCGTGCCGCGGTTTTTAAGTGCTATTGTGTAATCTTTCCGAATTGTCAAGGCCCGGTTAAAATCTTCTATTGCTTCATGGGTAAGATTCAGAGACAGTTTTGCCTTACCCCGATTATTAAAAATCACTTCGTCATTAGCACCCAGAACTATGGCCTTATCGTAAGCTTCAACAGCACCCTGAAAATTGTTCTGCCTGAACCGTAAGTTCCCTAGCTGGTAATGCACATCTTTGCCTGAACTGCCCATGGAAACGGCCTTTTCCAAAACCGGCAACGCTTCCTTATCCTGCTGCAGTGCTGCATGGGCCAATCCCAGCAACTCATAAACTTCACGATTTTCCGTTCCTGCCTGAACAACCTTTTGAAGGTCATTTACTGCCTGCTGATATTCTTTTTGATAGAACAGGGCGGTTCCCCTAAGCACAAAAGTTCCCGTGTTATCGTCTCCCAGGCTTATTGCCCTGCTCAACGATTCGATGGATGCTGAATACTCTTTATTCTGGTATTGGCATTTACCCAGAAAACCAAATATTTCTTTATCGGATGCGCCCATGGATACCGCTGCCGACAGTGAACGGATTGCTCCGGCACAATCGTTTTGCCGGGCCAGGCTAATGCCCAGCATGCGGAACACATCCTTATCTTTTACTCCCTTTGCGACAACCCTGTTCAGTGCCTCGGCAGCACCGCTATAGTTTTGGAGGTTATACTTTGCAATTCCGGTTTTCTGATAAATCTCTACATCGCTTCTGCCTGACGCAATCAGTTTTTCTAAATCGTCAATAGAACCCTTCCATTCTTTTAACTGAAACCGGGTATCACCCCGGTTTTCCAATGCCTTATCATAACCCGGCTTCAACTCAAGGGCTTTGTCAAAATCAGCCACTGCACCTTTATAATCCTGCAGATAATATTTTGCTTTGCCGCGGTTATTGAAAAGAACCGCATCGGTAACCCCTTTTGCAACAGCCTTGTCATAATTAGTAATGGCCTCCCGGTAATTTTCCAATCTGAATTTAATATTGGCCAGGTTAACAAAGGTTTCCTCCCGGCCGGCCCCCATGCTGATGGCACGTTCCAGATCCGGCAAGGCACCCTGATAATCGTTGAGATACGCCTTTGTATTCCCGCGAAATTCGAATAGCTCAGGTAAACTGATCCTGCTTCTGGCTGCTTCATCAAAATCGGCCTTTGCTTTTTCATATTCTTTTTGATAGAAAAAAGCTATGCCTCTTTTTACCAGCACTTCCTTATCCGGAAATCCTGAGTTGGTAAGTTGGGTGAACAGGCCGATCGCAGCACCGAAATCCTTGTTGGAGAATTTCTCTACCGCCTGTTTGTAGATCGCCTGCTGAAGCGAATCAGCTTTTTGAGAAAAAGCCGCTTGGATCAGAATTAAAAGAAGGAAGGTGAAGGGTGCTTTCATGGATACGGTTTCATGCCCTGCAAAATTATCAAACCCGTTACCGAGAAATTGTTAAAAATGCCTGAAAAACTAACCCGGTTACCGGTTTTTAAATTACCGCAGGAAAGAATAGGCGAGGTACACCAGAATTGCGATAAAAATAGCCACCAGCAGGTATCCGAAAACTTTCGCTCTGCCGAAATAGTACCGCAAAGGCATTACCTTCTTCATTGCGCCAGGTTGTCAAGGATGGAAAGCAACACAAAAGCAATTGCCGAAAATGCCAGCAGGATAACAAAATCCCGGGCTCTTTCATAGACTCCGCTTACTGAAATTCCCTTTTTCATAGCCATTAAGGATTACCAAGTTAAAGTAAAACTTTAAATACTCCTATTTTGTTCTGCATATTGTCGGGAAAACCGCCAAAACCGCGGAATTTGGAGGCTAAATGACGTTGGTTCCTGCGGTAAATGCCCGTCTTCCGACACCAGGGTGGGGTTGTTTGATCCTCTTTGAAGAGGCTGCTTATCTAACAGCCTAATCGGAGAAAAGGTTGCCTACAGGTGTATTACTTCGCCATAAGCTGCAGCAGCAGCTTCCATAACGGCTTCGCTCATCGTTGGATGCGGATGAACCGATTTGATAATTTCGTGTCCGGTGGTTTCCAGTTTTCGGGCAGCCACAACCTCGGCTATCATCTCTGTAACATTTGCTCCGATAAAGTGTGCTCCGAGCCACTCACCATACTTCGCATCAAAAATTACTTTCACAAAGCCATCGGGCGCACCGGCTGCTTTGGCTTTGCCGGATGCGGTAAACGGAAATTTGCCCACCTTAATCTGATAGCCGGCTTTTTTAGCTGCTTCTTCCGTAAAACCAACCGAAGCAATTTCAGGTGAACAATACGTACATCCCGGAATATTATTGTAATCCAGCGGCTCCGGATGATGGCCTGCAATTTTTTCAACACAAATAATTCCTTCGGCCGATGCCACGTGTGCCAATGCCTGGCCTTTTACAATATCGCCTATGGCATAAACACCCTGTACATTGGTTTTATAAAACTCATCAACAACTACTTTGCCCTTATCGGTTTTTACACCAACTTCTTCCAGGCCAATTCCCTCCAGGTTAGCTGTAACCCCTACTGCCGACAGTACCACATCGGACTCAATTTTAATTTCACCAGATGGTGTTTTCACTGTGGCAACACAACCTTTTCCTTTCGTGTCAACGGCTGTTACTTCAGAACTGGTATAGATGGTTATGCCCGATTTCTTAAACGCTTTTTCCAAAGCTTTTGAAACCTCCACATCCTCAACCGGAACAATGTTAGGCAAGAACTCAACTATAGTTACTTCCGTGCCAATGGCATTGTAGAAGTATGCAAATTCAACCCCGATAGCCCCGGACCCGACAACCAGTAACTTTTTTGGCTGTTGCTCCATTACCATGGCTTCGCGGTAGCCGATAATTTTCTTTCCATCAATTTTTAACGCGGGCAGTTCACGTGGACGTCCGCCTGTAGCAAGTATGATGTGCTTGGCTTCATAATCGGTTTTTTTTCCGTCCGCTCCGGTTACTTCCACCTTACCCCCCTTTTTAAGTTTACCAAATCCAATAATGTGATCTATCTTATTTTTCTTGAACAGGAATTGAATGCCTTTACTCATTCCGGCAGCCACTTCACGGCTGCGCTTCACCATTCCGGGTAAATCCGCTTTAGCACCGGTCACCTCAATGCCATACTCCTTTGCATGCCTGATGTACTCAAATACGTTTGCACTTTTCAGCAACGCTTTTGTAGGAATACATCCCCAGTTCAGGCAAATTCCTCCGAGTTCGGCCTTCTCCACCACGCCCACTTTCATTCCCAGTTGTGAAGCGCGTATAGCTGCAACGTAACCACCCGGACCAGAACCAATCACAATAAGATCGTACTTAGACATAACAAGGATACTTTAAGGTGGGTCAAAGATAAGACATCTTCAGTTGTAAAAAATGCAGTTTTGTATTGGAAATGGCTATTTTTGAGACGCACACTAATCATCAGGTTATGAAACTACTTCAGGGTAAAACTGCATTGGTTACCGGAGCATCAAAAGGAATCGGAAGATCCATTGCACTTAAGTTTGCAGAACAAGGCGCCAATGTAGCCTTTACGTACTTGTCGAGTGTAGAACAAGGCCAGGCGTTGGAGGCTCAGCTTGCATCCAAAGGCGTAAAAGCGAAAGGCTATCGCTCCGATGCGTCTGATTTTACTCAGGCCGAAAAACTGATCAATGATGTGGTGGCCGATTTTGGTTCGTTGGATGTATTGGTGAACAATGCGGGAATTACCATGGATAACCTGCTGCTCCGCCTGAATGAAGAGGCCTGGGATAAAGTAATTAATGTGAACCTGAAGTCGTGCTTCAATACGGTGAAAGCTGCGACCAAACCTATGATGAAACAAAAGAGCGGATCCATCATCAACATGACATCCGTAGTTGGCCTGAAAGGCAATGCGGGCCAGGCAAACTATGCAGCATCTAAGGCCGGCATTATCGGCTTTACTAAATCCGTTGCTTTAGAGTTGGGCTCACGCGGCATTCGCTCTAATGCAATTGCTCCGGGTTTCATTGAAACGGAAATGACAGGCAAACTGGACGAAAAAACCGTTCAAAGCTGGCGCGATGCCATCCCCTTAAAACGGGGTGGCAAACCCGAAGATGTTGCTGACGCATGTGTGTTTCTGGCATCGGATATGTCATCGTACATTACCGGGCAGGTGCTTCAGGTAGATGGCGGCATGCTTACCTGAGTTATGAAAACCGAAGTTCAGAAAATCATTGACATTGTTTCGCATACTTTTGAAAAGAATGCGTGGCACGGACCGGCCGTAAAGGAAGTGCTGCAAAAAGTAAAACCTGAACATGCCGGCTTGCGCATCGGATCCAGTCATTCCATTGAAGAACTGGTGCGGCATATGACTGCGTGGCGAACCTATGTGATTAAAAAACTACAGGGTGACCAACAGTTTGAACTTTCTGATGAAGACAACTTCACAACCCGAAGAAACTGGAGTGAAGCCCTCCGCTTACTGGAAGAAAGTCAGCAGAACCTGATTGCAGCTTTACAGCAAACTCCGGAGGAGAGGTTAGGGCAAAAAGTACCCGGCAGGCCATTCACGTACTTCACGATGCTGCATGGCATCATCCATCACGACTTGTATCACACCGGGCAGATCATGCTGATTTTGAAAGGTAACGGCCTGGAATAAGGCGCTTTTGCATCATGTAACCAACGACAATTATTGCCAACAAGCCGCTCATAAACCAATACCACTTAAACCCGGAAGGAAATTCAATCGGGTCGGATGTTCCGGTTAAAATAAAACCCGACCAGAAATACGGATGTGCATATTCCGGGTTATCACGAACAAATTCCTGGCGTGCACGCTGCAAGGCACGGTCTTTCGGCATACCCTTCTTTAAATGCCGGTAAAAATTTACCATGATGGCTGAAGTGGGTTCGTCCGGTATTTTCCACAAGCTGATGACTGCCGAAGGCACACCCGCATAGGCAAAGGCTCTTGAAAAACTCATAATTCCCTCACCCCGGTATAACTGACCTACACCCGTATTACAAGCACTAAGTACAACCAGTTGCGAAGTTAACTCCATGCTGTATAAGTCACCGGCTGTAAGTGATCGTTCTGAAGAATCGCGGGCAGCAAAAATCATTTCCGACATCATAGGGTTTACATTATTAACTGCCGAATGCATGGCCAGGTGCAGTACACGGTAATGGGGTGCATGATTGATGAAATCGGTTTTTACAGCCGGGTTAAAAACACTGAATCCTGAGCGGATCAACTCCGTAATGGAGGCCACCTCACGTTCGGCCCCTCTCAGCACCAACAAAGACGTATCGCGGGTAGCCAGCCAGGCACCCTTTTCCGGATTACCAGACGTTACGAACCCCGCAAAAAAGTACTTTGACTTATCCGGTTTACGTTGCCGTTGTTCAGTTAGATAGGTTGCCGAGTACGCATAGTGAATAGCCATATAATCATTAAGGCATTTGTAATCATCGGATGCCGTACTCAGTACTTCGAAAGGAATATTTCCCAGTAGCCCATCGGGAACGATGATTAATGAGTGAACATCATGGCCTAATTCATCCAGGCAATCTTTCAGTAAAAAATCATACCATTGAAAGGCTGCTTTTTTGAACGAGGCATCGGCACGGCTCAGCAAAGCCAATCGGAAGTTGCTTAGTTGATTGCTAAAATCAACGGGCAACGGTTTTACATGCAAATACTGTTTTGAACCCGTAAAACCGGCAACGGCAAAGGTAGAATCGCCAAGAAAAAATTCAACCAGGGCTTCACCGGGTCTGAGCAATTGCCGCTGAACAGAGGCTGTCGATACGACCGTGTGATCAAACCGGATTTTATAGTAATCGGGGGCCTCTTCTTTGAGTTGATCAACCAGCTTGTTGTACTTCTGTTTCAAATCGGCTAATCGCTGACGAAGATGATTTGATACTCCCCTTTTGTTTGTTTCCTCCTCGAAGAGCAATTTCTCTGCGGCCAGTATTTCGGCTTTTAATTCTTTTTCCCGGCTTAGCCATTCATCCCGAACACCCGAAAAGCGACTGACTTTTCGAAGATTTTCCAGCAACAATATCCCCTTGCTCCGTTCCATCAGCAAAAATACCTGGGTAAGATGCTTTTCATCGCCCGTCAGGCGATAGAACAAGTGGTTTACCCGAATACCCTCTTCATACGCCCGATAACCCTGTGCGGTGAGATTAATCCGGTCATCGTCAAAACTGAATTCGATTGAGGTACTATCCAAAAGGGCTATGGCTAATTGGTTGATCTCAACAGCCTGTTTCAGATAATAAGTCTGTTTGTGTATTTCATGCAGTTTCTCAAGAATACCGGCTTTTTCAAGCAGTGCATTAAAAAGCAATTTATTAGAGAGAACTTTCTGATTATATCGGCTATGATCTTCCGGATGTTTACCGATCGTTAATGTTTCAATCGATCGGTTACAATAGTTCAATGCCTCATCTACCCGATTTTGCTGTACAAAAAGTTTAGCCCTGGCCAGGAAAACCTCTGCCAGCAATACCCGATGTTGCCCTGATCCGTTTTCGAAGTGCGCTTCGGCCTTGCGCAGATAGAATACCGCTTTATCAAAATTTTTCAGATCGCTATAGAGTTCGGCCATGTTCAGGGCAATCCTGCCCTTGAATTCATCACGCACCGTACGTAAGTTTAAAAAGGGTAACGCTTTGCTTACCGAAAGCAGGGCGCTGTCAAGATTACCGGTTTCTCTGTAGAAATATGCCTGTGATTCAAATAAAGCAAGGGCATGATGGGTAATGCTTTCCGGATTTTTCTTTAGTTGCTTCTGGATAACCTTCTCTGCCTGATCCAGATACCTTTTGGCATTTCTGAAATCCCGCATCTCCAAATAGTTAAGACCTACATTCCGGTAGATAACGGCACCGTATCCGCTTTCGGAATCCGGCTCTGTACAATCATAATAAGGTATGCCGGCCAGATTCTGATGAATAGCAGCTTTGTTTTCCCCTCTGCGCAGGTAAATGGCAGCCAAATAATTGGTTATAAGGAATGCATTATGACAGACCATTGAAGTTTGCGGCAATGCACGGAATTCTTCCTGCAATCGCACAAGCATAGGAAGCGCTTTTGAATCATCCTGTATTTCAACATAAAATATGGCCCAGCTTAGTTGGTTATCAAGTTGCAGGAGGGAGAAAGCTTCACCTAACTCGGTTCTGTAATCCTCAAGAACCTTCTCTGTTTTTTCCAGGCTTTCCCTCCATAACTGAAATCTGCTGAATGCCTGGCACGAACTTATCCTGCACTGGAGCACATCCAGTTTTGCGCGAATGGAGCTACTGTCGTTACGCAATTCCAGATAACGCTCGGCCTGATCAAGAAGCTGGTTGGTCTTGTCAAAATTCTTATACCAAAGCACCCTTGCAGAATCCAGCAAAAGGCTTACTTCTGATTGCTGAGCATACCCAAAAAACGAATAAAGAATAACAACTACCCTTACAGGCCAGAACTTCATAGGCAGGCTAAATGTTACCCTAAATTAACGAATGGCAACCACATCAAAGGTTTGATCCGAATTAACCAAAATATCGATTTCTATATTGATTTTTCCTTTAAACGTTACCGTGTAGTTTCCTCCTTTAACCGATTTGGGTATTGAGAATATACGAACACCTTCAATTTCATTTTCCTCGAGGTTAATTTTTGGCATATCCTGAACCTCTGAAAGCACTGCAAACTTGGACATCGTTTGGCTATGTAAGAATGCCTCATCAATTTCTGTTGAGCCTTGCATTGCCCCAAACGCAGAACGCGGAGGGCACATGCAACATCGCATACCACCCGAACTGCATGGGCAACAAGAGCCATGCCTTGCATAAAAATATTGTTTGCTAAGGTTACTGTTTTGCAACATGGCCTTGTAAAACTGTTTATCCAGTGCCACAAGCGTTTGCAGGTTATTTCCTTCGCGTTCACTTACTTCCATGGCCAAATCGGCCAACGAGATGAGCGGCTTTCGATCAGCAGCGGGAAGCGAGCCACACAACCAGCCGGGTTTAACAAAATAAGCAATAGCCAGCAACAGGAGCACCCCTGCTGCAAAGCCGGTTAATATATTTTTCATAGCACACGGGGTTTGGTTACATAAAAGGTAAGAAATCAACACCTGATTTCTTGCCTTTACCAACATTAAGTTTTGGCGCTTTTTGCAACGGCTATCCGTACCGCTTACCACGCTTGTCCCGCATGGGCACAAAAAGCACCGGCAGGCGGCTTTGGCGTTTCAGTTTGCCGTTTTCCTTGGTAACCAAAACAAGTTCCTGCACCGATGATTCACCTACCGGAATGATCATCCTGCCCCCCTCTTTAAGTTGATCTTCCAGAGGTTTTGGGATGTGGCTTGGCGAACAGGTAACGATGATGGCATCAAATGGCGCTGCCTCCGGCCAGCCCGGGTAGCCGTCTCCTATGCGCACAAAAACATTACGGTAGTTCAACAGCCGGAGCAAACTATCGGCCCGTTTGCCAAGAACCGGTTCCAGTTCTATGGTATAAACTTCTGAGCACAATTCGGCCAGGATGGCTGCCTGATATCCGGAACCTGTTCCGATCTCCAGAATCCTGTCGGCAGGCTTTACACGCAGTGCCTCCGTCATAAACGCTACGATGTACGGCTGCGAGATGGTTTGCCCCTCTCCAATCGGCAGAGGGCTGTCATCATAGGCCCGGGCGGCTAAATTTTTTGGCACAAAGCGGTGGCGCTCAACCTTGCCCATGGCTTCCAGTACGCGGCTATCTTTAATTCCATGCGCACGCAACTGCTTCTGAACCATTTGGTCGCGTAAGTAATTGTAATCCTGACCATTACTGCTTAAAAAGGCAAGGATAAAAAACGCACTGAAATACGACCGATAACTGTTCACGATTGTTGTCATACATACCGAAGATACCACTCCCGGATTATTTTTTTTGATAAACATTTGGAACAGTAGCGGTTTATCCCTTTATCTTTGTGCACGTTCTTTAACATTTCGCTTATCAAGAAAGGCAGAGGGAAATGGCCCTGTGAAGCCTTGACAACCTGTTCTGATCGTATCAGAATAAGGTGCCAACTCCAGCCATGACGGTAGAAGTCATGGAAAGATAAGTCAGAGTTCAGCTCCGAAATATTCTTAAAAAAAATATCGAAAAGCTCTTCTGATTTGTCGGAAGAGCTTTTTTTATGTTCGCACATAACGCTTTTTCCGAACGCCCTTCTGGTAAGTGATTTAAAAAATTATAAACCAAAAAAAATCATTTGCTATGGGCACAACAACAAACCTCATTCACTCCGTACCGGTTGACAAATTAACCGGTTCCATTTCCGTTCCGATTTATCAAACCGCCACCTATGTGCAGGAAGCACCCGGTGTAAACAAGGGCTTTGATTACGGGCGCTCAAACAACCCCACTCGTCTGGCACTGGAAAAAATTATCGCTCGCCTAGAGGGCGGACATTCCGGCTTTGCTTTTGCAACCGGCCTTGCCGCTATTGATGCTGTTGTAAAACTTTTATCAACGGGTGATGAAATTATTGCCGTAGATGATCTCTATGGCGGAGCCTACAGGTTGTTCACACATGTGTATGAAAAATTCGGAATTAAAATTCACTATGTGGATACCACCGATGCAGATAACGTAGTGGACTACATCAACACCAAAACAAAATTGGTGTGGCTGGAGTCACCCACCAATCCAACGCTTAAAATTTCTGACATTGAAAAGATTGCAGCCATTGCGCATACCAATAATGCGCTGGTGGTGGTTGACAATACCTTTGCATCGCCTGTTGCCCAGAAACCGCTGGCGCTGGATGCAGATGTTGTTATTCATAGCGGAACAAAATACCTGGCCGGACATTCTGATTTGGTTGCCGGATTGGTCGTTGTGAAAAACGAAGAGCTTGCCGAAAAAATTAAATTCATTCAAAATGCTTCCGGAGGAATACTTGGTCCGCAAGATTGCTGGTTAACCATTCGTGGCCTTGAAACCATAACCCTGCGGGTGGAGCGCCAGTGTAAAACGGCATTAGCCGTTGCCGAGTTTCTAACACAGTGCGAAGACGTAGATAAGGTATACTATCCGGGCTTAGCCCATCATAAAAACCACGAACTGGCCGCGCGCCAGCAAAATGGTTTATTTGGAGGCGTTGTCTCATTCACCCTGAAAGACGATACAGAAGAAGCAGCCATTGCCGTGGTTACCTCTACCCGTTACTTCAAATTAGCCGAGAGTTTGGGCGGTGTTAAAAGTCTGATCTGTCATCCCTCACAGATGACGCATAAATCTGTTCCCAGAGAAAAGCGGTTGCAATCGGGTGTTGCCGATTCGCTCATTCGCCTTTCGTGCGGAATTGAAGATGCCGATGATCTCATTGCCGACTTAAAGCAGGCACTAAAAAAAGCCAAAGCAAAAAAATTAGTAACTGCTTAACAATGTAATCATGGGAAAAACACTGAAACTCGGACTCTTTGGTTTTGGTTGCGTAGGCCAGGGGCTATACCATGTCCTGCATAAATCAATAGGAATAAAAGCCGAAATCAAAAAAATATGTGTGAAGCACGCAGAAAAAAAACGATCCTTGCCGGATTCGTTCTTTACTCTGGATAAAGAGGTAATTCTCCAGGATCCGGAAATTGATGTGGTGGTGGAATTAATTGACGATGCCAACGCAGCCTTTCAAATTGTGAAGCACGCCCTTCAAAACGGCAAGCATGTGGTTACAGCCAATAAAAAAATGCTTGCTGAAAACCTGGAGGAAATTTATTACCTGCAACAAGAATACAACCGGTCGGTATTGTATGAAGGTGCCGTATGTGGCAGCATCCCGATTATCCGCAACCTCGAAGAATATTATGATAATGACCTGATTACCGAGGTGAACGGAATTTTTAACGGCTCCACCAATTACATTCTTACCCGCATATTCGAAGACAACCAGAATTACGAAGCCGCATTGGCACAGGCACAACAACTGGGTTTTGCAGAATCGGACCCGACACTTGATGTGGCCGGCTTCGATCCGAAATTTAAACTGGCCATTGTGCTTGCCCATGCTTTCGGTGTTTTTGTCCATCCGGATAACATCATCAACATCGGGATTGACCGCATCAGCGCGGATGACCTTGCCTATGCGCGGCAGAACAACCATACTATTAAACTGGTAGCCCGCGCATTTACACTTGACGGCAACGTGCATGGCCTGGTTATACCCCAGTTTGTTAAACGTCCGGATCCGCTGCGGCAAATTGAAAATGAATACAATGCCGTTCAGGTTTTCGGGGCCTTTTCAGAACGGCAACTGTTTATTGGTAAAGGTGCAGGCGGGCACCCTACCGCTTCAGCCGTATTATCGGATATTTCCGCCCTGCGCTACGGCTACCGGTACGAGTACCGCAAAGCACAGCAAAAGGGCGATGTGCAGTTTTCAAACCAACTAACTGCACAAGCATTTGTACGCTTCCCGGCAGGTATGGCAACACCCCTGCACGAGTTTTTGGAAGTAGAGAGCGGATATGCCGGTGCAAACCATCAATACACCCTGGGGCGGGTGCTCATTGAAAAACTGAACCACTGGAGCAGCCATCCGCAGGTTAGCATAATTTTAGCGCCTGAACCCGATTTTGCTTCAGCCGGCACGGCCACAAATACCAATGCGCTTTTGGTGGCCTGAAATTGCCCTTAACAGGGTGGAAAAATCTGTTCAACAATGCCATTTTTAACAGCTTCACCAAATATATTTGTAGCCCGTAAACCGGTTTTGCTATGATTGTCGCTTCCTCCATTATTGCTTTCACCCTTATCATTCTGTTGCTGGTAGCCTTGCTGCTGGTTGCCCAAAAGCAGCTGGTTCAATCAGGGCCTGTAAAAATCATCATCAATGGCGATGCGCAGAATGCCATTACCGTATCAGCCGGTTCTTCGCTGCTCACCACCCTTGCCAACCAAAAGATTTTTCTTCCGTCAGCCTGTGGTGGCGGGGGCACCTGCGCCATGTGCAAGTGCGTGGTTGAATCCGGTGGAGGCGATGTGCTGCCTACCGAACTGGGGCATCTCAGCCGGCAGGAAAAAGCTAATCATGTTCGCTTAGGCTGCCAGGTAAAAGTAAAACAAGACATGTCCATTCGGATACCCGAAGAAATTTTTGGCATTAAAAAATGGCAGTGCGAAGTGGTATCGAACTACAACGTTTCCACGTTTATCAAGGAGTTTGTGGTTAAACTTCCTCCGGGTGAAAACTTAAAATTTGAAGCAGGTGGGTACATCCAGATTGATGTGCCAGCCATAACCGTTGACTATAAAACCATCGACATTACCCCGCACCCTGAATTGGGTCATAAACCCGATGTGTTTAAAAGCGACTGGGATAAGTTCAAGTTGTGGGATTTAAAAATGAAAAACGATGAGCCCATCTTCCGGGCCTACTCCATGGCCAACCACCCGGCAGAAGGAAATATCATCATGCTCAACATTCGGATAGCCACTCCTCCATGGGATCGCGCCAACAACAAATGGATGGACGTAAACCCGGGCATTTGTTCATCGTATGTGTTCTCTCGCAAGCCAGGCGATAAGGTAACCATCTCCGGCCCTTACGGTGAATTCCACATTAACCCAACCCAACGCGAAATGATTTACATAGGCGGAGGTGCGGGCATGGCTCCGCTGCGGGCGCAGATTTTTCACCTCTTTCACACCGAAAAAACCAACCGCAAGGTTTCTTACTGGTACGGAGGCCGTTCGAAGAAAGAATTATTTTACGTAGATCACTTCCGGAAGATCGAGCAGGACTTCCCTAACTTCCGGTTTTACATCGGCCTCTCCGAGCCCCTGCCCGAAGACAACTGGAAAGTGCTCAAGAACCTGGATGACCGCGAAGGTGATGGCTACCTGGGCTTTATTCACCAATGCCTTTACGATAACTACCTGAAAAATCATCCGGCACCCGAAGATGTGGAGTACTATCTGTGCGGTCCCCCGTTAATGAACGCAGCCGTGTTGAAGATGCTCGATGAGATGGGTATCCCGAAAGAAAACATCCGGTTTGACGACTTTGGCGGATAACCGGAAAATTGATAATGCCAGAAAGGGAGCCTTACCGGCTCCTTTTTTATTTCTTAGCTTTTGTATCTTTCTCAAAAATAGACCGCATGGATCTGACCATCCTCTTCTCTCCCATCAGCGAATCGGTTTGCGCTTCGGTTACGTCAACTTCTTCAATCTTTAAGAGTATCCGTGTGTTCGACAAAAAAATGCCCGGGTATAAAGATGCCCATATCGCCATAATTGGTATTGGCGAAAGCAGAGGGGCAGGTGAAAACACCGGAACCAAAAACGCTGCCGATGAAATCCGCAAAAAACTTTATGCCCTGAAAAAAGGAAACGCCCTGTACCGCGTGGTTGACCTGGGAAATCTGAACCCCGGCCACGACCTGGAAGAAACGTACACACGGCTGAGCGAAGTTTGCCGCATATTACTCGAAAACAATGTTCTGCCCGTTATTCTGGGCGGCTCGCACGACCTGGATTACGGCCAGTATGCCGCCTACGAAACCATGGATAAGCTGGTGAGTTTGCTGAACATTGATGCCTTTCTGGACCTGGATGAAAACCGCGAAGCCCCGATGAACCGCCAGCATATTCACAAAATCCTGCTGCACGAACCCAACTTCCTGTTCGGCTACACCCATTTAGCCTATCAGAGCTACCTTATTGACCCCACCTCGGTTTCGGTTTTGGAAAAACTGTACTTCGAGGCATTTCGCATAGGGCAGATGCGTACCAACCTGCAGGAGATGGAACCCGTAATCCGCAATGCCGATATGCTGTCGTTCGATATCACCGCCATTCGGTCAGCCGATGCGCCCGGCAATGCCAACGCCCAGCCATTTGGGCTAACCGGTGAAGAAGCCTGCCAGATATGCTGGTATGCGGGGCAGAATGAAAAGCTAAGCTCCGCAGGCTTTTACGAATACAATCCCGAACTGGATGATGTGCACAAAAAAACTGCGAGCGTAATAGCAACCATGGTGTGGTATTTTATTGAAGGCTACTACCACCGCAAAAAAGAACAGAATTTTAAGAGCAACGATTTTTTAAAATATGTGGTGGCCATGCCAGTGGAAAACGAAACCATTACCTTTTATAAAAGCAAGTTAAGCGAGCGCTGGTGGATGGAAGTACCCTACCCTGGCGGCATTGAACGCTATGCACGCAACAGCATTGCCCCGTGCAGCTACAACGATTATCAAACCGCTACCAAAGGAGAAGTGCCCGAACGGTACATTAGTATGGTGGCGAAGTTGAGTTAGTGCAGGATAAGTTGGTGTCTATGACACTGCGCTTTTAAGCTTACAACTATTCCTGCATTCAAGGCGGTGTCAAAGCTTCCATTTCTGTATAGAAGGCAGTCGTTTTTTCTTCTCCATCTATAAAGTAATAACTGCGAATACAGCCTTTTAAAACAAAGTAGCTCTCTTTCGAATGTTGCCCTTCTTGGAGTAAAAGAGTTCCTTTCTTGACTGAGTGAAATAAGTTTAACGAAAGTAATGCGTTCTTTTCATCCTCTGTCAGAGAAATGTATTTTGAGATAAAATCAAATAGTATATTTTTCATTGTTTTGTTGTTGATACTGTCATATTTTTCACAGCCTGGCATTAAAGGAATCACCCTTAGTTTGTATTTAGCGCTTTACTTATCATAAAAGCACGAACCTACGTCTTTTGCGAAGCGGCCGTTATGAGCCGGCATTCCTTTCTCGTTCGTTTGTTGCTAAGTTTTTTGGTTTGAAGATAATGATGGTCAGTATGCCCCAAACGGTTATTAAAGC
>JBKBOE010000028.1:18594-32718 GCA_046294915.1 Cyclobacteriaceae bacterium | reverse complement strand
CTGCCACTGACGGCAGGCCTCCATGGAAATAATGGATAGAAGGGAGAAACCCAGAAAAATAGCCAGCCCGCTAACCCATCCGCTGGCACCAAACTTTGCACCATACTCAACAATCTCACGACCGGTGGCATAGCCACCACCGATGAGTACCGACTGAAGGATGATTCCCGGAAGAAACAGTTGCTTAAACCGGGCAATAATAGGATTGCGATTCACCAGGAAATTTTCCCTTCAATATAGAAAGGAAAATCGAAGGAGGGCAAAACTCAGAATCCTGAGACTCTGGCCATTTCCCAGCCAATTATGCTCTTCTTCCTTGGAGAACCCCATCGGTATTCGCCCAACACACCGTCCTTCCTGATAACCCGATGACAGGGTATAAGGTATGCGATGTGATTGGCGCCTATTGCTGATCCAACCGCCTGCAGTGCGTTTGGGTTTTTAATTGACTTGGCGATCTCCTGATACGTTGTTACTCCTCCTTCCGGTAAACGCAGTAACGCTTCCCATACTTTTACCTGGAAGTTGGTGCCTTTTACAAGGAGGTGGAGTTTATTCTGGGCAGTGGAATGTTGGAAAATTCTGGTAACATAGGGTAGCGTTAGTTGCTGATCGCTGTGAAAAACAGAATTATGCCAGTGTGCTTTCATGGCTTCCAGTTCAGTTTGTTCTTCACCTTCTTTCAGAAAGGCCATCCAGCAGATGCCGCGCCCGGTTACACCCAGTAAACACATTCCGAAAGGAGTTTCATGAAATCCGTATTCAATAGTGATACCCGAACCAGCGGTTTTGTATTCCTGCGGTGTAACCGCCTCTAAGGTGGTGAACAAATCGTATACCCTTGATTGACTGGAAAGTCCTGCTGCTTCGGCTGCGTCCATCAGGTTTCGGGTTTCCCGGATTTTTTCTTTCAGGAAATCTACGGTTAAGAATTGAAGAAAGCGTTTCGGGCTGATGCCCGCCCATGCACTGAAGATTCGCTGAAAATGGAATGGGCTTATGTGTACTTTTTCGGCAACCTCTTCCAGTTCAGGTTGCCGGTGAAAGTTCTCCTGCAAATAGGTTATGGCCTGCTCAATGCGCTGATAGTTGATGTTTTGCACGGTTACCATTATAAAGGTATCGGTTTTTGAAAGACCAAATATCCGTTGGCGGCATTACCGGTTCAACCCGATTTTTGCGGATTAGCCTCCAAAAGGGATTTCCTTGTAATGCACCCACTTGTTTTCCTCCCGGATAAGCACGGTAATCCGGTCGCACACAAAGTGCTGGTTGCTGTAGTTCAGTCCTTTCAAATAAGGCCAGCATTTCAGAAAATCAACATCCGAAAGGTTTTTTGCAATGGAAATATGGGGTGTAAACTCAGGAGCATCTTTCAGCAAATTTTCAAGAATCTCGCGTATGGCATACTTATTTACAATATCCATGTATATGGAACGGCTGGAGCCCTGCTGAAACGCGCCAAAGTCTTTTAAAAAGACATTGAAGGGTTGAAAGGCAGCGGCCTTTTCCTCCACAAAGTCAATCATATCGGCAGTATGTTCATCCGCATAACGAAAAAGAGATATATGGGCTCTCGAAAACCGGTCAGCAAAGGTGTGGCCAATCAGGTAGTGTACATCATCTTTCAGTACGGCCACATCACTGCAGATGTGGGGCGGGGGGGCAATGATAAAAAGTAATTCGGGGTGCTTTACCGGCTTAGCTGCACCGTTCTTTTTTGTTCTTACCGGGTTCTTTGCAATGGCTGGTCTCATGGTTTTTTGTTCGTTTATGGGTACGAACATAAAATACGATTTTGACAATATGTGTCAGGCCCGCATAAGGCCCAGCATTGTAGTGCTTAAGGGGCGGAATGTGAATCAACAAAAGTGAACCCCCGGCCCTCGTCTCCTTCATAGAAATCAACTTCTTTACCGATCAGGAACAGGGTGTGTTTCTTATCAACATAAACCGGGATGTTGCTGATGGTATAAGCCAGATCAGAGTCCTTTTTCTTGTCGAAGCCGATCATCATCGACACTCCGCATCCGCTCCCGCGTACACCTACACGCAGGCCGTAATCAGAAGGAATGCCCTTTTTATCCATAATCTTTTTGATTTCTTCAGCAGCCTTGGCAGATATGGTAATCGGCTTAAAATCGTGCATCTTTGTGGGCCCGGGTAAAGGGCAAAATTATTTAAATTCAAACACTTTTAAGATCAGATTGATTCACGATGGACGCAGTTATTGAATTCGGAAAAATACTCATTCCCGCCTCGGTTGTATTGTATGCGGCCTACCTGCTGGTTCGATCGTTTCTGGCCAAGGAGATTGAGTTGAAAAAACTGGAGATACGGGGGCGGAGCATTGAAACCGTACTTCCGTTACGTCTTCAGGCATACGAAAGGATGTGCCTGTTTTTAGAGCGGATCAGTCCGCAGAATTTATTGGTCCGATTGAACCCCGGTCCGGTGCCAGCCCACGATTTTCACCACATGCTTTTACATGAAATCAGGAATGAGTACAACCACAATGTGTCGCAGCAGGTATTTATGAGCGAAGCCGTGTGGGATCTGATCCGGAACGCAAAGGAAGATTTGGTTGTAACCATTAACGATGCCGCTACAGAAATGAAGCCGGAATCCACCAGCCTGGATTTATCAAAAAAAATTTTTGAACGGTTTATGGCCAAGCCCGATCCCATTGCGCATGCTTTAGTGCAACTGAAAGCCGAGATTCAACAAAGTTTCTGAATGAACCGGTTTTTTACTTCCTCCCTGGCAGAAGCGATAACAATGCGCAACAAGCATACACGTATGGCTGTTTTGCTGGCCAAGATTTCCGTAAAGATCAGTCAAACAAATTGGAAAGAGGTAAACACTAATACCTTCAGGCAAACAATGAACATATTGCTGCGCATAGCCAAAGCGTATGGTACAGGGCATTATCGTTCCCTTCCCTGGAAAGCCATGGCGACTCTTTTGGCAGCGCTTATCTATTTCCTGAATCCTTTTGATGTTGTTCCTGATATTATACCTGTGCTTGGACTTAGCGATGACTTTGCCGTAGTGATGTGGGTGTATCATTCAGTAGCCGGTGAAGTGGAAAGGTTTCTTGCCTGGGAAAAAGCGCAACCCGATGCAGCATGAGAACCGCATTGGTAGCCGGCTCTTCCGGATTGGTGGGCAAACAGGTGTTAACGTTGTTAATGGAAAATGATCGCTACACCCAGATAAAAGCCATCAGCCGTTCACCGCTCACCATCACGCATCCGAAAATAGTGAATCTGGTTTTGAATTTCGATCGCTTAAGCGAAAGCTATCAGCAATTAAAAGCCGATGATGTGTTTTGCTGCCTGGGTACAACCATTCGCAAAGCGGGTTCAGCGAAGGCTTTTCGCAAAGTAGATTACGATTACCCGGTTGAACTGGCAAAACTTACCCGCAACCAGGGAGCACAAACTTTTCTGTTGATTACCGCATTAGGGGCAGATAAGCATTCGCGTATCTTTTATAATAAGGTGAAGGGAGAGGTGGAGGAAGCGCTTAAAGGAGCAGGGTTTAATGCGCTTCATATTTTCAGGCCATCGCTGCTTTTAGGTGCGCGTGACGAGAGCAGGGCAGGTGAGGATGCCGCTAAAATCTTTTATAAACTTTTTGGGTGGGTCATTCCTGAAAAGTATAAAGCCATTGAGGCAGCAAAGGTAGCACGGGCCATGATTGCCTGTGCCGCGCGCAACGAGGCCGGCACCTTCATTCACGAATCAAAAGAACTTCAGGTATTTTAGTTTCTATGATAGCGGTAATTCAACGAGTGTCATCAGCTAGTGTTGAAATCAACCAGAAGGTCAAATCGGCCGTAGGCAGGGGGTTGCTGGTGCTGGTGGGTATTGAAGATGCCGATACCCAGGAGGACATTGACTGGCTGAGCGGCAAAATTGTTAACCTGCGCATTTTTGACGATGCCAACGGGGTGATGAACGTAAGTGTGAAGGATGATGGGGGAGATATTCTGGTGGTCAGCCAGTTCACATTGCACGCCAGCACAAAAAAAGGGAATCGGCCTTCGTACATCAAAGCCGCTAAACCCGATGTGGCCATACCCTTATATGAAAAGTTTGTTAACGCCCTTGAAGCAGCACTGGAAAAACCGGTACAGACAGGTGAATTCGGTGCCGACATGAACGTACACCTGATAAATGACGGGCCGGTTACGATTATCATCGATACAAAAAATAAAGTATAATGAAGCGCCTGCAGTTGATTCAGGGCGACATCACCCAAGTGGATGCCGATGCCATTGTTAATGCAGCGAATGAGCAACTTTTGCCCGGAGGCGGAGTTTGCGGAGCTATTCATCGGGCGGCAGGGCCATCATTGGCCGAACAATGCAGCCGGATTGGTGGCTGTAAAACAGGGCATGCAGTAATCACCTCGGGTGCGAACCTGAAAGCCAGGTACGTCATCCACGCAGTAGGCCCCGTTTGGCAGGGTGGTCATCAGGGCGAGGCAGAACTCCTGGCCAGTACGTACCGGGAGAGCCTGAAACTGGCTGCAGCAAAGCGCATTAAAACTATCGCCTTTCCCAATATCAGTACGGGCATTTATGGTTTCCCGAAGGAATTAGCCGCAACTATTGCCGTACGGGAGATCAGGTCTTTTCTAAAAAACAATGAGGTATTATCGGGTGTAATTTTCTGTTGTTTTGAGTCTGATAATTATGAACTTTATAAAAAGCTCTTGAACGAATGAATCGTTTGCTTTTTCTTTTGATGGTTGTATCTGCACCGGTTGAGGCCCAGTATAGGTACGGCCTCAGGCCCATGCGGATTGAACAATACCGCGAACAGGTAAAAGTAAATCCGCAGATGGAGTTGGTAAATCTTGAGCACGCTATACCCGGCATTATATTGGACATCCGGTATGCCACGACCAACAACTTTACAGGCGAACAGATTTACACCTTGGCGCGTGCCTATGCACGAAAACCGGTGGCCGAAGCATTAAAAAAGGCCCAGGAAGATTTTAAGAAAGAAGGCGTGGGCATTAAGATTTATGATGCCTACCGCCCGTATTCGGCAACGGTTAAATTTTATGAAACCTACCGCGACACTACCTATGTGGCTTCGCCCTACAAAGGTTCCCGGCACAACCGGGGTTGCGCAGTTGACATGACAATTGTTGATCTGAAAACCGGCAGGGAGTTGGCAATGCCTACCGGGTACGATTCTTTTAAAAAAGAAGCCTGGCCTTCAACCCCGGTTAACGATCCCATAGTTCGGAGAAACCGCCAGTTGCTGATCTCCATTATGGAAAAACATGGGTTTAAAGTAAATACATCAGAATGGTGGCATTTCGATTTTGTGGGGTGGGAAAAATTTGAAGTGATGGATATTGATTTTGAAGAACTGGAGTAGACAAAAGATCTAGGGCGTAGTAGCAAAACGTTGTATGCCTTGCTACCTTTAAGCGGTATTTCGTTCTTTAATCTCCCATCATACGTCTAACTTCTTTACTACGTAAGTCAAATGACAATACAGCAAGCCCAACTCCAGGTTGATGAGTGGATAAAAGCTCACGGTGTACGCTACTTCAACGAACTAACCAATATGGCTATCCTTACCGAAGAAATGGGCGAACTGGCCCGCATCATTGCACGCAGGTATGGGGAGCAATCGGAAAAGGAGAGTGATAAAAACAAAGATATGGCCGATGAAATGGCCGATGTGCTGTGGGTACTCATTTGCCTGGCCAACCAAACCGGGGTGGATTTAACCACCGCCTTTAAAAAAAATCTTGAAAAGAAAACAAACCGCGATCAACATCGTCATCAATCTAATCCGAAACTCCAATGAAAAAAAACATCCTCATTCTGATTTTAATGGGGTTGCTGGCCTCGTGCAAACAACACCCGGTGGCCGAGCAAGTGGTGCTTGGCAAAACATGGACAGCCAATGAAGCGCAACCCTGGGCAGAAGGGTTTGCCATAATTGGCGACTCCATCGTTGCGGTTGGAACCCGCAAGCAAATACAAAAATGGATCGGAAAAGAAACCAAAGTTACCGAGGCCGCTCCCGACAACCTGATTGTTCCCGGATTTATTGATTGCCACACACACTTTGTAGATGGCGGCTTTGCGTTGGCATCGGTACAACTGCGCGATGCAAAAACAAAAGAAGAATTTATTCAGCGTATTGCCGATTTTACCAAAACCCAACCCAAAGGTGCCTGGATTTTAAATGGTGACTGGGATCATGAAAACTGGGGCGGTGAACTTCCCACACGCGATTGGATTGATGCCGTAACCCCCGATAACCCCGTATGGATAAACCGCCTTGACGGCCACATGAGCCTGGCCAACACCGCAGCCTTAAAGGCAGCCGGCATAACCGATAAAGTAAAAGATGTGCCGGGCGGAACCCTTGTGCGCGACAAAAACGGACGGCTTACCGGAATTTTTAAAGACAACGCCATGGGCATGATCTCCGAAAAAGTCCCGGCACCCAGCGTTCAGCAGGAAGACCGTGCACTGGAAGCCGCTATGACCTACGTGGCAGAGCGTGGGGTTACTTCAGCTCATAACATGAGTGGTTACATATCGGTGTTTGAGCGTGCCCGAATTGCCGGTAATTTGAAAACACGCATTTATGCGGGCATGAGCCTTGTGAACTGGAAAACACTTAACGAAAAAGCAAAAGCACAGGGTTATGGAGATAAATGGCTGCGCTTTGGCGGCTTGAAAGAATTTGTTGACGGCTCGCTGGGCTCGCATACAGCTGCCTTCTTTGAACCATTTACCGACAGTCCGAACGATGCCGGATTTTTTGTCATCAGCGAAGATGAATTATACCGCAGAATAAAATCAGCCGACAGTGCCGGCCTGCAGGTAATGACCCATGCCATTGGCGACAAAGCCATTCATACCCTGCTGAATATTTATGAACGTGTTGCGAAAGAAAACGGAGAGCGCGACAGGCGATTTCGTATTGAACATGCCCAGCATATTCACCCCAACGACATCGGGCGGTTTGCCAAGCTAAAGGTGATACCGAGTATGCAACCTTACCACGCTATTGATGATGGCCGCTGGGCAGAAAAAATAATCGGGTATGAACGGTGTAAAACAACCTATGCGTTCCGAGCGCTGCTTGACGCTAATGTTAAACTGGCCTTTGGCAGCGATTGGTTTGTGGCTCCACCCACACCGCTCGAAGGTATTTATGCAGCCGTTACCCGCAGAACGCTGGATGATAAAAATCCGGAAGGCTGGGTGCCCGAACAGAAAATTTCGGTAGAGGAGGCATTAAAAGCGTATACCATTAATGCAGCCTTTGCCAGCTTTGAAGAAGGAATAAAAGGTTCCCTGGAGCCCGGCAAACTGGCCGACTATGTTATCCTGGAAGATGACATTACCCGGATTGATCCGGTTGCGATCAGGAATGTGAAGGTCCTTAAAACCGTGGTGGGCGGAAATGCGGTGTTTGAAAGAAATTGAATTAAATCAGGCTATGATGATTCCGTTTTTAATCCGGGGAAGGATTTTGTAGTGATCCACGGTAAGGCAAAACTCAAAATCCTTATGGATGTTAAGCTGATTCAATCTTTTTACATGCGATGACTCGCTGAGGAATTTTTGCATATCCGGTTTAGCAACAGTGTATAAATGCCTTGCGGCCAGCGGTGCATCGCAATCGGGGCCAAGGTAGTTTTTCAGTTTATCCACCACTGCACCGGCAAACAATGTATCTTCCAGGTTAACCCTTCCTTTCCATCCGGCACAAACAATCAATACACTGTTTTCGCCAAGAAGCAGGTGGTTTACTACGGATGAAAAGTTAAGAAAGGAGCCGATGATGATTTCTTTTGCACCCCGCGATTTTTCAATGGCCTGTGTACCGTTGGTGGTGGTAAAGGCAATTTTCTTTCCACGGATATCACTGTCCATGTATTCGAAAGGTGAATTGCCTTTATCAAAGCCATCCACTTTTTTTCCATCGCGTTCTCCGGAGGTGATGTAGCCCATCGCACCTTTATTACGGCAGGTTTCCAGATCGGCCAGCGGCAGAATGCTTTCGGCACCGTTGGCTAAGGCAGTAACCATGGTTGAGGTAGCGCGTAAAATATCTACTACTACCACAGTGCGGTTACTCACCGGATACAAATGCATCAGGTCGGGAGTGAGGCATACGTCAATCGTTTTCATTCAGCGAGGTTATTTGCCGATGAAAGGAAGTTTGGTTACCTCCGCTTTTAGTAAGCGGCCGCGGATATCGATAAAAATTTCACTGCCGGGCAATGACAGGTTTGTGGTTACGTATCCTAAGCCGATACCAATACCCAGCACGGGCGACATGGTTCCGGAGGTTACTTTTCCAAGGGTATTTCCTGCCGCATCTTTAATGAGGTAATCATGCCGGGGTATGCCTCTGTCGATCATCTTAAAACCAACCAGTTTTCTCTTAACACCCTCTTCTTTCTGTTTTTTGATGGCGGAGGAATTGATGAAGTCTTTGGTAAATTTGGTGATCCATCCCAAGCCGGCTTCCAACGGGGAGGTTGTGTCGTCTATATCGTTACCGTATAAGCAGAATCCCATTTCCAGGCGTAACGTATCGCGGGCGCCAAGGCCTATCGGTTTAATAGTAAATTCCTTCCCCGCTTCGAAGATGGCGTTCCATGCTTTTTCAGCATGATTTTTATGAATGTAAATTTCAAAACCGCCAGCACCTGTATAACCCGTGTTTGACATAATGACATCGGGAATACCGGCAAACTCGCCCACAGTAAAGTGATAGTAATTAACGGTGCTCAGGTTGGTAGTGGTTAGCTTTTGAAGAGTGGAAACTGCTTTGGGGCCTTGAATGGCAAACAGGCAAATGTCATCCGAAATATTTTTCAGGTCAGCTCCATACGTATTATGCCGGCCGATCCAGTTCCAGTCTTTGTCAATATTTCCGGCATTGACTACCAGCAGGTAGTCTTCGTCTTTGATTTTGTAAACAATCAGGTCATCAACAATTCCGCCTGTGTCGTTAGGCAGGCAGGAATACTGAGCCTGGCCATTGATGAGTTTAGCGGCATCGTTGCTGGTTACGCGTTGAATTAAATCAAGTGCCTTCGGGCCTTTTACCGTAAACTCGCCCATGTGTGATACATCAAAAACGCCCACACTGTTGCGAACGGCCATGTGTTCTTCGATATCGGATGAATAACGAACAGGCATATTAAATCCTGCAAAGGGCACCATTTTGGCACCAAGCTTTATGTGCAGGTCGTTGAGGGGTATGAATTTTGTCATAAGAAAGAAATGCGTGGGCAAAGGTATTGAAAACGCTGAAAAATTGGGCTGAAGTAATTACTTTTGCGACCCTCGGGGTGTAGCACAGCCCGGCTAGTGCGCTACGTTCGGGACGTAGAGGTCGGAGGTTCGAATCCTCTCACCCCGACATACCAAAGCTCAGGCAATAGCCCGGGCTTTTGTTTTTCATAATGTTTTTGCTTTTAGGTGAAATGCCCGGTTAACTAACGGTACTTCTAACCGACTTTTTTATTTCTGTTTACTGTTTCTATCTTCGCGCCCGTTCTATGGCGCTATACGAAAAACATCTTTATGTAAAGAAGTCAACCCTGCCGAATGCCGGCAAAGGGCTCTTTACCAAAGTATTTATTCCCAAAGGGGTTAAGGTTGTTGAATACAAGGGAAAGATCACTACTTGGAAGGATGTAAAAGATGTGGATGGCAAAAATGCCTATATCTTTTACGTGAAGCGCGACCATGTAATCGATGCGTGGAGAACGCTGAGGCATCTGGCACGCTATGCCAACGATGCCCGAGGGTTGAGCCGGATAAAAGGCGTTACCAATAATTGTGATTATACTACCAAAGGACTGAAGGCTTATATTGAGTCAAAGAAAAATATTCCGGCCGGCTCTGAAATTTTTGTGGACTACGGCCCCGACTACTGGAAGGTGATTCGCGAGAACCTGCGGCTGGCTAAAAAAGAATTGAAGGAGAAAAAGAAAAAAGGAAAAAAGGCCCGGCACTTCAGGCGAAGAACAGCAAAACGCATAGACACTCACCTCCATTAAAACTATTTCTTCAGCAGTAATTCATGGGCACGTTTGCGTGCACCAGCAGCGTACTCATCAAAACCCTGGCGCTCCGCTTCATCGGCATAGGCAGTTAACAGGCGAAAGGAATGCCGGTTTAAGTGAATGGCATCCGTAAGGAAGTTATAAACCTGCAGCGG
Organism: Cyclobacteriaceae bacterium; assembly: GCA_046294915.1. Taxonomy (GTDB): domain Bacteria; phylum Bacteroidota; class Bacteroidia; order Cytophagales; family Cyclobacteriaceae; genus UBA2336. The sequence goes on along the minus strand of JBKBOE010000028.1, from coordinate 22,486 downwards.
ATGTGCGGGATGTTTGCCAAAGTAACGGGCTGCTGCCAGTATGCCATCTTCAAAAAAGGGATTGTGAGTGGCTAATTGTTTAAAGCAATGCGTGGCTTTCAGGCTGTCGCCTTGTTGTTCGCTAACCATTGCCTCAAACAGCAATTTCTCTGGTTGTGCCGAAGGTACATCACTACCTGATGCGCTTATCGCATAATTAGCGGAGGCCGATCCAATAAGCCAGTCTGCATTCTTGATCTTCTGCCGCAGGGGCATGCTGGTTGATTGCGTGGCTGCAAGGGTAAGGTATTTTTTTGCCAGGTGTAAACGCCCGAGTTTTAACTGGCGCATGCCCATTTCATAATAAGCCAGCGCCCGATATTCATGATTTGTGAACGCCTCGGTCAATTGGTTGAAGGCTATCGTATCGCGCGTAGTTATCCGGTAACGCAAAAACTGATAGCGTTCCAGGTCAGAGAATGAGGCGGTAGCTGTATAGGGTGCAGAGAGAACTTTTTGTAACTGCCGGCCTATTTCACGTACCACGGAATCGGAATCGGCCAGTAACGACCGGCTGGCATGCAGCGCTTCTTCCTGCAGGCCCGCTTCTGCAAATGCAATAGCCTGGTAATACCGGGCTTTTTTATAATCGGTTTCAACTGCGTTATGAAAATGCAATACAGCCAGTTCGGGTGCGCCCTGCTCCAGGGCCCACAATCCCAGAATGTAATTGTATTCGCCCTGCCTGGCCTGGCTCAGGTATCCCAGTTCGGCCAGTGTGGCTATGGCTTTTGATACATTGCCCTGGTGATAGCAGGCATGCGCCAGGGTTGATTTGAGCGCTTCGCTGTACGGTTCATTATCCGGATAGGACGCAATTTGAAAAATGGTTTCAATAAACACCGTATCCAGTTCTTTAAGCGCATGTACCAGGTAGTTATTAAGGCGTGTGGCGGTAAGCAACGTAAGTTGGGTTTGAGGGGGCGGATGATGAAACCGGATTTTTTGCTTGTGCAGGGTAGCAAGCGCGAGGGCATTGCCTTCCACCCCCGGAGTTTGCGTGAAGAGTTTGGAGACCGAATCAACATTTACCGGTATAAACTCCTGCCCGATGAGGGCCAGGAAATTGGTTTCGGCAGTCGAACGGGTGGTATTGAATTCGCGCGCCTGTTCAAACATAATTACGGCCGAGTCCAGTTTGTGAACGTTGGCATACGCAAACCCCAGGTTGTTTTGAATGAAGGGTGAGTTTTCTTTTTGAAGCGCTTTACGGTATAACCCGATAGCTGCAAATGGACTACGCGCGTTCAGGTAAAGGTTGGCGTGATTGATAAGTGAATATTCAGTGGGACGTTTTCCGTTGGCCAGTTCATAATACATGCGGGCTTTATCAAAATTACTTCTGCGCGACTCCAATTCGCCCAACAGATAATTTGCACGATTATTCTGAAAGCCATACGATTTGCTTTTGATGTAATAGGCTTCAGCAAAAGCCGGCTGTTCGAGTTTACTGTACAAATCGCCCATATGGTTATAAAATCCGGAAAGGCCATGATACAGGTATTCTTTCCAATTCATATAAAAAACAAAGGCCAGCGTAGCAATAAATCCTGCCAGCCTGAAGGTGAAATAAGGCATGTGGCTGGGCTGGTAGAGTACTTTGTGTACCGGGTAATTTTCAGCCAGCATCCCGATAAAGTTCGAGATCACATAAAGGAGGAAAATAATGGCGTAACCGATGTGACTGAAAATAATGATGTCGCGAATGATTTTCAGGGCGGCATCGTTTTGGTTGCCAAGCAGGTATCCGCATGTGGCCAGAGCTATTATGGCCATTGCCATAAAGAAGTATGCCCCAAAAGGATAGAATGGGGAAATATTTTCGTACAAAACTTCCCGGTTCTTAAAGCCCCAAATTCCCAGCAGGGCCGATGTGCTGAGCAACAAGTAAGGATTAATATAGAGGAAATTCCAATGGATGATGCCGGCTTCATGGAAATAGGCGATCCACAGGTTAACCAGGTATATCACGCTAATGATGCTGAAATGCCGGAGGCTTTTGCCGGTGGCTGTGCCCTGGCTGGCCAGAAAAACAAATGAGGCAGGGATCTCATGGGCAACCATCAGAATAAACACTACCGAAAGGATAAGGCCAGAAACGTACCCTGTTACTGCCAGATGAAAAAACGGGTAATAAACACCTGCGTAAAAAATAATGATGAACCCCAGTATAGCGGTAAGCAAAGTGAAAATTAAAAACCGCACAATAAATGGAGTGGTGATACGGATAAAGCTGAAATAAAAACTCATCAGGGAATAAAGCCCGATAACACATGCCGGAATAAGCTTACCTGTAAGCCCAAAGAGCTGGAGTACGTCAAGGCGCAGGCTTACGATGAACAAGATGAATAGCCCCATCCCGGTAAAATACCAGAACCTTGATGTAAGGGTTGTGATAACGGTAAGGATGATGAGGGCACTGGCAATAAGGCTTACCAGGAATATATAGAAGGCTGTGGTGTTTGGTGTAAGGGCGCTCCCGCGGAAGAACTCGAACGTGAGGTAGGATTCAATCGGGATGTCAAATTCGAAGTTACCAGCCTCAAACGTGTGCGACACGGTCTCCACAGTTTTCTGTTCATGGAGTTTTTCCCATTCAATCACGTTGGCAGCACCAGGCAGGTAGCTGTACCAGAGAAAGATAAGACCTCCAATAAAAAATGCACTGCACAGGAACCAGAATAAACGGTAGTCTCTCGACCAGGTTTTCCAGAAGTACACCGATTGCATGCGTAAGTATAGAAAAATTATAAGGTATCCATTTTGGCTTATGTTAATTAATTTTTAGCAACTTCATAATTTGGTAAATTGAAATTAACCAGCCGGAATTATACAGATAAACAACGGAAGGTAGTTTTGACCGATGTATTTGAAATTGCTGTTTCCGGTATTTCTCCTGGTTGGGTCTATACTTTCCGGCTTTTTCTTTTCAGAACATTCGGGCCAAACCGAAATACGAGAGGCTCTTCCTGAAGCCTCCCTGCAAGGGGCAGAGGTATTTGGCTGCCTTATAAATGATCAGCCCTGGGTGGCACAGGAGGTGCAGGCCCATCTTTACACGTTCGAGCATTCCGTGTGCTTATCGGTAAGAAGCGGTGAAGATTTGGAAGATCGCCTGGCATTTATTATTCAGGGTACTGCCCTTAAACCGGGAAGGTATGTTTTGGATGATCAGGCAAAGGACTACATACACCTCCAGCGAAACGAATCGGAGTGCACGTTCGTGTCGGATGAATTTTACCAGGCTGTGCTTACCATTCATGAACATGATGAACATCTGAAAAGGCTTTCAGGAACATTTGAGTTTCTGGCCTACTCTCAATCCTGCTCGACTGCAATCCGGGGAACACACGGTCGTTTCAATGTTTCTTACAGCACGTACTGATTTACCTCACCGGGTTAGGTGACGGTTTAATTCAGTTTGAATGATGTCATACAGTTTTTTTTTCAAAGCTGGAATTTCTTCCATGGTCATTCCATTTGTTTGAACAGGTTCATGAAAAATCAGTTTCACGGTTCCCCAATAAAGCAGGAATCTATCCGGGGGCATGATTATCCTGTTGAAGGGAAGGGTTACCGGTACAAGCGGTATTTGTTTCTGTACGGCCAGGCGAAATGCTCCGTCTTTAAGGTGGGCCATTACCGGTTCTTTTTCTGAAATGATACCTCCTTCAGGAAAAATCACCAGGCTTTTCCCTTCATCAATAGCCTGGCAGGATCGAATAAATGTATTGAACTTGCTTTTCAGTTTGGAGCGGTCAACGGTGATGTGCAATCTGCGATACATAAATCCGAATAACGGAATGTTCTCCATATCATTTTTTCCCACAAAAATAGTGTTGTGCTTGTTCAG
>JBKBOE010000028.1:0-18584 GCA_046294915.1 Cyclobacteriaceae bacterium | reverse complement strand
AAAGTGGTTCGGGCAAAAAATGTATTGTTGGCGGGGATCGGGTTTAAACCGCCATTCCATTTTAACAGGTATAAACACAAGGAAGAATAGCGCCCGTGCCCACCAGCGGTTAAGTATGCCGACCAAGTGATGCTGTCGCGGAAAGGCGATGGGTATGAGTAGTGGGAAAAAGAAAATGAAAAAGAGGATTCCGAAAATTATCAGGGCATATCCGGTGTAGAGTACCCTCAGGATCTTCATACGCTAATCGCGGTTTATTCCTTGCTGTGCCGAAAGGAGTATGAGTTCGCGTTGCCGGCCGTCAATGTACCGGAACCCCGTTTCATCAAAGTAACCATCTTCTTCCAGTTGTATGCGGATGTCTTTTTTCCATTCCGGTACGGTTACGGTACAGTTCAATTCTATGGAATACGCGGTGTTGTAATGCATAGGGTAATCACCGGTGTAGGGCACACCGCCCTGCATATCCCACATGCCGATGGTAGTGCCGGCTGCATGGCCGTGAAATCCAATGGGGTGTGTGTAGATAGAGGGTGTAATGCCCTGCTCAATAGCCTGCCTGCGAGTATCGGCCAGTATCTGGTTGCCGGTTTTGCCCTCTTTAAAGTTTCCGGTAAGGATGTCCTGCAGTTTGTTGCCGGTGGCCAGGGCCTTCTTCAGGTATTCGGGCGCATCAGTTTCTCCGGGCTTCAGCACATAGGCATGCTGTTGTGTGTCGGTATTGAATCGCAGGTAGGTAATGCCGAAATCAACATGCAACAAATCGCCCGGAAGGATTACATACGGCTGTGGCCGCCTGCTAAAGATGGCTTCGGGCTCGTTGCGCTGAATGCTAACTGAGGGCTGAAACCAGGTGTCCAGTTTCAACTCTTTTATTTTTTCACGGTACCACCACACTACATCATCCGTAGTGGTAATACCCGGATGAATAACCTTGTCGGAAAAACCTTCTTTAATAATGTCGTGGGCGATGCGGCAAATTTGTGTATAGATGGTCATTTCACGATCCGTTCGTGTTTCCAGCCACCCTACGGCCAGTTTTTCAGCCGAGACCACGTTGGCTTGTAGTTTTTTTGGAAGGGCGCTCATCAGTTTGGTGTAGTGCGAATGGGTTAACCCATCGGCATGGCCGTAATAGTCTGACAGGTTAACGCCAATTTTTTTCGGATTCCGTTCGGCAATGATTTTTCCAAGTTGTGCCCACTGGTCGGGCTGGGTTTCCGGATCCCAGGAGCGCTTAAAGATTTTGCCGACATCGTAACGCGAAACGGCCAGGCACTCCAGGTCTTTATCGGCTCCGCGATCGAACATCACCAGCATGGTGGTTCTGCGTGCGGCAAACCAGGTAGCCGGCAGAAGGGTGCGGATAACGGGGTCTTCGTTGTATTCGCTGCTCATCACTATCCACAGGTCGATGCCTTCCCTGCGCATAAGTTTTGGCAACACCGTACGGATGCGGTCGTCCAGCAGTTCATCAATAACCCGGGCTTGCTCGCGCTGCGAAAGGATGACGGGATACTGGGCATAGGTTGGTAATGCGATCAGGAATAGAAGGTAACGGAGTAATTTCATAAGGTGATGATTAGTACTGAAACGGTTAAATCTACAATCCAAAATCTGCAATCTAAAATTGCAGAATGCATCGTTCATTTTTAAGTAGTTCGCTGGCGCGCTCTACTTCAATGTGCGACCGGGCATCATCCATTTGTTTTCGTACCGAGCCGATAATCTGCTTCATCTGCATGGATTCAATAAACCGCTTTACATCTTCCTTGTTTTCGAGAATGAGTTTGGGTACCGGGGTAGGCTTATCATTATCATCTTTAGCCACCATGGTAAAGAATGACGAATTGGTGTGTTTGATGTCATGGGTTTTTACATTCATGGCCTCTACGCGTATGCCAACAATTAACGAGGTGTTACCCACATAATTTACCGATGCGTGCATGGAAACCAGTTCGCCCACTTCAACGGGTTGCAAAAACTCCACCCGGTTAACCGTTACGGTTACGCAATAGGTGCCGGCATGTTTGCTGGCGCAGGCATAAGCCACCTTGTCCATTAAGGAAAGTAAAATACCGCCATGGATTTTCCCGCCAAAGTTGGCATAGGCGGGTATCATCAGTTCGGTAATGGTAGTTTGCGAGTAGCGCACCGGCAAGGCATCAGCGACCATAGGCAGGGAGTTTGGTTTGCAACACCAAAATACATTAATCTGCAGACATGCTGCTGGATAGGTTTTGGGTAAGCCGGTTAAACCGGAAAAACATGGCCAGTGCAGTAATTGTCAGACCGATAAGAAGGCCGTACCAAATACCGTTTGCCCCAAGGCCGAGTGGAAATCCCAAGAGGTAGCCCAGCGGTAAGCCAATAATCCAATACGCTATGAAAATGAGCAGAGAGGGAATTTTAACATCCTGGATGCCGCGCAACGCACCAATGCACACCACCTGCATACCGTCTGAAAGCTGGAACAAGCCGGCAATGACCAGCAGGGGGCCGGCCATGGCAATAACCTCGGAGTTGTCAATATAAAGTGCCGGCAACTGGTAGCGCGCAACAACAAAAACAATACCCCACATTGTCATCAGTACGGCACCCATGCCCATTAATGTGAAGCCCGCATGCCGGAGCAGCGTAAAGTTTTTCTGGCCCAGGTAACTGCCTACCCGAATGGTGGCGGCTGCACCCAAACCGGAAGTGGTCATGTAACTGATGGTGGCCAGGTTAATGGCTATCTGGTGTGCAGCAAGTGCCGTTGTTCCCAGCCAGCCCATCATGACGGCCGAAAAACCAAAGGCGCTTACTTCAAAAATAAACTGGATGCCTGCCGGTATACCGATGTGCAGCATGCGGCTGATGAGTTTAGCTGAATAATTTCCAAAGGCAAAGCCCGGCCGGTACCTGATAAAACTTTTTCCGGAATAAATGTACAGGGCCATCCACGCGCCCATAAGGGTACGGGCAATTAGCGTTGCCCAGCCGGCACCATTCAATCCGAGTTCAGGAAATCCGAGTTTACCATAAATCAATACATAGTTGAGAAAAATATTTACCAGGTTGCTGGTGATAACAATAATCATGGCCATGCGTGTGCGGTGAAGTCCCTCACCAAACTGGCGGAAGGTTTGAAAAACCATGGTAGGGAATATGGAGATGAGGATAATCTGCAGGTAAGGAATAGTCAGCTCCACCACATCCGCGGGTTGATTGAGGAAATGTAAAACCGGAATAGCCAGGAACCCGATAACCACCAGGATAAAACCGGATACCAGGTTGATAATGAATCCATGACGCAAGGATTGAATTACCTGGTGGTTGTCTTTACGACCTTCTGCCTCGGCTACCAGCGGAGTGATGGCGTACGAAACACCTATACCGAAGGTCAGCAGGAGAATAAAAACAACATTAGCCAGCGATGCTGCGGCCAGCGGTGTGGCTCCGGTGTGCCCAATCATCACACTGTCGGCTACGCCAGTCATTACCTGGCCCAGCATACTGAGCATGACCGGATAGGCCAGAAAAAAATTTGTTTTTATATGGTCGCGGATGGTCATTGTGCAGGGTTAACAGGTACAAGCATGCTGATGCTCTTCAGATTTTTTTCATGCAGGCCAGTTTAAGCAAGCCGGCCACACTTATGCTGTCGGTAATCTCACCATTCAGTGCCATGGCAATGGCTTCCTGAAGTGGCATTTTTTTCACAATCAGGTCAGCTTCCGTTTCTTCAGGCGATGACGCACCTTCAGCCAATTCCTCCGCCAGAAAGATAAAACCCTCCTCATCGGTAACCGAGTTGGAAGTATGCAGGCGCATAATGAGTTGCCAATGGTTAGCGGTTAAGCCGGTTTCTTCTTTCAATTCACGCCTGGCTGCTTCCAGCGGTTCAATGTCGAGAGGGCAGCCACCTTCCGGTATTTCCCAAGAATAGGCATTGAGGGTGTAGCGATATTGCCCCACCAGCCAGGTATTTCCTTTCCGGTCAACCGGAATAATTCCTACGGCTTTGTTCTTAAAGTGTACTTTGCCGTAAATTCCTTTTCCGCCCGCGGGATTCAAAACCTCGTGCTCGGTAAGCTGTATCCACGCATTATCATATACTTCGCGTGAGGAGAGCGTTTTCCAGGGATTCATGAAATTTTAAAATTGAAGGTTCAGTGTTCAAGATTAATCAAATCCGGCCATATTGAACCTTGAATTTTGAATTTTGAATGGTGAACTTTGATGGCCATGTTACGCTCCTCATTTACCCATAACCTGATTGAAGCCGGATGTGATGAGGTTGGGAGAGGTTGCCTGGCCGGACCGGTAGTAGCTGCAGCAGTTATTTTACCAAACGCATACCGGCATGAATTACTGAACGATTCCAAGCAACTTACCCATGATGAGCGCCTGGTTATACGCGAGGACATTTTTCGTGATGCGCTGGCCTGGGCTGTTGCTGAAGTAGATAATGAAGAGATTGACCGTATTAATATTTTAAATGCCTCATTTAAGGCGATGCATCTGGCCATTGAGAAACTGACCATCAAACCCGACTTGCTGCTTATTGATGGTAACCGGTTTAAACCTTTTGGTAACTTCCCTTTTCAATGCATTGTTAAAGGCGATGCCACCTACCTTTCTATTGCAGCGGCCAGCGTACTTGCAAAAACCTATCGCGATGAGTTAATGGTGCGGTATGCAGCCGAATTTCCCGGTTATGGCTGGGTTACTAATGTGGGTTATCCTACTGAAGAACATCGTGAAGGAATAAAAAAACTCGGCATTACACCTCTCCATCGTAAGTCTTTTCAATTATTACCTTCGCAGCTTGAACTTTTTGAGAAATAGACCTTGTTGCTAACGCATGTGCCTCATTTTTATATCCCTTAATCATCATCCCCGCTATAAATTAATTCTGGCGGGCAACCGCGATGAATTTTATAAGCGCAAAACAGCCCCGGCTCATTTCTGGGAAGATTATCCCAATATTGTAGGCGGCCGCGACTTGGAGGCTAACGGCACCTGGCTGGCCATGTCAACACAGGGAAAAATAAGCATGGTAACCAACTACCGCGATTTTAAGAATCTCAAACCAGCAGCTCCTTCACGCGGGGAGCTTGTTTCGGCCTACCTTTTAAATGGCGACAAGCCCGATGATTATTTAAACACCGTTGCACAGAAAGCCAGTGCTTATAATGGTTTTAACCTGCTGGTAGGATACCCGGATACGCTGTATTATTATTCCAATTACCAAGGCACCATTCAGCAACTCAGCGAAGGTGTACACGGCTTAAGCAACCACCTGCTCAATACCCCCTGGCCGAAGGTAGAACGGGGCAAAGAAAAATTCAGTAAAGCAATTACAAACCCGGAGATTAACCCGGCAAACCTTTTTGAACTGCTCTATGATGAGCAACGCGCTGCCGATAATGAATTGCCCGACACCGGTATCGGCCTTGAGCGCGAGCGCGTACTCTCCAGTATGTTTATAAAAAGTCCGGATTACGGCTCGCGTTGCTCTACTGTTATTCTGGTTGACCGCAACAACCGGGTATGGTTTGCCGAGCGCGTGTACGATACCGGCACGTTTAATTACCAGGATACCGCCTTTGAATTCACCCTTCCGCTTTGAGTTTTCAGTATGGGTAAAAAGAAGGATAAAACACCTCCGGCTTTGAAAGTCATTCGCTGGGTATATCCTAAGCTGGAAAACGTTTTTCCGTTTTTAGCCTATCGCCTGTTTGTTTACATTTTTTTTTCACCGCTTCGGTATAAGCCAACCCCAAAAGAAATTAAAGCCGAATCATTCAGTAAAAAGTTTACGCTTTCCGCAGCCGGAAAAAAAATTCAGTGCTATCGGTGGGGCGATTTTTCAAAATATGTTTTGGTGGTTCATGGATGGGCCGGTCGTGCTACTCAGTTCAGGCGTTTTGTTAAACCCCTGAATGCGGCCGGTTATTCCGTGCTTGGCTTTGATGGCCCTGCGCATGGCAAATCCGAAGGGCGAAGTACCGACATTCTGGAATATGAAGTCGTTTTGAATACCTTATTCAAACAACAGGGCATACCCGATGCCATTATTGCCCATTCGTTTGGCGGGGCAGCCGTCATCTTTGCGGCAGCACACGGGTTGCCTGTAAAAAAACTGGTTAATATGGCCAGCCCTTCGATAGGCGATGAAATAATTGATACCTACCTGCGTGCCATTAACGGATCGGAAAAGACGAAACAGTTTTTTAAGAAATATGTTTTACAAAAAACCGGCAAGCCGTTTGATGCCTTCACGGCCAGCTATAAAATAAAAGAGGTAAAGCAACCGATGGAATTGCTGCTAGTGCACGATGAAGACGATAAGGATGTAAGCATAAACCACCCGCTGGTAATACAAAAGGCCTATCCGAGAGCTCAATTACTGCGTACCATGGGTCTGGGGCATACGCGCTTGCTAAAAGACAATGAAGTTATTCGGCAGATCGTAACCTTTGTATCGGGTGTACCGTCATAAACCTTGGTTTAACCCCCGTCAGCATGAAATCCAAAAAGCTCCGGGGCATGTAATTATTGAATGAAACTACGTACTAATAGCGTAATTCTTCCGCGGTATGAAAATCATCGAAACGCACAATATTTCAAAGGTTTATAAAATGGGCAGCAACGAAGTACGCGCCCTCCAGTCTATTTCTATCAATATTGATAAGGGAGAGTATGTTGCCTTTATGGGGCCATCGGGTTCCGGAAAATCAACGTTGATGAATATTGTAGGTTGCCTGGATTCGCCTACATCAGGTACTTACATCCTCAATAATCACGTGGTTAGTGAAATGACGGAGAACGAGTTGGCTGAGGTGCGTAATAAGGAAATCGGTTTTGTATTTCAAACCTTTAACCTGCTGCCACGTGCCACTGCGCTTGAAAATGTAGCCCTGCCGCTGATTTATGCAGGCTACAGCCGCAGTGACCGCGAAGAGAAAGCCATGGAAACCCTTGAAAGTGTGGGCCTGGGTGACCGGTGGCACCACAAACCCAATGAACTTTCGGGCGGACAGCGCCAGCGCGTGGCTATTGCCCGTGCCCTGGTGAATGACCCCTCCATTATTCTAGCCGATGAACCGACTGGTAACCTCGATAGCAAAACTTCATACGACATTATGAACCTCTTCCAGGAACTTCATGATAAAGGAAACACCATTATTATGGTTACCCATGAAGACGACATTGCACACTATGCCCACAGGATTGTGCGCCTGCGCGATGGATTGGTGGAGTGGGACAAAAAAAATGACCACGTTACCCGAGGAAAGCCGGTTGTGGCTGCTCACTAAGCCGGTTCGCTGTTCCGTTTGGTTTGTTGATTTTACCCATTATCGTTGATCGGTAAGTCCGAAACCCTCAACTTCGTTTCATGAAAATCTACACAAAGACCGGTGATGCAGGCACCACCTCCTTGTTTGGCGGCAAGCGTGTGTCAAAATCAGACTTGCGAATCGAAACTTATGGAACCGTAGATGAACTCAATGCACACCTTGGTCTTATCCGTGATCAGCCGGTTAATGCCGGCAGAAAGGACGTGTTGATTGAAATTCAGGATCGGCTCTTTACCATTGGTTCAATGCTGGCAACCGAACCGGGTAACACCAAGGTAAAAATCCCAACCCTTGCCGAAAAGGATGTGCAGTTCCTTGAAAAAGAAATTGACAGAATGGAGGTAAACCTTGCTCCGATGAAATCGTTCGTTCTCCCTGGCGGACATCCCTCTGTTTCATTCTGCCATATCGCGCGGACGGTTTGCCGGAGAGCCGAGCGGCTTGTCATCTCCCTTAATCAGGCTGAGCGCGTGGATGATCTGGTAATCAAGTACCTGAACCGTCTCTCTGACTACCTCTTTGTGCTTGCCCGCAGTATGGCGCAAGAGTTACGAGCAGATGAAACACCCTGGAAACCAAGGATGTAAGATGGTTTTTTCAACCGGTTCAACCGTTTGTCCTAACGTGTGTTAGCCGGATAAAAAATATCTGCTAACTTGCGGCTGCAATTCCGCAAAACCCCATAAAAATGGTCGATACGCAAAACATCAGCATTCACAGGGTAAAAGATTCGAGGCTGGCAGAGATTGATTTTGCCAACATACCCTTTGGGAAAATTTATACCGACCACATGTTTATTGCCGACTACCGGAACGGAGAGTGGAAAAATTTCCGCATTGTTCCGTACGGGTATATGCCCATCAGTCCGGCAACCCCGGCCTTGCATTACGGCCAGGCTATTTTCGAGGGGATGAAAGCCTTTCGCGGACCCGATGGCGAGGCGTTGGTGTTTCGTCCGCACGACAACTGGATGCGCATGAACATTTCGGGCGAACGCATGTGCATGCCGCACATTCCCGAGGAGCTGTTCATGGATAGTTTATTTGCCTTAATTGACCTTGACCGCAACTGGATACCTCCAACGGAAGGCTCTTCGCTGTACATCAGGCCATTTATGTTTTCGGCCGATGAATACATCGGCATTAAGGCGTCATCCGATTTTACCTTCATGATTATTCTTTGCCCTGTTGGTGCCTACTATTCAACTCCCGTTAAGGTTAGAATTGAAACGCATTATACCCGGGCAATTGATGGCGGCACCGGCTATGCTAAAGCGGGCGGAAACTATGGCGGAGCCATTTATCCGGCCAAGCTGGCCCAGGATAAAGGGTACCATCAACTCATCTGGACGGATGGCAAAAACCATGAATACATTGAAGAATCCGGTACCATGAACGTGATGTTTGTAATAAACGATACACTGGTTACGCCTGCACTTACCGATACTATATTAGCGGGCATTACCCGCGACAGTGTACTGAAACTGGCCCGCCACTGGGGCTGGAACGTGGAGGAGCGAAGAATAAGTGTAAAAGAATTGATCGATGGATTAGAGAAAGGCACGGTTACCGATGCCTTTGGTGCCGGCACCGCGGCCACCATAGCGCCCATTGAACTCATCGGCTATAATGATAAAGATTACTATTTACCTCCCGTTAGTAACCGGAAATATTCCAATCAGATTTTAAAGGAGCTGGAAAAGATTAAGCGCGGACAGGCCCCCGATCCGTTTAACTGGATTGTGAAGATGTAACCGATTTGCCTATTTTAGGGCTGCTTCGGTGCATGAAACATTTTTTTGTTTTTACTCTTTTAACCCTTACGCCCTGGGTATCGGCTGCACAGTACCGATTAATCCTTCTGAAACGCGACAATACCATCGTTTCGTTTAAGGAAGGTGACTACATCCGGTTTAAGCGCAAGGACCGAAATCATTTTACGCGCGGCTTTATTGCGGGCATCCACCCGGATTACTTCCGGATTGGCGAAGACACCACCTACACACACCAGTTGCAGAAAATTGATATGACCGGATTGCCCAATTCAGGTTTTCGCACCGCGTCCATCGGTAAAGCTTTTATAGCAGCCGGCTTGATGATTTTTACTGGCGACCTGATCAATACTACGGTGGTTAATGATGAAAAGTACACGGTTCACCGTGGCGTTATGGTCTCTTCGGCTTTGCTGGTCGGTTCGGGCGTACTGATGCAATTTGTCAACAACAATTATTTTGTTTTGGGCAGGAAGAAGAAAGCGGTGATTGCCGACTGGTAAGGTATGAATGTATCAACTAACCGTTCGCGCATTATTGTTACCTGTAACAACCGTTTAGCCCCCTGGCTCAAGCAGGAGATTGAAGAACTGGGTATTAAACCCGATCGGGTTTTTAAAACCGGTATGGAATTACACGGCACTATAAACGACTGCATAAGGCTAAACCTTAACCTGCGGTGTGCCAGCCAGGTACTGTATTCATTACGCGAGTTTCAGGCCAATCACCCCGATCATATTTATGAGCAGGTAAAAAAATTTCCCTGGGAGGTGGTGATTCCCGAAGGAGGCTACTTTTCAGTAACCTGCAATGTAAACCACCCTTCGGTTAACAACGAGTTGTTCGTAAATGTAAAAGTTAAAGATGCCATTGCCGACCGGTTCAGGGAAAGAACCGGCAGGCGTCCGGATTCAGGGCCTGAGCCGGATCGTGTAGTTATTCATTTGTTCTGGAAAGAAAAATATGCCGAACTGTTTTTGGATACTTCCGGACCCACGCTTTCAAAACACGGTTACCGTAAAACTCCGGGCAAAGCGCCCATGCTCGAAGCCCTGGCAGCGGCCACTCTTATGGCCGGTAAGTGGGATAAAGTTTCACCGTTTGTCAACCCGATGTGTGGTTCGGGCACACTGGCTATCGAAGCGGTATTAATGGCCACCAACCGTAAACCCGGCCTGTACCGGACAAACTACTCGTTTATGCACGTGGTCGGCTACGACAAGGAAGTATATGAGCGTGAGCGTAAAAAACTTAATGACGAAATTCTGCTTAAACCTCACCTGAAAATCATTGCCTCCGATATCAGTGCCGATGCGATTATGATTTCAACCAGTAATGCAAAACAGGCAGGAGTTGACCACCTTATCGATTTTGTTCAATGCGACTTTGCCAATACGCCTATACCGCAGGAACAGCCCGGTGTGGTGTTCATCAATCCGGAGTATGGAGAGCGCCTGGGCGATATCGCCAAGCTGGAAAGCACCTACAAACGCATTGGTGATTTTCTGAAGCAAAATTGCAAGGGATACACCGGCTACATTTTTACCGGTAACATCGACCTGGCAAAGAAAATCGGCCTTCGTGCCAGCAGGCGGGTTGAATTTTATTCAGCCAAACTCGATTGCCGCCTGCTGGAGTATGAATTGTATGCAGGCAGTAAAATGCCGAAACCGGCATAAACTTATACACACACCCTGTTATATTTGCTGTTTAACTATTAACTATGACCACCGAACAACTGAAAGATTTAAAAGGCCGCGTACAGGCTTTGAGGAGGTATCTTTGACTACGACCGCAAGAGTGTTGAAGTAAAAGACGAAGAGGCCATTACCCACCAGGCTGATTTCTGGAATAACCCCAGGCAAGCCGAAACTATTTTGAAGAACATACGCGCCAAAAAGGTGTGGACCGATGCTTTTGAGCAGGTAAACAAACTTTTAGAAGACCTGGATGTGCTCCATGAGTTTTACATGGCCGGTGATGTCGCAGAAGATGAACTCAACCGGGAGTTTGAAAAAACAGCTAAGGCTGTAGAGGAACTGGAGTTAAAAAAAATGCTGAGCCGTGAAGAAGATCAGCTTAGTGCCGTACTCGAAATTAATCCGGGGGCGGGTGGCACCGAAAGCAACGACTGGGCCGATATGCTCAACCGCATGTATATTATGTGGGCCGAAAAAAACGGATACAAGGTAACACAGGTAGATTATCAGCCGGGCGAAGTGGCCGGGCTAAAGTCGGCTACACTGGAAATTGAAGGTCCCTTTGCGTATGGCAAACTGAAATCCGAAATCGGGGTGCACCGGCTGGTGCGCATTTCACCGTTCGATTCCAACCAGCGAAGACACACCTCGTTTGCTTCGGTGTTTGTGTATCCGAAGGTGGACGATTCCATAAACATTGAAGTGAACCCGGCCGATGTGGAGATTCAAACTTCGCGGTCGGGCGGGGCAGGGGGGCAAAATGTAAACAAGGTTGAAACAAAGGTTCAACTTACCCATAAGCCCACCGGTATTGTAATTGTGTGCCAGGTAGAGCGTTCGCAGCATGCCAACCGCGAGCGCGCCATGCAAATGCTCAAATCAAAATTGTACCAGCGTGAAATGGAAAAGCGCAATGCCGAGCGCGACAAAATTGAAGCCGGCAAGATGAAAATTGATTTCGGATCGCAGATACGAAACTATGTGCTGCATCCGTACAAGCTGGTAAAGGATGCGCGCACCGGTGTTGAACGCACCGATGCGCAAAACGTGCTGGATGGCGACCTGGATGATTTTATGAAAGCATTTTTGCTCCAACTTCAGGAAGTTACCGTAACCAAATAGCCTATGTGCCGGGTGGTTTTTTTTGTTTGTACGGCTCTGCTGAACATGCGTTTGGCGGCACAGCCTGCTGAACCCCGGGTGATTGAAGGACGCCTTACTGATGCTGCTACAGGCGAGCCGGTGGCGTATGCATCGGTGGGAATTGCCGGAGAGACAGCAGGCACTTCTTCAAATGCCGAAGGATATTTTACGCTGCGTATTCCCTCATCGGTTGGCAGCAATTACAGCTTGAGGATTACCTGCGTTGGTTATGAATCGGAAGTAATTACCAATCCGGCAACACCCCTTCATGTAGCCATGCGGCAATCCCGGACGATACTAAAAGATGTGGTGGTTTTCGGGAAGGATCTCAAACCGGAAAATATTGTCAGGCGAGCCTTCAGGTACATACCGCGTAACTATTATACAAAACCTTTTATTTACCAGTCGTTTTACCGCCATTACTGTAAAGATGATACAGTATACGGACGCCTCATAGAGGCAGCTGTAGATATCTATAAACGTAAAGGTTATAAAGTAATACAACCTTTCCCCGGTTGGAAAGATGAAGTCCGAGTAAACCAACTCAGAAAGAGTTACGATTACACCCGGCAGCAATTTGCCCACGTGCCTATTGCATTATATGGCGTTATGAGTAAAGATATTGCGGGGTATCAGGTGCGGAGCCGTGCAGACTGGTCTGTCTTTTTGCGTCCGGACCACATCAGTAGGCTTAAAAAAAATATTAACAACGCAAGTTTTTCGCTGGAGGGCATGACCATGCACGAAGGCGAAGAAGTTTATATCATTAACTATAAGATACTCCCCCCGCGTGACAGCCTGACATTCAGCCTGGCCTCTCTACTGTATGGCGAGGAACAAGGTACATTGTATATTCATGCACAAAATTATGGCATACTTAAAGCGGAGTATCACGCTGACGCGAAGTTTACACAAATGTACGGCTTGGCTGTGTACAAAAAGGTGCACAACAAATACTTTCTTCAACACCTGCTGGAAGAAGGAAAGAACTTTAACCCGCGCGATTCCTTTACCCACGTCCATCACCTGGAATTAATAACTACCGATATTCAAACTGAAAACATTCAGCCCTTTAAAGGTCGTGAACCAAGCAGGGAGAAACTGTTGCAGTTGCGGTATGATTCGGTATTCTGGACAAACTACAATATACTGAAGGCAACGCCTTTGGAGGAAAAAATTGTGGCTGATCTGGAAAAGCAGATGAAACTTACTAATCAGTTTGTTGAAGCTAATGAGGCAGAGCGGCAGCGATTTATGAGTGGCGAGGAAGATGAGGAACGGTTCAATCAATTTCTTAAGTCAATGCGCGGACAACGGCCCGTATATATCGACTTTTGGGCCAGTTGGTGTGGGCCCTGTCTGAAAGAGATGCCGCATTCCATGAGACTGGTAGAAAAATACCGCGACAAAATTGCTTTTGTTTTTCTTTCAATCGACTACGACCCGGAGGCCTGGAAAAATGCCATTCGTAAGTTTAATCTCGATCATCCGCCCTTTACCCAGCATTTCCGGATAGGCCCCGATTCGGATGCTGCCAAGCTGCTTGATGTAAATTCCATCCCGCGTTATGTGTTGGTTAATAAAGAAGGAAATTTTGTTCAGTTAAAGGCTGCGCGCCCCAGCGATACCAATATTTTTGAGGAAATAGAACGTTTGCTTGCCCAGGAAAATTGAAATCACCTGAGAAAATCTACACCCGCCAGTTCTGGCTGCTTTGCCTGAGTTCGCTGCTTTTCTTTGCCAGCTTTAACATGCTCATCCCTGAGTTGCCCGCTTACCTGAGCAGCCTGGGCGGGGCTGAGTACAAAGGTCTCATTATTTCGTTATTCACCATTACGGCTATGGTATCGCGGCCTTTCAGTGGAAAGATGGCCGATAAAGTTGGCCGAATACCCGTAATGATTATCGGCACTTCGGTATGTTTCATCAGCAGTTTACTTTATCCTGTGGTTACCAGCGTTGCTGCATTTTTATTGCTTCGCCTGGTGCATGGTTTTTCAACCGGCTTTACACCCACCGGCTTAACGGCTTACCTTTCCGATATTATTCCGGCACATAAGCGTGGCGAAGCGATGGGCTTACTGGGTACGGCCGGAACTGTGGGCATGGCTGCCGGTCCGGCAGTAGGAGGTGCAGTGGCCAATAATCTGGGGCTGAATTTTATGTTTTACACCTCTTCGGCATTTGCCATTATTTCTATTTTGATTTTGACGGGCATCAAAGAAACCCTTCAGCAACGCAACCGCTTTACACACCAGGTGTTGAAAATTCATAAACGCGATTTGTTTGAACCACGCGTGCTGGTAACCTGCGTGGTAATGGTGCTTACGGCCTATTCGTACGGAGCAGTATATACCGTAATGCCTGACTTTGGCGAATTTGTGGGCATCCGCAATAAAGGATTGTTGTTCACCTTTCTAACGGTGGCTTCGCTTTCGGTTCGGTTAATTGCCGGCAAGGCCTCCGATTATTACGGCAGACGAAACGTGCTGATCTTTTCAACCGGTTTGGCTGTTACGGCCATGATGTTGCTAGGCTTTGGCACTACACCCCGCGACCTGATGGTGGCCGTTACGCTCTATGGTCTGGCGCAGGGAATCACATCGCCTACACTATTCGCGTGGGCTACCGATCTGAGCGATGAAAAACATAAAGGCAGGGGAATATCCAGCCTGTATATTTTTATGGAGATGGGAATTGGGGTAGGGGCGTTTGCCTCGGGTTGGATTTATGGCAACCAGCCTGAAAACTTTATGATGACGTTTATTACCTGCGCGGTGCTTGCAGGCCTTGCCTTTTTGTACCTGGTTACAATGCGTAAACCCCTGCCGGCACCACAGCCTGTACCGGTTGCTAATCCTTCAGAAAGTGTTGGCAGTGAATTAGATCAACTTTAACATGATGCGAAAATATTTTTTATTCCTTTTCATTATAGCCAGCAGCGCTGAACTTTACGCTACCCTTGCAGGTGCATCCCTGGTACATCAATTCGCCAAACCGTTTTTGCTGCTTACGCTAATCGGGTATTACGTTTTTTCCCGTACAGGTGAGCCAATGGCCATTACTTTTTTGCTGGCCCTTTTTTTCAGCTGGGCTGGCGATGTGCTATTGATGTTTCAGGATGAAGATTCCGGATTTTTTATCTATGGCCTGGCTGCCTTTCTGATTGCCCATGTCTGTTACATCTTCACCTTCCGGCAACATCGCACCGTTGAGCAAACCCATGCGTTACAGGGATTACAGCGTATTCGGTTTGCACTGCCGGTAGTGCTGTCGGGGTCGGGGCTGGTTATTATTCTTTATCCGCATTTAGGCGAACTCCGGCTGCCAGTACTTACATACGCACTGGTGCTTACACTTATGGTGTTGAGCGCCCTATTCCGATACGGCCGAACGCCATCCGCCAGTTTTGTGATGGTGTTTGCCGGTTCGTTGCTGTTTATGATTTCCGATTCGCTGCTGGCCATCAATAAATTTATCGAACCGTTAACCCTTGCTGGTTTCTGGATTATGCTCACCTATATTGTGGCGCAATTCCTCATTGTGTCGGGTATTCTGGGGCATCAAAATACTGCGCCCGGGCAAGGCTGAACTTACAGGTTCAGTTTCTTCACCGATCCGCTGCCGCTGCTGTGTGCATTTACGTGGGCGGGGTTGCCGAGGTAGCGCACATCTCCGCTCCCTGAAATCTTCACATCGAGTTCATCTTTTACATTGATTTCCACTGAACCTGATCCGCTGATGCGCACCCGGCACTTACTGGTTTCCAGATCAGCTGCCAATACTTTACCCGAACCGGAAATTTCTACATCTACACCCGAAGTTTGGCCGGAGGCCAGGGCTTTGCCCGAACCGGAAATATCAAATGCGGTAATCCGGTTAATGGTGGCATTTAACTCGATTTTCCCTGAACCACTGATGCTCCCATCGAAACTTGCCAGCGAACCGCGAACAATCATATCGCCAGAGCCACTCACATTGGCTTCCGTATCGCCTGCATCGGTTTCTACCTTCAGCGAGCCCGAGCCGCTTACGACAAGTTTAAGCGCATTTGTGCGGATGCGGTTTTCAACAATCAGATCGCCCGAGCCGCTTACGCTCAAACCTTCAATATCTTTTACGGTAATGTAAACGTTTACTTTGTCCTTATCGGTCCAGTTCCAGGTAAACCATTTTTCTTTCGTGCGGATAAACAGTTTACCGCCTTCCACTTTTGCTTCCACCTTATCCAGCGCCTCGCGGGTTCCCTCCAATTCTACTTTTTGGGAGTTACCCTGCCGTACGTAGGCTTTACCTGAAACGCCAAACCCGATTTTGGTAAACGTGGGAACGGTTACGGTTTCGCGTTGCTGGGCAAAACCGGTTTGGGAAATGAAAAAGAGGAATAAAATGGTAAGGTTTTTCATGGCAATTATTCGTTTATGCACTAACAGACTATCCGGCTACACCGGGGGTTGCACGGCAGTGTGATTTTACTTTCCTTAAGACGTAGAACGCTTACCTTTCGATACGTGACCGATTACTCGTATTTTACTATCAAAGGCCCTGCACAGGGCAGTTACCGCGAAAAGGGCAGTAAATTTCTGGCCTATGCTTATCCGGTTACGGATGAGAACCAGATTAAGGAAAAACTGGAGCAACTTAAAAAGGAGTACTTTGATGCCCGCCACCATTGTTATGCCTGGGTACTGGGAGTGAGGAAGGAGCGTTTTCGGGTGTATGATGATGGTGAACCCGGCCATACGGCAGGCGACCCGATACTGGGACAGATCCGTTCACGAAACCTCACCAACGTACTGGTAGTGGTGGTGCGGTATTTTGGTGGAGTGAAACTGGGTGTTGGCGGGCTGATAAGCGCTTACCGCACTGCGGCTTCGCTGGCACTGCAACAGGCTTCCATTGTTGAACAGGAGGTGATGAAATCATTTCGGCTCAGCTACACGTATGACCAAACTCCCGAAATTATGAGGCTTATAAAACAGGTTGGGGCATCGGTAGTAAAGCAGGAATTTGAATCGGAATGCCGGGTTGAAATCAGCATGGCGGTGCTCAAGGCGAGCCGGTTTTCTGAACATGTTGCTTTACTAAAGCGCAAAGGCGTTGCGGTGGAAGAAATTGGGTTAACTTGATCGAAAAAAATTACCATGCCACAATCGCGGAAGCCGGCCCTCGGCTTCATTTTCGTAACCTTATTAATTGATGTAACCGGCTGGGGTATAATTATTCCGGTGATGCCGCGCCTCATCCAGGAACTTTCGGGGAGTGGTTTAAGCGATGCTTCGAAGTACGGTGGCTGGCTTATTTCCTCGTATGCCATTATGCAGTTTGTGTGTGCCCCCGTGGTGGGTGCATTGAGCGACCGGTTTGGTCGCAGACCGGTGTTGCTGGCATCGTTGTTTGGTTTTGGTATTGATTACCTTTTTCTGGCCTTTGCCCCTACCCTGGGCTGGTTGTTTTTAGGACGCGCCATTGCCGGCATTATGGGGGCAAGTTTTACTACAGCTGGCGCTTACATTGCCGATATCAGCACGCCCGAAAAGCGGTCGCAAAATTTCGGGATTATAGGCGCAGCGTTTGGGTTAGGGTTTATCATCGGGCCGGTTATTGGCGGGTTGCTTGGCGGGTTGGGTACACGGGTGCCTTTTTTGTTTGCTGCCGGCTTAACCCTGTTAAACTGGTTGTATGGATTTTTCATTCTGCCCGAGTCACTGCTGCCGGAAAACCGGAGGGCGTTTAGCTGGAAGCGTGCAAACCCGCTGGGTACGCTCAAGAGTTTGTTCCGCTTTCCGGTGATTCGCGGGTTGTTTGTTTCCCTGGCGTTTCTATACATAGCCACCCATGCAGTGCAAAGCAACTGGTCGTATTATACCATAGAGAAATTTGGCTGGAAGGAATCGGACATAGGTATATCGTTGGGGGTGGTTGGTTTTGTGTACGCCATCGTTTCAGGCTGGCTTATTCGCCTGATTATTCCGGCCCTTGGCCAGCAGCGCAGCGTGTATGTGGGCCTGGGGTTGTATGCGGCCGGTTTTATGTTGTATGCTGTGGCTTCGCAGGGCTGGATGATGTACGCGTTTACCGTGGTGTACTGCCTGGGCGGCATAGCCGGCCCGGCATTACAGGGCATTATGTCAACCCTGATACCGCCCAATGAGCAGGGCGAACTGCAGGGCGGGTTTACCAGCCTGATGAGTTTGTGTTCCATCATTGGGCCGTTTGTTATGAACAGTGTTTTGTTTGCCTGGTTTACGGGGCCTTCCGCACCGGTTTACTTTCCGGAGAGCGCCATGGTATTTGGAGCGGTGCTTTCGGTTATTAGTACGGTGCTTGCGCGGAGGAGTTTGAAGCGTGGCGCCAGCCCCCAGGCAGCCTGAAAGCAAATCGCAACGCTCCGTTGAAAACGGAAGCGATGCGTTGTGATTTGCTTTCAGTAAACGATCTTTGACATGAACAAGGCAAAGTTAGCAGTACCTCACAACGTTGTGATTTGCTTTCAGTAAACGATCTTTGACATGTCCTGCTGGCTCTGGCCTTGTGAACTACGTGTTGTGATTTGCTTTCAGTAAACGATCTTTGACATGTCCGCAGGGTCGAAAACCTTCAAAATAAGCGTTGTGATTT
>JBKBOE010000027.1:0-33738 GCA_046294915.1 Cyclobacteriaceae bacterium | reverse complement strand
TGACTCAGCCCGCGAGAAGATTTATGGTGAAGAGAGTAGCCGGTCCATCGCTCAAATGGAAATTGCCCTGCAGCTAAACGAAAAAGAAAAGGAATACGAGATCATACGCAAGCAGGCTGAGATTAATACCCTTCAGCTTCGAAACAGCCGACTGTTTATTGTACTCTCTATTCTGGGTCTTCTGGTGATTATTGCCGCTGTTAATTTCTATTTCATGAATAGGCGCAAGGAACTGTTTAACCCATGACCCGCAGCCAGGCACGCGCTATACTTCACGAACTTACCACCAACCCCAGCCTGCTTCGGCACATGCGGAGCATTGAACTGGTAATGGAAGCTTATGCTGAAAAGTTTGGAGAAGATAAGGATGAATGGGCAGTGGCGGGCCTGCTGCACGATGCAGATTACGAAGCATACCCTGAAAAACACCCTGCCGTTATTGTTGAAAAACTGCGCACCCTGGGGGAAGAAAAAATTGCTCATGCCATATCCGCTCATTACACTAAATGGAACGTGCCCTATACCAACCTGCTTGACAAAGCCCTGCTGGCCTGCGATGAACTTACCGGATTTATAATTGCCTGCTGCCAGGTACGCCCGGATGGCGTAATCAGCCTTGAGCCTAAATCGGTTATCAAAAAACTTAAAGACAAAAGTTTTGCCGCTAAAGTAGAACGGGATGAGGTCTATAAGGGAGCTGAACTTCTTGGAGTTGATTTAAGCGAGCACATTGCTTTTATTATCGCGGTATTAAAGCAGAATAAAGCGGAACTGGGGATTTAACTATTACCGTTGAAAACGAAATAAAAAAACATATCTTTGAACCACTAAATTTTACAGGTTATGTTCAACCAATATGTAGCTTCCGGAGCTGATCTTTTCATCATCATTGTAGCAGTTACAGTAGGTTTTGCCGCTGCACTCGGCTATGTGGATTTTTTGAAGACCACCAAACAACAAAAGAAGGATTAACACCTTACGGCAGCTTTTAGCCTTCAACCTCAATTTGGAGTAGCTATTGCTAATTGGTGTTGCAGTTACGCCCAATCATACCTAACATTCTGATTGCGATAAAACCCGCTTAAAGGAAGAAGAGTTTTTATGGGCTTTAAGCGAAAATCTTTAAAAAATAGGGCTGCTTAATTATAGGGCGATTTATACTGAGCCTGCCAGACGTCCCACTTGATGCTCTTGTAATGCCCCTCCCCGATATACTGGATAATCGGATGAAACTGTCGGGCATCCTGATACCCTTTAAGGGGCTGAATCATTCTGAACTCCTCATCAAGAAATACAACCGTAGGGTAACTGAGTTCATTGTTAAGGAGCGCTGCCGCTAATTGGTGTGTACCTTTATTTCCATAGGGCACAAACTTAAACGTGTGGCCATTGAACTCCACATCCTCGCGTTGTTCAGCATCGAACTTCACAGGGTAAAATCGTGTATTCAGGATTTCCGCAATTTTAGGGTCGCTAAAGGTGTTTTTATCCATTACCTTACACCAGCCGCACCAATCGGTGTACACATCAATAAAAATCTTTCGTTTCTCCGTCTTTGCCCGCTCAACAGCCTCTTCAAATGTCATCCATTTTACCGGGCCGTTCGTAACTGGTGTTAATGAGGTGGTTACGATTACCAGCCCAAAAGCCAAAACATGGGTAATTATTCTTCTTGTCATTGGTAATAATATCGGTTACAGCGCAACAAATTTAGTAAGTAATTGAGTTCCGGTTTGTCCCTTAATTATTTTAAGGTTCCCGCTGTAACCCAAATTTACCCTGTACTGGTTTCTGTACGAAACAGTTGGCTGAGATGTTCAAAATCGCACATAGAATGGTTAGAAAACCTGAAAATCAGTATGGAAATCAGGTTTATTTAAACTGGCACAACCTTAGACGTTACTAAAGACGATGTTTAAGCGATTAACCTACAAAGAGTTTTCAATTGCCCTGGGTGTTGTTGTAGTGCTCATCATCCTTGTAACGCTTTGGCTCAACCCAATCTCCGGACAGTCGCTCAACACAAGTACCTCCCCGCTCCCGAAAGTAACCCCGCAAGCCACTAAAGTGCTTACCGAAAAATTGCTTTATACCGTTCAGGAATCCTGGCGGTAAGAATAATGGTGCAATACAATTTCAATTGCCTTTCTGATCGCCACATTTATCGGATAGAAATTCCGGGTAAGGTCAATATCAATCGCATGTAATTGCATGTAATACTGACTCATCACCGGAATATTCTTTTCTCCGGCTTCAATCATGGAAGAAGTTCGGGCAAATGACTCTTCGCCCTTAACGATTTCACAGGTTACCAGTTCCTTCCTGCCATATTTATTGGTGCGGGCCGAGTACCCAAATAACCGGCAGATCAATCCGCGGTATTTGTACTCACTACAAAGACCCTGCCCCGCCTGTGTTGGATTAAGTATGAGGCAGAGAGTTGAATTGGTGGTTTGCAACCGCTCTAGCCACTTCATAGCCGATCTGTTTTTATACAGATAATTAGCAAACGGAAGAAATTCCAGAATGGTAGCCTCAATATCTGCCTTAAAGCAACACTTACCGCAACCTGCCGGACAATGCAATTCCGACCAATTCTGAAACACTGCAATTTCCCTATCCAGGGCCTCAAAAACCCGCTCAACTGCGCTGACTTTCTCTTCCAGGCTCATGCTCAAAATTGATTTAAATTTTTGGTAACTTTCCTATATGAAATCCGCTTTGCTGTTTGTTTTTCTTTTAATCACAACAACAGCTTTGGCGCAAACCAGCCAAACCGAAATGGGATTTGGATATACCTACACAGCCCCTGTCCGTACCATGAAGCATAACATTAGCAAAGGGGATGGATTTACATTAGACTATTACCTTATCCCGTCAGGTAATCAAAGACTGGCTTTCGGTACCGATTTTAACATTACCATTTACGGATACGATAAGAGCCGGCAGGAATATACGTTTAATGACGGTACCTCGGCACCCATGGATATTATTGTGAACAACACCTTCATGAACATTATGCTGGGAGGCCGCTATTACATAAGCCCCATCGAAGGAAAGGCAATACGGCCGTACCTGAACGTGCGTGGCGGATATGCGTGGTTCCGAACCAATCTGAATATCTACGATCCTGACGATACCGATCATTGCAAACCTGTTGACCGCGATCTGCTAATGAAGGATGGAACGTTAACGGTTTCAGGTGGTGGAGGTTTTCATTGGGACCTGAGCAGCATCTTTAAACGAAGGCCACCGAATACCCTCTTATTCAACCTCTCTGCCAACCTTACCCTTGGAGGAAGGGTAACGTACATGAATACAGATGGACCTGAACCTAGACACACCCACCACGTTACCGATGTAACAGCCCGTTTCGTTAACACCCAAACCCAGGTTGTGCATGAGCATCATGTGGGTTATGTATACAGCAGTTATGTGGAGATGATGGAATTCAGGGCGGGGCTTGTCTTCCGGTGGGAATCCCGCCTGTTCCGCTAAATCTTTCAGTTATTAGTTGCCCTTTTATTTTACAATAAACCGGGTATGCGGCTTATTTCTTTTGCAACCTCTTCTGCCTTACCTAAACAGAGCGGGAAACGGGGTTCGAACCCGCGACCTTCGGCTTGGGAAGCCAACGCTCTACCAACTGAGCTACTCCCGCTTAATCCGGCATTCTTAGCGAATACCATAGGCCTGCCGGCAGGTACCCTGCCTAAGCGGAAGCTAATTTAAAAAAGCCAAAGCAATTGTCAACCGGCTCAGGCACTCCGTAGCTCCATCTGCCGGTTGCGGTAATCCTGAATTTCGCGAGATAACTTGATTTGTTTTTCGATGGCATTGTGCCGGTACTGATCAAACTCCCGGCATAACTCTTCATACAGTTTGCGGCTTTCCGAAGATGTACTGTAAGAAACCTTTACAAAGTAGAGGAGTCCACCAACAACCACAAGCAACACCCCTACGGTGCTAAAGGCCATGGTAATAAAAAAGGGCTTGCGGAACTCAAAACCCAAAACCGAAATGTGCTTTCCGGCAAAGAGTAAATCCTCGTTAACCTTTTCGTTTTGTGCCAGCTTGTCTTCAAGGGTTTTGATTGTATTCTGAAATGATGCATTTGTACCTTTTATTACGGAAACAGACGTTCGAACTTCCTTCAAAGAGTCGGTAACTGCTTTCCACAACCGGTCAACCTCAAATACTTTAACCATCCGGTACCCCTCTATCACCTCGGCATTTGTCAACAGGTTTTGGTATTGCTGACTGAGGTGACCAGAATGACTTTTCACAGGATCACCGGAGTATACAACTGTTCTTAAAGCCAACACAGCAAGCAGAATAAAAGGGTAATTTCTCATAGCTAAGGAATCATTTAGTATCAACCACAATAATAGCGTTGCGTTACTAAGGAAAAAGAAATGCCGGATAATCCTGCAAATAGCACGCTAAGCGAGTAATTTAAAACGATGAAAAAAATTTAGCCAACAGGGTTACCATTTAACATATCGGAACCGCAGGTTACCTTTATACCCATACCAACCTATGAAAATCGGGCTCTTATCGGATACACATGGACACCTCGATACCCGCATTACCGGTTATTTTAGCGTATGCGATGAAATATGGCATGCAGGTGATATTGGCAGCCTTGAGGTTATCAAATCCCTTGAAGCAATTAAACCCGTACGGGCAGTATCGGGAAATATTGATGACCGCACAATCAGCACGCTGTTTCCGGATAATTTACGTTTTAGTATTGAAGGCTTTGATGTGTGGATTACCCACATTGCAGGAACACCTCCTCATTACAATGCCGGTGTAAAAAAGCAGTTGCTTCATAACCCACCCGATATCCTGGTATGCGGCCACTCGCACATTCTTAAAGTCATGCGCGATGCAGATTTCAACAATATGCTGTTCATTAATCCCGGGGCTGCAGGAAACCACGGATTTCACACCCTCAAGACCATTTTACGATTTGATCTGAGCGCAAAAGCAATCACCAACATGGAGGTGATTGAATTAGGTAAACGCGGAATGCTGTAAACATTTTACACGTACTGGTTCAGCATAACCGGCATCACCAGCATAAGAATATCTTCATTCTTATCCTTATCAGATGGAATAATTACGCCTGCCTTATTGGGCGCTGACATGGAAAGAATTATCTGGCCGGAGTCGCAGTTGGAAAGCATCTCCATCAGAAATTTTGCATTGAAGCCGATTTCGATATCCTCACCTTCGTGCTCGCAGGAAAGCCGTTCGTTCGCTTCATTGGAAAAGTCAAGATCTTCGGCCGAAACCTGCAATTCGCTGCCCGTAATTTTCAACCGGACCTGGTGTGTGGTTTTATTGGCGTATATGGAAATCCGTTTTAGAGCGCCCAGCAACTCGGCACGCCCGATAGTCATTTTGATATTGTTTTGGGTTGGGATTACATTTTCATAATCCGGAAAACGCTCATCAATAAGGCGACAGATCATGCGGATATTTCCGAACCGGAAAAATGCATTCGACAAGTTGAAATCCACATTCACTATGGTGTTTTCTGAAGGCAGTGTAGCCTTCAGTAAGTTGAGCGCCTTTCTTGGAACAATAATGGCGCTGCCACTATCTGATTTTACGTCCGTTCTGCGGTACCGTACAAGCCGGTGGCCATCGGTGGACACAAACGTGGTATTTTTCTCATTCAGGTTTACATATACGCCCGTCATTGCCGGCCGAAGCTCATCGTTACTGGTGGCGAAAATGGTATTATTGATAGCGCGCGCCAGAACATCAGACGATATCTCTGCAGAAAAATCGTTACTCACAGAGGGTACCTTTGGAAAGTCGGTGGCATTCTCGCCCGACAGTTTGTACCGGCCGTTATCTGAATTGATCTCAACACTGTAGGTTGACTCATCAATAGAAAACGTTACCGGCTGTTCAGGCAGGTTTTTCAGTGTTTCCAGAAGAATACGGGCAGGCACTGCAATGTTACCCCTCTCCTTCGACTCAACCTGCAACTCTGTGATCATAGATGTTTGCAGATCGGAGGCGGTAACGGTAAGTTTGCCTTTATCAAGTTCGAACAAAAAGTTTTCAAGAATTGGAACAACCGGGTTGGTCGTAATAACACCATTAATATTCGATAGTTGCTTAAGCAGATAAGCGGAGTTTACAATGAATTTCATTAGGAAATTGTGGTTATTGGTTGTTGCCGGTAAAGTTAGAAAGAAAACAGAATTAAGGAAATCGGATCATCTGTAAAGCGTACCGTGCGGCCTACTTCAGTACAAACCATTGCCTCCGTTTCATAATCGGGAGCACAGCACGCTGATCGAAAACAGCAATTGGCCGTGATCCGGTAAGACCATAAACAGAACCTGATCCGGATGTCGGAAACAAGGAAAGGGAGTAAACTTCTCCCGAAAGGGTTTTAACTTGAAAGGTAACTTCCGGTCGTTGATTGACCAGGCTGTCGCGAAGGGCATCGTTCAACACCAGGCGATTAGCTTGCAGCAGGGAAAGCTCATCAAGAAAGGTATTCAGCCTGGCGGTGTCGGTTGCGATGCCGGCTATGGAGAAAATCTTCCCATCAAAGGTCACATCATAGCCATCGGCTGAGGCAGGGTAGCTAACATTAAGCGAACTGAAATTGCGCCAGTTGAAATTAAAAATGCGCCTGTCGAGCCAACCCGCTTCATCTACTTCAAAAATACCCGCCACATAAACCCGGTACCCCGGAATAACCATAACATAGGGAGTTGACTCGCCTTGCTTCATAAAACAGGCTTGCGTTTTCTGAAGATTGCCACCGGCATAAAAAGAATGAATCATCTTGTTAGCCGAATAAAGGGAAACCCGCACACCATCACTCATCAATGCAGTGGCCGTTGAGTCACTAATCCGTTTTGATACCGGCCTGCGGGGTTCAGCCTGGGCCAGTGTAGCCATCAGCACCTGTATCATATCTGCATCTGCAGGCATTCCGTTTGCTTTCCACCGCGATCCGACAAGGGAAAGATCAATAGTACCCGACTTACTTTTCAGCACAACCTGATCAATGGAAGCAATATCCGCAACCCTGAACATCGCTTTATCCACAACCTGGTCGCCCGGTAAAAACCGATACACAAAAAAAATGGAGAACAATACTCCACCGAGCATCATAAGCAATCCGATGTTTTGATTACGATACATTACCTGAACGTTGCAAATTTTCTCTTACGTAGCATAAACCGGAGTATTCCGAATACGATCAGCAGCACTACCGGTGTTGCCAGGTTAAACACCTGCCAAGCCGTTTTCTCAAGCCTGATTTTTTCCTTATTGAGCGGGCGGATTTTCACTTCTTTGTTTCGTGTTTTAATAAGCCCATCTTCATCCACCAGGTAAGCCATGGCGTTCATCAGCAATTCTTCATTGGCAAAAGTGTAGCTGGTAAACGGATCAAGACCCAGTTGCTGGGGATTACCGGTTCGTGGATTTACCTCGTTGCGCGCCAGGTCGCCATCGGCAATAACCAATACTTTTGCCGGCATGCCTTCAGCCATAACGTTTGAAGCATCAACACCATCGGGAGGAAACCTGTTTTTAAACAACGATGTAAACCGCCCTTCCAGTAAATACCCTACCGGGATTTTCTTTTCAGAAAAATTTTCCGGTTTCACATTTCTTCGAAGTTCATTGATGCTTACCGGCACGGGTGCACCGACTTTACGCGAAAAATCCGAAGTAAATAGCAGTGGTGTTTTCTTAACTCCTGCGGCTTTAACCGTATCGATGCTGCTTGCAAATTTCAGCATAACCGCATCGAGGTTGCGAGTAATAACATGGTCGGCATAGTGGTTTACCAGCGGAAAAAAGGGCCAGTCCATTAGCTGAAGCTGAGGCTTTCCTCCGCTTTGACCGGTAACCACGGGGTACAGGCCCGCATTCCGATCCTGCACCAGGTCATTATTGATCCGTACGCCATATCTAAAGAGGAGATCATCCAGGCGGGTGGTGTATGGAAATGCAAAGTAATCTTCGCGTGAAGCGCTGTCCATGGTGGCTTCCAGCTTATCGAGTAAAAACAACACCCGTCCGCCACGCATCACGTACTGATCCAGTTTAAACTTATCGGCCTCTGAAAAAGGTTTTGTAGGCTTTGCGATAATCAGTGCATCGTACACAGGCACGGCCGACTTCCGCGAAAGGTCCACTTTATACACATCGTACAATTCAAGCAGTGCATTATTAAAGCTGGCTACCTGCAAACTGTCCAGTTCATCATGCCCCTGTACAAAGGCAACACGCTTCCGGTTAGTGTTTGAAAGCTTATAGATGGTATTTGAAAATTCGTATTCTAAGGCTTCGATAGACGGATTGATGCGCTCATCGGGGGTGCGTGCCGAAACATTTTTTAAAAGATTAACCCCCGCTTCGAAACCGCTATACAACACCACTGCTCCCGGAAAGAGTAGTTTTTCGGATGTCTGATTGTTTTCCCGTTCAACCACCCGCACAGGAACAACGCCTTTGTTGGTCAATTCCTGGAAAAATTCATTTCGCGCTTTCTGGCTGATCGCCTGATGGGGATCAATAAATGTATAGTGTACCTTGTTTGAGGAATAGATCCTGAACTCTTCGAGTAACTCGCGGATGGCATTGCGCAATCTGCGGAAACTGGCATTCAGTTCCCCATCCAGATACACTTCAATGTACACGGCATCGTCCAGGTTTTGCAGTAATTCTTTGGTTTGAGGTTTTACAGAAAATCGCCTTTCCTCGGTTAAGTCAATCCGGAAAAAATAGTGCGAAGCCACCAGGTTTACGAGCACAACCAGGGCCAGCGCGTTGGCCAGAACCAGTAAGTCGCGAATTTTTTTGCTGTGCAGGTTCACCATGTACGTGCCGAGATAATGGTTTTGGTAGCGAGCAGCAGGATGGCCGTGAGGCTTACAAAATAAAGCACATCGCGGGTGTCAATTACTCCTCTGCCCATCGATTCATAGTGATACAGTATGCCGAGTTGTTTAATGAGCAAGACATTTCTTGACCACAGATTGAGAGCCGCCAATGAATCAAACCCCGAAAAAAGAATAAAGCAGAGAAATGCCGCGATAATAAATGATACAATCTGGTTTGTTGAAAAACTTGAGGCCAAAATACCCAGGGCACAAAACACAGCGCCCAGCAGGGAAAGACCAATGTATGATCCGGCTACACCTGAGCTGTCCAGGTTGCCGGGTGGATCGCCTAGCCAGTAAACGGATAGATAATAAATTCCGGTAGGCAGCAGGGCAAACAACACCAGCATAAACCCGGCAAAGAATTTACCCAGTACAATTTCCCAATCCGTAACCGGCCGGGTAAAAAGCAACTCCAGTGTACCCGCACGTTTTTCTTCAGCAAAGCTGCGCATGGTAATGGCCGGTATCAGAAACATAAATACGTAGGGTGCCAGTGAAAAGAGTGTGTCCATATCGGCAAAACCGTAGTGAAGCACCGATGTCTCAGGGAATACCCACATAAGCAGGCCCATGCTGGTCAGAAACGCACCAATCACAATGTAAGCAATCAGCGAATCAAGAAATGCATTAAACTCTTTTACCAGAATGCGAATCACTGCTTAACGAAAAGATGCAAGTTTATCAGGGATTTAGTTTAATTCAAAGCAATCCACATTATCAAACCCGGAAAGCCGGCCGCCTTGGCAACCAACAGGCGTTTCAGAAATTGTATTGAAGCCCTAATGTAAATGAAAGGGAGATCAGCGCACCGGAAGTAACCGGAAAGTCTCCATTATTTACCGTTGCCGTACTCGGCCGAAAGGCTCTTTTATCCAGCACAATCTTATCGCCAAACTGGCTGTTAAAGCCAAAATGGGCTGAAATAGAAAGATTCTTTGTTGGAATAAATTCCAGGCCAGGGCCTAACGAAACACCTGCCACAAATGAACTCGAACTTTGACGGTCGACATACGTGGTACTGACATATTCATAATCAACTACCAGCCTTACCTCTTTGGTCATGGCCGATAAAAAACTGATCCCTGCTGAAGGCTTGA
Source organism: Cyclobacteriaceae bacterium (assembly GCA_046294915.1). Lineage (GTDB taxonomy): Bacteria > Bacteroidota > Bacteroidia > Cytophagales > Cyclobacteriaceae > UBA2336. The sequence goes on along the minus strand of JBKBOE010000027.1, from coordinate 23,705 downwards.
TAAACCCAAACACAACAAACCTGCTGTTATCGCTGTATGGTATGAAGTTCATCCTCACAAACCCACTAACCGAAAAGGACGAGAAGGTACCTCCGCTTATGGCCACTTCAATGGATTCATCATACGGATCACCATCGGTAGTGCTGCCGGGTGGAAATGCCGAGGGCTCGTCACTCTCCGAAACATAGTAGTCGTACCCGTTGTATGTATTTCCGAGCGTTTGGTACGTAAGGTTAGCGCCAATGGTAATCAGTTTATTAAGCCGCTTACCGTAGCCAACGTCAGCCTGCCAACCGTTAGCGTAATCACCGGTTGAACCCTTCAGAAAGCCAACTGAAAAGGAGGAAAAGTGCATCCGTTCAAACCGCTGTTTTATTTCAGCCTGGCCTGCATCCTGTCCGGTGGCTGTAAATGGCAGTACCAGCGTGGCAGCCAAAAAGAATAAAAGAGGCTTAGGGAGGGTCATAATTTTTAAAAGTAGGAATAGGGAATTGCAATAACAAACCATTAATTAACCAGTCGGTTCGCGGGTAAGTTCTGCAAATACATCCTCCAATGAGTGTTCCTCCCATCGCAGGCCTACCAATGCATTATTTTGTTCGGTAGAAATTTTAAAGAGAACCGGACGCACATCCTTACCTTCTTCAGGCTCAACCTCCAGCAATGTCGGACTGAGAGCGTTCGCATGAACCACGCCTGGCAGGTTTTCAATTTCGTGTAAGGCTACAGGCTTTTCAAATTCAACGATAAGTACACGCCTGCCCTTGTGTGCCAGCTCAGCTAAACTTGCATCGGCAACAATATTTCCTTTGTTGATTACAATAATGCGATCGCACAAGGCCCTCACTTCCTGCAAGATGTGCGTGGAAAACAGCACAGTTTTATCTTTGCTTACTTCTTTAATAAGTTTTCTGATTTCCGCCAGTTGGTTGGGATCAAGCCCGGATGTGGGTTCATCCAGGATAAGCACCTCGGGGTTATGAAGCAAAGCCTGGGCAAGGCCTACACGCTGCCTGTACCCTTTCGAAAGCATTTCAATTCTTTTGTTTTGCTCGGGGCCTAATCCGCACAGATCAATCATCTCCCCGATACGGTTCTTCAGGATTTTACCTCGTAATCCGTAAAGGCTTCCTGCAAAGGCCAGGTATTCATGCACAAACATATCGGTATACAGCGGATTATGTTCAGGCAAGTAGCCGGTGATTTTTTTTACCGCGATGGGCCGGGCCGCTACGTCTATTCCATTAACCAGAACTGTTCCTGAGGTTGCAGCAAGAAATCCCGTAACTATTTTCATCGTGGTGGATTTGCCGGCCCCGTTCGGGCCGAGGAATCCGGCAATCTCTCCCTTGCTCACTTCAAATGAAATGGCGTTAACCGCGTGCTGCGTACCGTAAACCTTGGTGAGTTCCTTAATTACCAGAGACATCGGGCGCTAAACTAAGCAATGATTAAATACGTTGGTTACTCCTCCATACCCTTATCTAATAAAGCCGTGTTTGCACGGCATAAAAATTGCCATGAACCACATAATATTTATTTTCGTAAAAAAATTGCACATGCGCTTCGGTATCCTGTTCACTCTCTTGTTCTGTTCGTTAGGAACCTTTGCTCAAACCAAAAGCGGTTACGCCCTGCGGTTTAAAATAGCCGGCCTTCAGGATACCACCGTTTACCTGGGATACTATTACGGTGAAAGCACCTTTGTTCGCGATACGGCTAAGGTAAATAAGCAAGGCCAGTTTGTTTTTGATGGTAAGCAAGCCCTGCCGCAAGGCGTTTACTTCCTGGTACTTAATAAAACCCGGCTGTTCGATATGGTCATCGGCCATAATCAGCATTTCAGTATCGAAACAAAAACCGATGATTATGTAAAGCATGCCGTAATAACGGGCGATGAAGACAACGCATTGTTTTTTGATAACATGCGATTTAATATGGAGCGAAACAAGGAGGCAGAGCCTTTCATAAAAATCCTGCAAGACACCACACTGAAAGATGAAGCCTTAAAAGCAACCGCCCGCGAAGGGTTCGGTAAGGTTAACGATAAGGTCATAGCCTATCAACTTTCGCTGATTGAAAAACATCCGGCCAGTATGACAGCCCGCCTGTTAAAAACCACAAGACGGGTGGACATTCCGGAACCTCCCAAAAAACCCGATGGAACCATTGACTCCACCTTTCAACTTCGGTATTACCGCGAACACTTCTTTGATTATTTTGATTTAAGCGATGATGCGCTGATCCGGCTGCCACAACCCATCTATAGCCAGAAGGTTAATGAGTACCTCGACAAGCTATTCGCTCCACAGGCAGATACATTGAAGAAGGCAATACAGGGATTGGTTGCCAAGGCAAAGAAAAATCCTGAAACCTACAAATTCATGGTGTGGACGCTCACTTTAAAATACCAAAGCCCCGATATTATGGGTCTGGATGAACTCTTTGTTTACCTCTATGACACCTATTTTGCCTCGGGCGAAATGAATTACTGGACTAACGATAAACTGAGAAAAAACCTGAAAGACCATGCGGATAACCTTCGCAAAAGCCTTATCGGACGCACGGCCCCTAACCTCATCATGCAGGATGCCAACCAGCAACCGCGCTCCATGTATTCCCTGAAGAACAAATACACCATTGTGTACTTTTTCGATCCCGACTGTGGACATTGCAAAGTAGAAACTCCTAAACTGGTGTCATTCTATACCAAAAACAAAGCCCGGTTCGATGTTGAGGTGTTTGCCGTAAGTGCCGATACATCAATGAAAAAAATGCGCGACTACATTGCCGAAATGAATATGAAATGGATAACGGTAAATGGGCCCCGCACCTACGTAGGGTCCTATCACGACCTGTACGATGCCCAAACAACGCCTACCCTGTACATCCTGGACGATAAGAAGAAAATCATCGGGAAGAAAATACCCATCGAAAAACTGGAGGATTTTCTCACGAATTACGAGCACTTTAAAAACCGAAAAACCGGCCCTTCATCAAAAAGTTGATTAAATGAACAGCGCAGTGTTCAAAACCGTACGCCAGCCGGTACATTAACTGTAATAAACTATCCATTTCAGCCACATGAAACCTCGCTTCATCGGCTGAAAACAGGCTTTTGTAACATTTCAGAATTTTTTGGCGTCATACATGCAACTATCTGCCCCAAAGCAAGTATCTATTTACTACAAAGGACACACCATGACACTGATTGATAAACTCCTGGGTAAGAAGAAACCCGCATTGAAAGCACGATGCCCCATAACCAAAGAGCCCATTGAAAACGGATACGGTTACCTGCTTACTACGGCACAGGTGGTAACCTCAAAGAAATACTGGGATTTGGTGATGACCGAACCTGAAACCCTTTCATACACTGTATCGCATTTTAAAAATCATGTTGACGGTACCCACATGCGCAGCCTGATTTTTGAAAAGTACAGTTCGGTTGAAAAGCCCTGGATCATTTCCGATTCATGCATCAACCTTTTCGAGATTGATAAGGCTGCTGCCCGCGAGTATGCTAAAAAATGGTGGGAAAGCGATGGAAACTTTACTCCCGGTGAAGCAGGACCGGCAACTGATCACCTTGAGCCGGATAATTTTAAAACCTGGCGCGACTACGCTATTCTGGAAGCGGGACGCAACCGGGTTTCTATGTAAGGAAGAATAGTATACGTTTAGGTTTATATACAGGGCCCCTTATCCGAAAGGTTTGGGGCTCTCCGTTTTCAATTACTCCTGTCAATGGTGAACTGCACCAGTTGTTTCAACGATTCTTTGTAATCCGATGGGGGAATATCATTAAGTAAATCGAGTGCTTCCGAATGAAAACGGTTCATCAGATCAACGGCATAGGCAATGCCACCCGACTGCTTCACAAAGGCAATTACTTCTTTTACTTTTGCCGGCTTGCTGCTTTCGTTACGAATAATGCTGATAATTTTTCGTTTTTCCAGCCAGCTTGCTTTCGATAAAGCGTAAATCAGCGGAAGGGTCATCTTCTTCTCTTTAATATCGATACCCAGTGGTTTGCCAATTTCATCCTCGCCATAATCGAAAAGGTCGTCTTTAATTTGAAAGGCCATCCCGATTTTCTCACCAAATAATTTCATACGTTCCACACTACCGTTTTCCACACCAGCCGATGATGCCCCTACAGCACAACATGAAGCAATAAGCGATGCGGTTTTTTGCCGTATGATCTGAAAGTACACCTCCTCGGAGATGTCGAGTTGACGGGATTTTTCCATCTGCAGCAATTCTCCTTCGCTCATTTGCCGAACAGCATCCGTTACAATGCTCAGCAGGTCGAACTCTTTATGTTCAACTGAAAGAATGAGGCCGCGTGAAAGCAGAAAATCGCCTACCAAAACCGCAATTTTATTTTTCCATAACGCATTTACCGAAAAAAATCCCCTGCGATAGTTGGCATCATCCACCACATCATCGTGCACCAGGGTTGCTGTATGTAATAATTCAATCAGGGCAGCTCCCCGATAGGTTGATTCGGTTATTTTACCGCAGGTACCCGCGGTAAGAAAGACAAACATGGGCCGCATTTGCTTGCCCTTACGCTTGACGATGTAGTTCATGATGCGATCCAACAGCATAACCCGGGTTCTCATGGACGCCCTGAACTTGTGTTCAAACTCCTCCATCTCGCGGGCAATGGGCTTTTTAATATCGTCAAGGTGTAGGGCCATGCGGCACAATTATACAACCGCGTTAAACGGTTTCAAAGGCAAAATTTTGAGGCAGGGGGTGTGGTTAAATCAGTCCTCCAACCTATATTGGGCATTCATTTTCCTGACCCTCCGGCATGAAACAACGAAGACCCGTACGAAGCGCACCCACTTCCGAAAAGGTTATTCTTGAGCTTATTTCCTACAACAAAACCGAATATGAAAAGCATAATAACCTTGCCGTTGATGAAATACTGAATAAGATACAATCCGACCGGGTAAACTGGATTAACCTGGACGGCCTTGAGGACAAGCAAATCATTAAAGCCATTCAGGAACATTTTAACCTTGACGCGCTGCTGGTTGAAGATATTCTGGATGATCAGCGGCCCAAAGCGGAAGAGTACGATGATTACCTGTTTTTTACACTCAAAATGCTGTACAGCATTAAACAGGGAACTATTGAATATGAACAGATTAGTTTTGTATTAGGAAAAAACTACCTGGTGTCCTTCCAGGAAAAAGAAGGCGATTTGTTCGACCTGTTCCGCGAACGCATCCGCCTGGATCAGGGCCGGGTACGAAAGCGCGGTGCAGACTACCTGCTGTACCGGCTTCTGGATATTATCATTGACAACTACTACAACGTACTTGACACCATTGGCGAACGAATCGAAATAATTGAAGACAGTTTTTCGCAGCAAAAGCATGAAAAAAGAGATTACACCTTTCACCGCATCCAGCGTCTAAAAAAAGAACTTATCTACCTTCGCAAAGCCGTATACCCGCTGCGCGATGCCCTCTCCAAACTTTTAAAAGATGAAAGCGGATTTATTACGGATAGCAATATCCGCAACTTCAGCGATATCTACGATCACGTCATCCACCTGACGGATTCGATTGATACCTATAAAGACCTGACCTCGGGCTTAATGGATTTACACATCAACACACAAAATGCCCAGCTTAACGAGGTAATCAAGGTGCTTACCATCATCTCCACAATCTTTATTCCCCTAACGTTTATCGTTGGGGTTTACGGCATGAACTTCGATTACATGCCCGAACTGCGTTGGCATTACGGTTATGGTTTAGTATGGAGCATCATGATTATACTTGCGGTTATTATGCTGGCTTATTTTAAAATTAAAAAATGGTTTTAATCGGGTTAGTCTATGCTGCTTAATATTATTCTTCTGCTGGCCGGTTTTGTCATCCTGATAAAGGGTGCCGAATACATGGTAAACGGGGCCTCCTCGGTGGCAAAACGAATGAACATTTCAACGCTGGTTATCGGTTTAACCATTGTTGCCTTCGGCACATCGGCACCTGAACTTACCGTTAACGTAATCAACTCGGCCTATGGACGTAACGAGGCCATTTTTGGCAACATCATTGGCAGTAACATATTTAACCTGATGATGATTCTGGGGGTAACCGGATTGATTTATCCGCTGGTGGTTCAGCAACAGTCGGTAAAGTATGAGGTGCCGCTTTCATTTATTGCCATTCTTATTATGTACCTGCTGGTTAACGATGTTTTATTTTTTAATGACACCACGAACTTACTCAGCAGAATTGATGCGTTTATTCTTCTCATTGGTTTCGGGGTTTTCATGTTCTACATCTACCGCTCGATGCGCCAGAAACCCGATTTTGAAGAAGAGGATATAAAAATAATGTCGCTTCCCGTCTCACTGGGCCTGGTGGTTCTTGGTGTTGCCTTGCTTATTGGGGGCGGTTACCTGGTTACTGAAAACGCAGTGGGAATTGCGCAAAAGTTTGGCTTAAGTGAAAAACTAATAGGGCTTACCATACTTGCCGTAGGCACATCCCTTCCCGAACTGGCAACCTCAGCCGTAGCAGCGTATAAAAAGAAAACCGACATCGCTATCGGTAATGTAATCGGATCGAATATTTTCAATATCTTTTTTATACTCGCCATTAACGGATTAATACGGCCTATTGAGTTCAACTCCGTGCTTAACACCGATATGAAAGTACTGGCCGGAGGAACTATTGTTCTGTTAATCGCGATGTTTACTCTCAACCGCAATAAAGTTGACCGCTGGGAGGCATTCATTTTTCTGATGCTGTACATTGCGTACACCTGCTACCTCATTATCAGAAATTAAGTTAACCTGATTATACTTAGGGTTAAAGAAATTCCATATCTTTAAAATAAGACCTCCCCGATTCGTATGCCCTGGCTTACACTATTGCTTCTCCTTGCCGGATTTGCCATTCTGATTAAAGGTGCTGATTTTCTTGTAAATGGTGCCTCATCGGCAGCAAAGAAATTTGGCATTTCCAACATTGCCATTGGCCTTACGGTGGTTTCGTTTGGTACGTCAGCGCCCGAATTGCTCATCAGTCTTTTTTCGGCCATTCATGGTAACAGTGATGCATCATTCGGAAATGTAATTGGCAGCAACAATTTCAACTTGCTATGCATACTGGGTATATCCGGATTGATTTACCCGCTGGTAGTTCAGCGAAATACGGTAAAGTATGAAGTACCCATTTCATTACTGGCTGCCGGTGTATTATTTGTAGTGGTGAATGATGAACTGATATGGAGCCAGGCTGAAAGCAAACTAACGCGGATCGATAGCCTGATCCTGTTGGCGTTTTTCGCGCTTTTTATGGCATACATCTACCGAACAATGAAAAGTTCATCCGATTACAATGAGGAAGTAGCGATAAAATTATACCGTACTCCTGTGGCAATTGGCTTATCCGTATTGGGTATAGTTATGCTTATTGGAGGCGGGAAACTCGTTGTGGATAATGCTGTACAACTTGCAGAACACTATGGCCTGAGTCAAAAATTGATTGGACTTACCATACTTGCAGCCGGAACATCCTTGCCCGAACTGGCAACCTCAGCAGTGGCTGCCTACCGCAAAAATACCGATATCGCAATTGGCAATGTAATCGGCTCTAACATCTTTAACATCTTTTTCATTCTTGGAATTACCGGCTTGGTAAACCCCATTCACTATAACACTGCATTAAACTTCGATATGAAAATTTTGGGGACCAGTACAGTGGTACTCATGGTCTTCATGTTCACCCTTAATACACGCAAACTCGACCGGTGGGAGGCTCTTCTGCTGCTGCTTGGTTACCTTATTTATACCATCTTCCTGATTGGTATGGAGGCTACACCCGCTTAACCTCAGATCTTTTTCTCCAGTTCAGCGATTTTGGGTTGTGCTTCTTTTTTGCCCAGTGAGAAAGCTTTCTTGTATAAATCAAGCGCTTCTTTCAAGGTCTCCTTTTTCTTTTTCGGAGCGAGCTTGGTGCGGTTGGCGGCTTCTTCAACCGCCTGGGCACGGGCATACAATGCATCGGCCTCGCTTACTTTTGACTGAAGCATTAACTCCTGGATGCGCGCTTCAATTAAAGCCAGTTCAGCTTCCTTGGCCAGTATCTGCGCTTCCTTGTCGTTCAGTTCAGCGGATTGCATTTCGGCCAGGCTAATCAGGTTTTTGTTTTCGTTCCGGTACTTTTCAACCTGTTCCTGAAGCATAATAATTTCGTTGGTTTTTACCTGCAGATCATCCTTTAGTTTTTTGATTTGCTTTGCATATGCAGACGCATTACCCTGCGACTTACGGAGCGCCTTTTCCAGGTCATCAATTTTTTTCTCGGTCTCCTTTACATAATTGTTAATGTCGCGCATGCGCGAGGTGTAGTCGTCATAGGTAGTTCCTTCTACCATGTTAATCCGCAGGAGCTGGCGGTTGGCATCAATAGAGTCCATCAGCATACCCACTTCCATTAAGGTGTTGGTCATTCGCTGCGAAGACTCCAGTTCAACCCGCAGGGAATCAACCTGGGCCTGAAGTTCGGCCTTTTCTTTAGTGCCACAACTTAGCATGGTGCCCATCAATACCAGAACCAGAAGATTTTTCATACAAAACATATTTTGTTATAGTGATTCAAAAATAAGGCTGATTTCAGATAGAAATCGGCCTCTTAGCCTATTATTTTTTAATGAACACTCCGGCTTTGCAATACCACCCGGCCTTTTAACTTTGCGCCCGCTTTAGGGCTTACATGGCCAAACTGATTACCACACGAACGCGTATAGCCGACCTGGGCAAACCCCGGATCATTATTATAGGTGGCGGTTTTGCAGGCTTGCAGGTAGCCAAAGGCCTGGCAGGCGCCAAAGCACAGGTAGTGCTCTTCGACCGGTACAACCACCATACCTTTCAGCCTTTACTCTACCAGGTTGCTACTTCAGGCCTTGAAACGAGTTCTATTGTTTTCCCGTTCCGTAAGCGTTTTGCCAAACAAACCGACTTCTTTTTCAGGATGGGTGAAGTCATCGGCATTAAACCCGAAGAAAACTATATTGAAACATCCATTGGCGGTGTTAAGTACGATTACCTGGTTATCGCCCATGGTGCTACCACCAACTACTACGGCATGGCCGATGTGGAACGGCATGCCATACCCATGAAAACCATTGTTGACTCCATTAAACTGCGCAACACCATCATCCGGAATTTCGAAACGGCTTTACTAACAGACGACCCCGAGATGATGAACAGCCTGATGGACTTTGTGATTGTGGGTGGCGGACCCACCGGTGTGGAACTGGCCGGTGCGCTCTCAGAACTAAAGCGGCATGTGTTTCCTAAAGATTACCCCGAACTGGAACTGAGCCATATGGACATCCATCTGGTGGAAGCCGGCCCTCGCTTGCTCAATGGCATGTCAGCACAAGCTTCGGAGAAAGCGCTGGACTACCTGCAGCAGATGGGTGTTAAAGTTCACCTGAATTGCACAGTAAAGTCGTATGACGGCTACGAAGTGTTGTTTAATACCGGTGAGAAATTAATCAGCCGTACACTGGTTTGGGCCGCTGGCGTTAAGGCCAACCCGATTGAGGGCTTAAAGCCGGAGTGCATTGCGCGCGGAGGAAGAATACGCGTTGATGCGTTTAATAAAGTGGTGGGTTATGAAAATATTTTTGCCGTTGGCGATGCCGCCCTTATGGAAGGCGATGAGGCCTACCCTGCCGGCCACCCCATGATGGCCCCGCCCGCAATTCAGCAAGGCAGGTTGCTGGCCAAAAACCTGAAGCGCCTCATGCGCAAAAAGTCCATGCAGCCATTCCGGTACTTCGACAAAGGTACCATGGCCACCATTGGAAGAAACAGGGCCGTGGTTGACCTGCGAAGGTTCCGGTTTCAGGGGTTCTTTGCGTGGTATGTTTGGATGTTCGTTCACTTGCTGTACATCATCGGCTTCAAAAACAAGGTGTTTGTTTTGTTCTCGTGGTTGTGGAGTTATTTCTCGTACGATAAAAGTAACCGACTGATCATCAGTCGGAATACAGAAGGTGTTAGTTAAAAATGACCGGCTTTTTTACCTTTAACCATTCATGACTGCCTCGGAAACAAGCGGCAAGTACAGTATACCCCTTTCATCGGCAGGGGTTTTAATTTCACTCGGCATCATTTATGGCGACATTGGAACTTCGCCTCTCTATGTATTTAAAGCCATTGTTGGCGAACACATCATTACCAAAGAACTGATCTATGGCGGATTATCGTGCGTATTCTGGACGCTCACGCTGATCACCACCATCAAATACATTTACCTGGCGCTTAATGCCGATAACAAAGGCGAAGGTGGAATTTTTGCCTTGTATGCTTTGGTAAGACGTTACAAAGCCAGTTGGGTGGTTTACCCGGCCATCATCGGGTGCGCCACGCTGATATCAGACGGGTTTATCACACCGGCCATCAGTGTGTCATCGGCTGTTGAAGGCTTGCGGATTTACAATCCGGATATACCCACCGTACAGATTGTAATTACCATCCTCATTGGTCTTTTCGTGTTTCAGCAATTCGGCACCGGTGTAGTAGGATCCACTTTTGGCCCTATTATGTTTGTTTGGTTCACAACCATTGGTACACTCGGGACCTTTCAACTCATTGAGAACCCCGGGGTGCTTGAAGCGATTAATCCCTGGTATGCTGTAAACCTGCTTACAAAATACCCCGGTGGCTTCTGGATATTGGGTGCTGTATTTCTGTGTACCACCGGAGCCGAAGCATTATATTCGGATTTAGGTCATGTGGGCAAGGGTAACATCCGGGTGGGTTGGGGATTTGTTAAAACCACGTTGCTCTTAAACTACTTCGGGCAGGCTGCGTGGCTGCTGAGCCGGGAAGGTGCAACTCTTGACGGCCAGATACCCTTTTACGCCATTATGCCCGAATGGTTTTTACCGCTGGGTATCATCATAGCAACATTAGCAGCCATCATTGCCAGCCAGGCACTCATTTCAGGAACCTTTACATTGGTTAATGAAGCCATGAAATTAAAGCTGTGGCCGATGACCCGCGTTCGGTATCCCAGTAAACTCATGGGCCAGATCTACATCCCCTCCATTAACTGGATACTTATGCTCGGCTGCATACTGGTGGTGCTGATTTTCCGGGAATCATCGGCAATGGAAGGCGCCTACGGCCTGGCCATTACTATTGATATGTTGATGACGAGTTCGCTTTTGGTGTACTACTTTTCCTTATCAAAAAAATCCACCTTACGATCGGTTGGACTGGGGCTGATATTCTTTTCATTGGAAGGCATGTTCCTCATCTCCAACCTCGATAAGTTTTCGCATGGCGGGTGGTTCTCCTTTACAATAGCCGGCATCCTGTTCATTATTTTATTTGTTCAACTGCGGGCACGAAAACTGCGCACCCGCCATACAGAGTTCGTTGACCTGAAGCACTATGTGGAAATGATTAAAGACCTGCAGGCCGATGAAACCGTTCCTAAAGAAGCCACCAACCTGGTATTTCTTGCTGTAGCCGACAGCAAGCGGTATATTGATTCCAACATCATTTACTCAATCTTCCGCAAGCGACCCAAACGTGCCGATGTATATTGGTTTCTGCATGTGGATACAGTTGACAGTCCGTTTACCAGTAAGTATTCGGTTGACACCATCATTCCTAAAAAATGTTTCTTCGTACGCATCAAACTCGGTTTTAAAGCCGACCACCGCATTAACCTCATCTTCAACAAAATCGTACATGAAATGGCCGACAGCGGGGAGATCGATCTGATCAGCCCCTACCCAGCGCTGCACAAATACAGCCAAACGGCCGATTTCAAATTCATCATTATTCAGTCGTGGGCTTCGCCCGATAGCGAGATATCCAATTTCGACAGGCTGATCATCCAGGGATACCGCATCCTGAAAAAATTCAGCCTCTCCACCGAAGAACATTACGGCATTGAAGCTGCAAACCTGGAAATTGAAAAAGCGCCTATCCAGGTGGGTCCGCCTGCCAAAATCAAGATTAAGCGCGAACGCGAAGAATAATCCGCCTATCCGGTTTCGGACACCACCGTTCGTAAGTGGTCGTAGTTGCCTTTTTATACATTCCGATAACGGTTAAAAACGCAGTTTTACAAATGGCACCGATTTGGTAAAGAAGCAACAAACACTAACCTGCTATGTTGTTCAATTACCTGAAAATTGCCCTGCGCAACCTGTTGCGCAATAAGACTTATACCCTCATTACCATTTCAGGCCTTTCAATTGGCGTAGCCTGCTGTTTACTGTTAATGCTCTTCATAGCAGATGAATTCCAATACGATAAACATCAAACATCGCTAAACAACCTGTACCGGATCACCACCACTTTTCAGGGAGTACCCGGAATTGGCAAAATGGCCACCGCTTCACCACCCATAGCCCTGACATTGCAGAATGAATTGCCCGAAATTGCTGCTGCCGCCCGGGTTGTTAACCCACCCGGAGTAGCTCAATACCTGCTGCAGTACGAGGATAACATCTTTTATGAAACCAAGGGGTTCCTTGCCGACTCAACCGTATTTGCTATTCTGACTTATCATTTTTTAGAGGGTGACCCTGTAACTGCCTTGCGTGAGGTGAACACCCTGGTCATTGCTGAATCGCTTGCCCGTAAACTGTTTGGAAACGAGAGCGCACTTAATAAATTGATTAAGGTTGGTCAGGGTGGTGAACCGGCTCTCTATAAAATTACCGGTGTTTTCAGCGATCAGAGGCATAGTCACCTGCAAGCCAACTTCTTTCTTTCTATGATGAGCCCCGGCATGGGCGAATACCTCCGTTCAGAAGAAGCCATGGGCGAATGGGGCGGGCAAAACTTTGTTCCGTCCTACATCAAACTGGTGGATGGTGCCAACCCGGAACGGGTAGTAAAAAAAATGAATGATGTGCTCGTTAAATACGGAGCCGAAGACATGAAAGCACTGGGCATGACCAAAACCCTGGGCCTTGAACCGGTAAAGGATATCTACCTGAAATCCGATATCGGTCGAAGTCCACGAATTACCTATGTGTACGTAATCGCTTCCATAGCAGCTTTCATCCTGATTATTGCGTGCATCAATTTTATGAACCTGGCCACCGCCAAAGCAGCCAGGCGTGCAACCGAAATCGGAGTTCGAAAAGTGATAGGAGCCAACCGGAGCTCATTAATTACCCAACTTATGGGCGAAGTCTTCACTATTGTAATCATCTCCATGGCACTGGGTTTAATAATTACCCAGGCTGCCTTGCCGTTCTTCAACGAATTAAGCAATAAGCAAATTGAACTGGGCGGCACAGCCTGGCTTTACACCGCGGGTTCATTGGTGGTTATTGCCGTTGTTACCGGATTGCTTGCCGGAAGTTACCCGGCCTTTTATCTCTCTTCCTTTCAACCGGCAGTTGTACTTAAAGGAAAAATTAACCTGGGCAACGCTTCGGGTCTTCTGCGGCAAGGACTGGTTGTCTTTCAATTCATCATTGCCATTAGTCTGGTGTGTAGCATGCTTATTATAAACCGGCAACTCAACTTCATACAGAATAAAAACCTGGGATTTAATCCGAATGCCAAAATTGTACTGCCGTTGCGTACTGAAAATGCAAAGACGCACTACGAAACCCTGCGCAGCGAGTTACTCCGAAATAAAATTGTTTCGGAGGTTTCGGCAGCCGATTATCTGCCGGGCAGCACCGTGTGGTCAGACATGGTGTTCTATACGCAGGGAGGAAATATGAATACCGCCATACTTAACCGGAGAAACCGGGTTGATGCCGGTTACATAGAAATGCTGAACATACATATGGTAGCCGGAAGAACTTTTACCGCCAACCGCGAAATGGATGGCGATACCAAGGTGATCATCAACGAAACGTCAGCAAAACGATTCGGCAAATCACCCGAGGAAATGGTAGGTGAAAAAATTTTCTTCGACTGGCAGGGGCAAAACTATGCCTTTGAAGTGATTGGGGTAATGGCCGACTACCACCAGAATTCCCTTAAAGAGGAGATTAACCCGTTGATGTTTAGCCTGCCAAAACAAACCGGCAATTATGGTTTTCTGGTTGCCACCGTGGAATCCGGCAACTTCTCCAAGGCTATTGAACAAATGGAAAAACTGTGGAAGCAGTTGGTAAACGATACCCCGTTTGAGTACACTTTTCTGGACGAAACTATTCGTAAACAATACGCTGAAGACAAAAAAGTGTCGGCCATCATTAACAGCTTTACCCTCATTGCTATGATTATTTCCTGCCTTGGGCTTTATGGCCTTTCCACCTACATGGCCGAGCGCAGGTTTAAGGAAATTGGCATCCGCAAAGTGTTTGGAGCCCGCGTATCGCAAATTGTGGGCTTGCTGTCAAAGGAGTTTATTAAACTGGTAGCCATTGCCTTTGTCCTTTCCATTCCGCTGGCCTGGTATGCCATGAGCCGCTGGCTCGAGGCATTTGCCTACAAAACCGAAATTACCGGCTGGATATTTCTTGCTGCCGGTGTGCCTGCCCTGCTCATTGCCCTGCTAACCGTTAGTTACGAATCGGTAAAGGCAGCCATTACCAACCCGGTGAATTCATTACGAAGCGAATAAGAATAAACAGAACTATGCTCCTTAACTACTTAAAAATCGCCTTACGAAATCTTCAACGAAACCTTACGTATTCGTTCATCAACATCTTCGGGTTATCCATTGGTATAGCCTGCAGCATTTTGATCATGCTGTGGATTGCCGATGAGTATCAGTTCGATCGCTTCCATGAAAAGCGCGAGAGCTTATACAAGGTAATGATGAACCAAACGTTTTCCGGACGGGTAGGCTCACAAATAGCCTTGCCCTATCCGTTAAAAGATGCCCTGCCGGAACATTCCCCAAAAATCAAACATACCGTAATTACCAACTGGGGCGAAGGATTTTTACTGACCGTTGGCGAAAATAAAATTACCAAAGTTGGCTTGGGCGTTAGCGAGGATTTCTTAAAAATGTTCACCTTCCCACTGTTACAGGGGGATGTTAATACGGCATTGAATGACCCAAATTCAATTGTATTAACCGAAAGCGTAGCCAAGGCGCTATTTGGGAATGAAGATCCGTTGAATAAGCTGGTAAAAATTGACAATAACCACGAACTGAAAGTAACGGGGGTTATGAAAGATTTTCCCGATCAAACAACTTTTTCAACTTATCACTACCTGTTTCCCTTCTCCTTTTATGAATCGATACAACCCTGGGTTCGCAATTCACGTGAACGGTGGGACAACAATTCCTTCCAACTTTATGTGGAACTTGAACCGGGCAGTACACAGGAAGAAGTTACGGCCTCTATTAAAGACATTGTAAAGAAAAACACTCCGGATACACTTACCCGACCCGAAGTATTTCTTCACCCGATAACCGACCTGAGGCTTTACTCCAAATTTGAAAATGGAAAAGCCACAGGCGGCATGATTGAATACATAAGACTTTTCGGGGCCATCGCCATTTTTGTATTACTCATTGCCTGTATCAATTTTATGAACCTGGCCACGGCTCGCTCAGAAAAAAGAGCACGCGAAGTAGGCATTCGTAAAAGTATTGGCTCACGAAAAAAAGAACTGGTTGCTCAATTCTTAGGTGAGTCGCTGCTCATTACCACATTTGCATTTTTTGTTGCCGTTGTATTGGTGGAGTTATCACTACCAATGTACAACACCCTGGTAAACAAAAAACTTTTCATTGATTACAGCAATCCGTATTTATGGACAAGCGCCATAGTATTAATCCTGGCAACAGGAACACTTGCCGGCAGCTACCCGGCCTTTTACCTGTCATCGTTCCAACCGGTAAAAGTATTGAAGGGAAAAATCCAAACCGGAAAGCATGTAGGCTTACCGCGCAAAATTTTGGTTACGCTCCAGTTTGGCTTCTCCATCTTCCTGATCATCGGTACCATTGTTATCTATCAACAAATCATGCATGTAAAAGACCGGGAGATTGGATACGACCGCGAAAACCTGATGATGGTTTGGACAAACAATGAATTAGAAACCAGTTATCAAACCATTAAAAATGAATTGATCGCAACAGGTGCTGTTAAGCAGGTAACCAAATCCAATAGCCCGGTAACATCCATCTTTTCCAACAATATAGTAGAGTGGCCCGGCATGGAACCGGGAACACGGGTTATCTTCAGCACCATCGCCACGGAATACGACTACATAAAAACCATGGGCATAAACCTGCTGGAAGGCCGGGATTTTTCAAAAGAGTATAATGATAGCGCCAGTGTGATTATTAACCAGGCCGCTGTAGATGTAATGGGACTCACGCAACCGATCGGATCAAAAATCAACTTTTGGGGCGGTGAATTTACCATTGTGGGCGTAACAGAAAATACCATTATGGGTTCACCGTATGAACCGGTAGCACCTATGGTTATTGTCTTTCAACCCGATTGGACCAGCACCATCACCCTGCGGCTGGAAAAAACTCCGGATTTACCCGCAGCCATCAGCAAAGTGGAAGATGTATTTAAACGCTTAAACCCCTCTTATCCTTTTGCCTATCGTTTTGCCGATGTAGAGTTTGATAAAAAATTCTCTTCCATTAACCTGGTTGGCAACCTGGCAAAGGTATTTGCTGCATTGGCGCTGATCATCACTGCGCTTGGGCTGTTTGGCCTGGCCGCTTTCACGGCTGAACAACGCTCAAAAGAAGTAAGCATCCGCAAAATACTTGGAGCATCCGTAACCGGATTGGTGGTCATGATCTCTAAAGACTTTACCCGATTGGTTATTTTTTCCTTTGTACTTTTTGCTCCCCTGGCAGGCTGGTTCTTAACCGGTTTCCTCGAAGAATACCCTTACCGCATTACCATACCCTGGTGGGTATATCCTACGGCCGGACTTTCTGCTCTGATTGTTGCCTTACTCATTGTAAGTACGCAAGCATTACGGGCGGCTGCCAATAATCCGGTTAACAGTTTGCGGAATGAATAACCTCTCCGTGACTCCGGTCACCAGCCCTTTCATGTCAAGTGCGTAAATTAGCACGTAATTGAATACACAGCATGAAAACTACCCTTCTGAAATGGGCCATGGGAATTGCGCTTGGCGCAGTTGCCGGTTATTTGTACTGGTTTTACATCGGCTGCAACAGCGGCAGTTGCGCCATTACCTCCTCACCGGTAAACAGCACACTGTATGGCGCACTGATGGGTGGGCTTTTGTTAAATACGTTTGAATCCAAAAAGAAAGCCGGTGAAACTGAAGAAACGACTGATCGGAAAGGATAACCCCGGCTACGCAAAAATCGGATCATCCGGAGTGAAGAAAGTGTGGTGGGGATTGACGCCCGGCACACGCACATCATTATTATTAAAAAACTGATGGAACTGGAGGAAAAACTTGACGCCATCGGAAAAGCAGTGAAGAAAAGAAGGGAAACGCAACGCATAATGCAAAGCAGGAGCATTATTACCTACCTTATCCTGACTTTTGCCTTACTTAGCGCGTGTGCGCCCAGGAAAAGCGAGCAGCCTGTAAGCCGCATCGGAGATTCTGATTCCACCTACATGGCCCGTGGTGATAAGCTGGTAGCCATAACCTTCGACACACTGCGCAACACGCTTACCTCCGCTATCGGAGAGCACGGGTTTGTTTATGCCATTTCGTTGTGTAACGAAAAGGCCAACACACTGACCACACTCTATCAGGAAGAAAAGGTACTGATCAGGCGTGCGAGCGACCGATTCCGCAATCCCAACAACCAACCCGACAGCCTTGAAAGCGCCATGATAGAATGGTATCGGAGCCACAGCCCCTCGGCAACAATCGTGAGGAAAGACGGTGAAGTGCACTATATCAAACCCATTCTAATGCAGGGCATGTGCCTGAACTGCCATGGGTCAACCACAGACATAAAGCCGGAAACTCAGGCTGCTATTCAGGAAAAATACCCGGCAGACAAGGCTACCGGTTATAAAACGGGCGACTTGCGGGGTTTGTGGCATATTGTTTTTCTGGATACCCGGGCTCACCGGTAACAAATCTGCTTATACGGACAGTTCCGGCATGTTTTGATTTCGTTTGTTTGATCGAAGGGCTGATCCTCACCAAATAATTCTTCCAGTACAATTTTTAGACGAGCCTCAAATTCAGGTAGCAACGGAATTGCATCGGCAATAGATTCCTCGTTCATTACCAACCCAAATGTGAATGCATCGTCAAACAGGTTAATTCGTCCGAACAATCCGGGAACCACTTTTTCGGTACCCTGGCCAATACTTTTGGTGTAGATTAAGGTGTACAAAAGAATTTGAAAGGCTGCTTTATTCCGGTTCTCATCTCTGATGAATAAAGATTCAATACTGCTGAACTTCACTTCATCCTTGCCGGTTTTGTAATCAACAATCCGCAGTAAATCACCCTTGCGGTCAACCCGGTCTATTTTTCCTCCCAGCACAGCCCTTCCGGGAGGTACCTGCATGGGCAACGTATATACAAGGCCCTCCAGTTCGGTACCCTCCAGGATAAAAGGTGCATGCTTCCTGTCTTCTTCGATGATGCGCTGCGCAAACCGCGTCACCACTTCGCGCACAATCATACGCTGGCCGTCATAATCAACCGGCTTATCCGGATTAAGGTGGTAAAGCTTAATGAAGGCTTCATCCAGCAGTTTATCCAACTGCTTTACGGACTGGTCAAAATCTTCCGGTTCTACCAGTTTACTTCGCTTCCTTTCGGCCAGTTGTTTATAAAACCTTTCCATGATTTCGTGCAGCAGGTTACCTAAAATCCGGGCATCAAGGTCCTCCTCTATTTCATCGGCCTCTCTGATTTTCAGGATGTACTTAAAATAAAACTGCAGGCGGCATTCCAGGTAGGTATTCAATGCCGAAGGTGCAATGCCTCTGAACCTGGCACTACCCTCGTTAAGCCTGGCAATGGCTTCCATCACCTTGCTGTCTTTATGGATTACAATGGGCTTAATGGCATGAGGCTGGATAGTGTTGCTTAGCGTGTATTGCCGCGGGTTCAACCCGCTTTCGTAAATCAATTGCCTCAGAAAGCGGCTTATTTCACCCTGGCCCAGCACATCGGTTTCGGTATTGTAAAACAGAAAAACATTTTCTGCCCGTTGCAATGAACGATAGAAGAGATAGGCATAGATGGCATCCTGATGTTCTGCAGTGGGGAGACCATACGCCTTGCGCACCGAGTACGGCAGGTATGAGCCCTTGGTTTCGTATGCAGGAAGCGAGCCTTCATTAAGGGAAAGGATAAACACGTTCTTGAAATCAAGGTTCCGCGTTTCGAGCATCCCCATTATCTGCATGCCCTGAAGGGGTTCTCCGCTAAACGGTATTTTCTGGAATCGAACCAGTTGCCGGAATAGCTTGAGAAAGGCCTGGAGCGACTCATACTCCGATCCCAGCACCTCCTCCATGCGATTAATCACCTTCAGAAAATAATATGCATACTCCTTATCTATATTTCCGATCTCCCGCATAGAACCAATGCATAAAAGGATATTCTTCAGATAGGTGGTTATTGAATTCCCGTCAGCCTCCACAAACATCAGCCGGTGCAAGTCGTTGGAGGTAGCCAGGAAACTTTTTGGAATATATACCCAATTATGCCAAAGTATTTCCTTGCGCTTGGTATGCGCAGCGGCCTGATCGGCAGCTATGCTGTAAGGATGGCCGAGTAAAGCCAGAACGGGGCGGTGATTGAAATGATCCTTCCTGCGCACAATTTGCATGTCGAGGAGCCATTCAATCAGGTTAAATAAAGGCGTGCTGCCCAGGGGAAAGCCCATTGTTACGTTTAGCTTCGCCACATATCCTGCCACTGAGTGTAGAACGGGTAACAGCAACTTCTCATCGGGCAAAACCACAACGGTTTCTTCCGGGTTCATGCCACTTTGCAGATGCGCTTCCAATAGTTGGCCCAATAATTTGGCCTGCCCAATGGGTTGAGCGGCTCCAAACACGTTAACCGATTTGGTATTCCTGAAGTTGGCTGGCACATCGGCAGTAAACGTTTTCCCAAAAACAGGATCATTCTTGTATTTTCTGAAGAAAGCACCGGCCTCTTGCCACTCGGTGTTGAGATAATACTCGTCAACATCCCAGTAAACTTTACCGCCCTCATGTTCAACAACGTGTGCTATGATTTTTTCTTCTGCCCGTGTAAGGGCATTAAACCCGATGAAGATGACCTCCGGTTTTTCCTTTCCTACAGGCAGAGGGATAGGGTTTTCGGCAACCTGGCGGTGCAGCATACCTTCATAGGCAAGTCCGGTTTCAAGTAAATGGCTGCGGAATGTGGTGTAGACCAAACCCAGGCACCGCCATACTTCAAGGAATTTTTGTTTGTTTTCCGAGGCACCCGTTTTCAGGTTTCCCCAGAAATTAGAAAGGTACTCTTTGTGTTCGGGTGTGAGGTAGTCGAAGCGGGCATCCAGTTCTTTCAGGTTAGTGAGATCCTTGAATAAATGTTCTGCATTAACCAGGTATTTATCGATCTCATCAAAATCGCGAAGCAGCATTTCGCCCCAAAAGTAGAACCGATCAAAAGATTCCTCGGTTTTCACCACCTTGCAATAGGCAGCATACAGGCGATATACCAGTTCAAGGCGGTCGGGTATTTTCAAGGTTGAAAATCCGGAAATAAATTCTTCGATGGTAAGCATTACCGGGCTGAACACCGGTTTTGGTATAAGCGAAGAAAGATGCTTTCTGAAATAGAGTATCGCCCTGCGGTTAGGAAACACAAGGGTATACCGGTTAAGCGGTTTTTTACTTTCCAGTAATTCTTTGGCGATATCGTGCAAAAACGATGTCATGCTAATCCCAACTCCAGCTGGTTGTCGTCTTTTTTTCTTTTTGACTTTGCTTTGCCGGTTTTTACTTCCACTACGTCATTGGTGCCGGTATAAAACAGGTAGCCTTCTACATCGGTAAAATTCATCTGCCGCAAAAGATCCATGTATTTCAACACTTGCCGCTGATCGTCCTTTGCGGGGATACCGGTTTTAAAATCTACCACCACAGCCCTGTCTCCACGGGTCATCAGCCGGTCCACCCGATTGCCGGATTCATTGGGGATAAGGATGGGGACTTCGGTTTGTACTTCCCACTGACGATCAAACCAGGAGGCCACCAGGCTGTTATCCAATAGTTTATGAAGTTCACTTCGCACCGGTTCAACTTCCTTTTGGGTAATCAAACCCGATTCCACCAGGTTTGCCAGGCCTGCTTCCAGTTCATCGCGGTAGCGAATCCTCGAAAGGATGTGGTGCAAATAAATACCGTATTCAATTTTCTGAAGGGCATCATTACCTTCCTTTTGAAAGAACAGTGTGCCCCTGTGCCGTACTACCAGCTTATCGCGCCAGTTTGAAACCGGGTAATAGCGAAGAGGAATTACCGCTGAGGTATCAGAGGGCTTTGCCGTGGTATGATCGTTAAGTTCTCCCTGCCTCCACTTCCGGTTGGTTTCATCCCAATCTTTTATCAACTGTTCATTTGCCCGGATGCTCCGATGCAATAATGCGCTTACCGTATTTTTAAATTTCTCCGGATCGGGTGCGGTAACCAACAGTCCGTTTTCTGCACGGGTAAAAGCCACATAGAGCAGATTCAGGTTATCCAGGTAACTGCTTGCCCGCTCTTCCTGATACCGGGTGCTGAAATAGGTGTCTTTCAAGGCACCGGAATAACGTACAGGAATGTAGCCTGCATTTTTATATACATCTTCCTCGCACCTGACCCACAATGTAGGTGGTTTGAATTTAGAATGATCCAGTTCCCACGAGCAGAATGGAACAAGCACATACCGGAATTGCAGGCCCTTTGCTTTGTGGATGGTGAAAATCTGTGCTGCATCAATATCGCCCGAGGATTTTAACGATGCTTTATCGGTATGCCGGTTTTCCTCCCACCAGGTAAGAAACTCCAGGATGTCGTTACGCTCGCGTGCTGAAAAGTTCAGCACAATATCCTGGAAAGCCTGGAGAAAGACCAATTCACCGGTGAGTTCATTTAATTTAAAAATCCGGATTAGTGCTTCGGTGAGTTCAAATAATGAAAGCTTTCGCAATGCTTTCTTTTCGCTGATAAAGGCATCGGGAAGGTAACTCTCAAAAACAGCCTGACGGGAAACCGCGAGTACTTCGGTAAGCGGCTTGTTTGTTTTGCTTATCCGGTTAAACTCAAAGGCCAGTTGCGCCCGGGCAATGGCATCGTCAGGGTTTTGAAGATACCCTAACGCAGCCAGCAGCAGGTTTACCGATGCCGCCCGGTCAATGCGAAGCGATTCGTTGGAGATCAGGTTATAGTTAAAGCCGGGTTTAGCCGCAGCAGAATTTTTGTACTGCAGCACATGTGCCACAAGCTGCTGCCCCTCATCATTTCTGCGAACCAATATGGCAATATCTTTCATCTGTACGCCTTTCTGCTGCAACCGTTCAAGGTCGGCACATACCTTATTCAGCGCTGCCTCCTTCCATTTTCTGCCGGGTTCATCCGCTATGAATTGGATCTCAATAAAACCTTCTTCCTTCTTTGATGGGTTTTGGATTGAGTCGTGATAAACTTCTGTAGTGATGGGTGCCTCCACATCAGCCGAAGCCAGTTGCGAAGCCGTTTCAAAAAGGGTATTAAAAAATTGAACCAATACCGGTGCGCTCCGGAAATTGCTTTGAAGGCGTTCAACATGCACTTGTTCCCTGCCAATCTGTTCTTCAATTTGTTGTTGCAGCAGCCTGAGGTTACCTCCACGCCATCGGTAGATGGCCTGTTTCACATCGCCTACCACCATACTGGGGTATCCCTGGTCTAAACTGTTGGAGATAAGCGGGTAAAAATTACTCCACTGCAATTCAGAAGTATCCTGGAATTCATCAATGAGGTAGTTCCTGTAGAAAGACCCTGTTTTCTCATAAATGAAAGGCGTATCGCTGTTGTTGATGACCTTATTTAGGAATTTAGGGGCATCGGCCAGCAACATTACATTGTTCTGGTCCTTGTATTCCTTCAACTTTCGGGTGATGTCGGCAATCAGGCCGAAGGCATAGAAATTATCCAGCACCACCTCGGCAGAGCGGCCAGCCTTGTAGTTGAGCTCGCGATAAGCAAGAATTTCCTGCATCAGGGGTATAAGTTGCTGCTCAGCAAGTTTCAGGATGAGGGCTTGTTTCGCCAGGTTTTTACCGGGCCAGTTTTTAGGATGGTTAAAGTCGTTTACTGCCCGCTTGCCTGCCTGCTCAAAATCTTTAACCAGGTTTATAGACGAAATTCTTTTAAACCAGGTGAATGCGGAGCCGCTACGCCCCCATTTAAAATCATCAACATCAAGCCCGGCTCTCAGCATAACATCCAGCCCTTCACTTGCCTTGGCCCTCACAAAGTTTACAAACTGGTACCGCTTGTTTTGCAATTCCTTGCGAAGATTCAAAAAGAACTGAGGGGTGGCGGTAGCCATTCTCACGTCATCTTCAATGCGCTTAAAATCTTCTTTGAAAATTTCTTTCGCAAACTCCTTCAGGTTCTGGCGGATGTCCCATACCTGATCGTTCTCAAGGCTCTCGCGGGCAAAGTCAACAATCCAAGCGGTTAGCTGTTTGTTTGTTCCGAGTTCATCAATCAGCTTATTAAGCACTTCTTCGAGCACATCGTCCTGTTCCACTTCAAGACGGTAATCCCCCATC
>JBKBOE010000026.1:0-34210 GCA_046294915.1 Cyclobacteriaceae bacterium | reverse complement strand
CAAAATACTATCTTAACACGAGCATTACCTAAACCTAACCCTAAACCAGAAGGATTGTGGAAGAGCAAAAGTCTAATGGAAATGGAAGAGATGAGATTTTCTCTACCAAAGTAAAGGCTGGCAAGCGCACCTATTTTTTCGATGTAAAATCCACCCGTTCAAATGATTTTTACCTGACGATTACCGAAAGTAAAAAGCGTTTTAAAGAAGATGGTTTTACGTACGAAAAGCACAAAATTTTCCTTTATAAGGAAGATTTTAACAAATTTATGGAAGCCTTGACCAATACGGTAAACCATGTTAAAAACGAATTGATGCCAGGTGTTGACTTCAGTCAGTTCGATCAGGTTCACCACGAGGAAGTTATTACCGAATCACCAAAATCAGCTTCCGACAGCGGGGAGTTGAAGTGGGACTAGCTTATATCGGTTATTAACGGAATGCCTACATCCCGGAAACGCTCCGGGATTTTTTGTTGCATACTGCTTTCGGTTATCTTTGCGCCCTTAAAAAAATCAGCAAACAGGTATGGCATTGCAATGTGGTATTGTTGGTTTGCCCAACGTTGGGAAGTCGACACTTTTTAATGCACTCTCAAACAACAAAGCCGAGGCGGCAAATTTTCCATTTTGCACCATTGAGCCCAACGTGGGCATTATAAGTGTTCCGGATCAGCGCCTTAAAATCCTTGAAGACCTTGTAAAGCCCCAACGCGTTATACCCACAACTATTGAGTTTGTTGATATTGCAGGCCTTGTTAAGGGCGCAAGCAAAGGCGAGGGGCTGGGTAACCAGTTTCTGGCAAACATCCGCGAGGTCAATGCCATTGTTCATGTGGTACGGTGTTTTGATAATGACAATATTGTGCATGTTGACGGGCGGGTTGATCCGGTTGCTGATAAAGAAATCATCGACACCGAATTACAGCTTAAGGACCTTGAGACGGTGGAGAAGAAGATAAGCCGGGTCGAAAAAATCGCCAAAAGTGGCGATGCAAAAGCAAAGAAGGAGTGGAGTACCCTGCAGCTATACAGAGAATCCCTGCTGGCCGGTAAAAATGCCCGGTCGGTTAGTGTAAGCGAGGAAGACCGGTCGGCAATTGCAGATCTGCAACTGCTTACTGCCAAGCCGGTAATTTATGCAGCAAATGTTGATGAGCATTCTGTTCTCACGGGTAACGTTTATGTAGAACGGCTCAAAGAACGGGTAAAGGATGAGCATGCCGAGGTGGTTGTTATCTGTGCTGCGATAGAAGCCCAAATTGCCGAACTGGATAATGAATCCGATCGCCAGGCTTTTTTGAAGGAATACGGGCTGGAAGAATCGGGGTTAACCCGGCTTATACGGGCATCGTACCACCTGCTGGATCTGATCACCTATTTTACGGCTGGAGAAAAAGAAGTACGCGCCTGGACTATTCAAAGGGGCTGGAAGGCGCCACAGGCGGCAGGGGTTATCCATACCGATTTTGAGAAAGGATTTATTAAAGCAGAAGTAATTAAACTACCTGATTATCAAAAATATAAGACCGAGCAGGGATGTCGCGAAGCAGGTAAAATGGCCATAGAGGGTAAGGAATATGTGGTGCAGGACGGGGATATCATGCATTTTCGGTTTAATGTGTAAAATTTCTTACATGGCTTTCCGGCCCTGTTAATTTTTTAGTAATTTTATAATCCGCTCATTATCAGTATTAAGCGGGGTTTATTGTTGAAGTATTTTTTAACCCCTTTTTAATTTTTTAAGGCGTGAGGACCAGGATTATTTTTTCGCTTAAAAACCGCGGGGCATACGTACCCTTTCATCATCAGTACCTGCTTGCGCAATTCATTAAAGGTTTGCTGATTTTTGGGCCAGATAAATCGTTTCAGCGGTTTACTCTTTACAATTTTTCAGGGCTTAAAGGGCAAACCAAGATTAGCCGCAAGGGGCTTCATTTTTATTCGGCCAAGGTAACCCTGGTTTTTTCCTGCCCCGATCAAGCCTTCCGTAACTATTTTCTCTCTCAGGTATTCGGACAAAAGGATATTATGATAGGCAGCCTTCATTTAGTTCCTGACACAGTGGAAGATGAACCTCCGGTAAATATTGGTGATGAGTCGAAGTTTCTTTGTATCTCACC
Organism: Cyclobacteriaceae bacterium; assembly: GCA_046294915.1. GTDB lineage: Bacteria > Bacteroidota > Bacteroidia > Cytophagales > Cyclobacteriaceae > UBA2336. Next base: position 32,088 of record JBKBOE010000026.1, on the reverse strand, counting down.
TATTGTTCCGTTGCAGGCCGGGTTCAATGATGAGCAAAGCAAGAAATTCATCAACCCCGAAAGCGATGAGTTTTCAGACCTGCTGTATGAGGCGACTATAAAGAGAATGGAAGAAACCGGACAGTTCTCACCTGAGCAACTGGCCTCTTTTTACAAGTTTCAGATTGTGCCAGATGCTGACTACATGCAGCGAATCCAGGAAGCCCATAAGAAGTTTGCGCGCATCTACCCGTTGTACGATAATGACGTAAAGTTTGAAGTGCGCGGATACACTTTTCCGTTTACCTTATATGCGGCTAAAGAAGTGCAGCAGTTTGTGTATGAGCATGGCTTAGGCTATTTCTGCCACAAAGGATTCGGTATGCTTGATGTTGCGCACAACGACCCCGCTCACCGCAACGCCCGGCAGGACGTGGTGTATGCGTAACGGTTTAACGCATATCATCCCTTAAGATAAAATACCCCAGCAGTAGGTCGGCATTGGGCTGAAAGGCTCGGTAGTACACAAAAATTTCGTACATATTTTCGGTTTCGTAATGGCTTCCTTCAAAATGGTAGGGGGGCAGTTTATTTGATTTAACAAGGTACTGGTAGTCGTACCAGCCCTGCCGCAGCAAAACATTTGTATGATAGGCTTTGCTGGCGGAGTCGTACCGCATACGGGTACTCTGGTCGGTACGCCAGTCGGTAAAAGCGCCAATCACGTACACCTCACCATCAACCGGGTTTTCTGCGAGCAGCGTAAACTGTACATCAGCATAATTGGCCGAATTTTTTATACGGAAGTCGAGGTTATCAAGAATGTAATTCCCGTTGTAATCGGCATACATCGAGTAGGCCTCTCCCTCACGACTCTTATCGGGTGCGATATACACCTTGGGAGGGATGGATTTCCGATCGACATACCCAATATTTCGACCCGGGTAGATGAGTGATCGCAGGTCAAAGAACCTGAATTCGTTGCCGCCTTTGAACATGCGTTCATCGCTGAAGAATCGGTATTCAAGTTCATTCTTGTTTTCGCGAAGAAAACTCGGTTTTACATTTTCCGAGAGGTTATCCCACCGTTGATTCTGGCGAACTGTAACGTTCACCGTTTCTAACGGGTTAATAACGTTCACGCTTTTGTAGTTGATTTTAAAATTGATTTGCTGGTTTCGTTCAGCCACTGAACCGGGACCGATCAGGCTGCCTTCGCGCAGGAAAGTGAACTGCGGATCGAATACCATAAACCGTCTGGTTAAGATTACATCATTCCGGTCTGATCCGCGGTATACCACCGCTACGTAGTTACCCGGCAGTTTTACAGGTGGCAGGCCCACCGTGTAATGCACATATGGTATCTGTGTATCAAGCGAAAATTCAAAATCATTAATTGGAAATTCATTGTACTCCGGCATAAAGTCCAGGTCAAGCAAGGCTGACTTTGTCCAATTATGATTGCAATGCATAATCCGGAGGTAGTAATTATCCCGTTGATTTCTAAGGTCATCAAATTCAAGGACAAGGCTCCAGGTGCCCATTCGTGTAACGGCCGGATTAAGGTCGGGTCTGGGAGAAAAACCCTGTAAACTAAAGAGTCTTACGGTTTTTATTTCAGGTTCGTACGCTTTATCGGAAAGTTCGAGCACTTTGCCGGTGCCCGAATCGTAGCCTGCATAGTGCGGAGCGGTGCAGGCTGTTATCAGGATTAACAGAAAATGGCGCATCGTATAAAAATAGCTGCCTTAAACAATTTTCAGTGCTTTTTATCTTTTAATCTTTGAAGAGATTCCAACGTTTCATCTTTGCCCGGTGTCAAATTATGCAAAACGGCCGTACAATCCGGATGCTGAATGAAAGCGAACTTGTTGAGGGGTGTCTCAACGGGGATAGAGCCTGTCAGAAGGCTTTGTACGACCGTTATTGCAGGAAAATGATGGTGGTTTGCCTTCGGTATTCCAAATCCACCTTGGAAGCGGAAGACATACTTCAAGAGGGTTTCGTGCGGGTGTTTCAGGGGTTAAAGGGTTTTAGGCATGATGCTAAACTTGAAACGTGGATGACAAGGATTATGGTGAACACGGCCCTCAACCACCATCGTAAAAAGCTTTACCTCTATCCTATGGTGGATGTTCAGGAAATGGATTTTCCACAGCAAGAAATGAGTTTGTCGGGCCTGCAGTTCTCCCAACTTCTGGAAATGATTCAGTCATTACCCCAGGGATGCCAGGCGGTGTTTAACCTGTTTGCTATGGAAGGGTACAGCCACAAGGAGATTGCTGAGATGCTGGGCATATCCGAAGGCACATCAAAGAGCCAGTATGCCCGCGCAAGAGCACTCTTAATTGAGAAAATAAACAACGAAGGACACAATAGATCATATGACGAAGCGCAGGTTTGAAGATGAACTGAAATCCGCTTTTGAGGACGCAGAAGTTTCTCCATCGGAAACCGTGTGGACGGCCATTGAGCTTGATCTTGAAAAAGCCTCGGGAACAAAGGTGCGCAGGGAAGCCTTGGTATACCGATGGCTTGCTGCGGCCTCAGTTTCGTTCGCATTAGGGGTAGGTGCATTGTATTTTCTTTCCGATACCAGTCCTCGCAACGTTATAACGACACACGCAAAGGCTAATGATGAAAACATTTCTTCTGACCGGCAAACCGGCAGTACCCGTGATGTAATTAAGGGTGTGCCGGGTGATTATGCGCAACAACAACCTAAGGAAAACCAGCCTCCCAGGAAGTTGGCTGGCCAAGCCGCGATGAAAATGCCGGCAGGAGCAACGTTTGATGAGGAGTCTGATAATATCGTTGCTGACAAAACCGTGCGCACTCCCCGGGTTCCAACACGACAAGTTCCTGTACTGTACTCTTTTAAAAATCCTGAATTGAAATCCTTTGAGCCGGTTGCTGATCCGGGCATGGTATTACTGGCAAAATTGGCCGATGAAGAAAAGGCCTACCGCAACGAAGAGAAAAAGAACAAGAAGGATGAACGTCTTTGGACTTCCGTTGGATTTGGTGCCGGAACGTTTAATCCAAATGCCGGCTCGTCAGCTAGGGCTTCGGGTTTCAATGCCACCGGTAATTCAACGGCAGGATTGAGTTATTCAGTTGGCGCAGCAATCGGTGGGCAGCTAAGTAACCGGTTTGTATTGCAAGGTGGTGTAAGCTATCTCCACCACAGTGCTTCATATACTTCGAGTTCCTTTTCCATGGAGGCATCAACTGCCGTGGCTTCGCTTGATGACTATATCGACACGCAGACCAACGTGGTTGCCACCAGCCCTTATGGGGTGAGCAGCGACATGCAATATATTTCGTTGCCGGTGCAGGCGGGTTATCTCTTGCTTAACCGTGATTTTGCCATACAGCTTAATGGCGGGGTAGCTACCGATTTCTTTTTGCAGAATACCCTTACACCAGATAATGGTAATGTAGCAACGGTTACGCAAAAGGCAGGAGGAGACTCTCCCTACCGTTTGGTGAACTTTAGCGGGATTGTAGGTACGGAAGTAAGTTACAAATTTGCAGGCCGGTACCGCATTGCCATCAACCCGGGAATCCGGTACGCATTTCACTCTTTTTATAAGCCAGCCATCAGCCGTGAGATAACACCCGTTACTTACGATGTTGCCCTGCGCTTCCGGTACGTTTTTAACTGACCTTGCCCGGCAGGATATCAGCAGAATTACCCTTCTCTTTAACGGAGTTCAGTTCTTCAACCAGATTTCCCCAGGTGCCATCGAGTTGGCGCAGTTCATTTACGGTACGTTCAAATTCCTGCTGCACCCGGTTTAACCGCTCGTGATTACCGTAAACTTCGGGCTTGGTAAGTTCTTCCTCCAGCCCGGATTTGCGTTGGTTTAGGGATTCGATTTGAGCCTCTACTTGCGAGAGTTCCCGGGTTAAACTCTTGATCTTATTACTGCTGTCATTTGAAAGCGTAACGGGTTTCTTATTTTTTTCAGGTTGCTTGTGTACGATGCCCTGCTTTGCATCAGCTTCCTGCTTCTTCCTCCAGTAATCGTATTCTTCGTAAGTTCCGGGGTATTCCTTAATCTGGTGGTCTTCAATGTACCAGATTTTATTGGCAACCTGGCTGATGAAATGCCGGTTGTGTGACACTACCACAAAACTGCCTTTGTATTGCTGCAGAGCCTGTATTAAGATGTTTTCGGAGATAAAGTCGAGGTGGTTGGTAGGCTCGTCCAGCAACAGAAAGTTTGCTTCAGAAATCAATGTTTTAGCCAGCGCCACACGCGACTTTTCGCCACCGGAAAGAACTTTGATTTTCTTAAACTGATCTTCATCTGAAAACAAGAAACAGCCCAGCACATTTCGCAGTTGCTGTTCTGGTTTTCCGGACCCGGCCTGTTTCAGTTCCTCTAATACTTCATTTTCAACATGCAAAGCCTCGAGTTGATGTTGTGCAAAAAATCCCTGAATGACATTGTATCCAATTATGCGTTCACCAACAATGGGTTCAGTGCCTGCCAGTATTCTCAACAGGGTTGATTTTCCTTTTCCATTGGCACCAATAAGCGCTATTTTATCCCCCCGTTCGATGGTGGCCGAAGTGTTTTTTAAAATCTCCAGTTCATTGTACGATTTGGATATGTTGTTTAGCGTTACGATAAACCGTCCCGGCTGCTGATTAAAGGTGAACCGGAAGTTTACGGCCGCCACATCGCTTTCTACTTCTTCAACCAGGTCCATTCGGGCAATAGCCTTCTCTTTCGACTTAACCTGACGTGCTTTACTGGCCTTGGCTTTAAAGCGTTCTATAAACCGCTCGGCCTGCCTGATCTTCGCCTGCTGGTTTTCAAATGCATTTTGCTGGATCTCCTCACGCAATTCTTTTTCTTTCAGGTAAAAACTGTAATTCCCTTCGTAGGTAATCAATTGCTGACGGGTTACTTCAACGGTTTTGCTGATTACGTTATCAAGAAATCTTCTGTCGTGCGATACGATAATTACGGCTCCTTCGTAATTACGCAGGTAGTCTTCCACCCATTCAATGGAAGGCAGGTCGAGGTGGTTAGTGGGTTCATCCAGCATAAGCAATGACGGCTTTTCGAGCAGCAGTTTTGCCAGCATCACGCGCATGCGCCATCCTCCTGAAAATTCCTTGAGGGGTCGGTGAAGATCCTTTGTTGCAAACCCAATTCCTTCGAGAACTTCTTCGGCTTTTGATTGGAGTGAATACCCACCGAGGTGATCGTACTTTTCCTGAACCTTCGCCAGCTTTTCTACCAGCGCATCGCTGTATTCTGTTTCGAGTTTATGGATGATCGCTTCAATCTGCCGCTCCATATCAACCACCTCTTTAAAGGCCTCCATGGCCACAGTTAAAATGGTATCCTCGGTCTGATAGGAGAGAAGGTCCTGGTTCAGAAAGCCGATGGTACAGTCATTGCTCTTGCTGATGGTGCCGCTGTCCGGACGCAGATCACCGTTTATCAGTTTAAGCAACGTGGATTTGCCCCGGCCATTCAAGCCAATCAACCCGATTTTATCGTTAGGGCGGACAAACATATCGGCATCCTCATACAAAGCGCGGCCGCCAATGAAATACGAAAGGTTGGTAACTGAAATCATGGCCGCAAAGATAAAACTTGAACTGTAACGGGGCATGTGTCGGATAATTTCAGTTTCAGGTAGCGCACAAATCCATTACTTTCGCTCAAAACTCATGGAAATGAAAACCGCAAAGCGAATAATTACCCCTGTTTTATTGTGGTGCTGTCTTCTGCAATGCAACAATAAACCTAAAGAGACAGAATCCGCGGTTCTGCCGGGAATAGAGGATGCCGGTATGCCGGCACTTACCGATGCCTCAAAGGAGTTGCCTTTGGATAGGATAAAGATGCCGGCTGGCTTCAGGATTGAGGTGTATGCTGAGGTGGATAATGCCCGCTCGATGGTGATGAGCCCGGCAGGAACGCTGTTTGTGGGGAACCGAAATGGCGATAAGGTATATGCGGTTAAAGACCTTGACGGTGATTTTAAAGCCGACAAGAAGTGGGTTATTGCCTCGGGGAAGAATATGCCCAACGGGGTAGCCTTTAAAGATGGTGATCTGTATGTTGCTGAAGTAAACCGAATACTGAAATATCCGGGTATTGAAGCCCGCTTAGGTAATCCTCCCGAGCCGGTGGTGGTAAACAACAGCTATCCGGATAAAACCCATCATGGATGGAAATATATTGCCTTTGGGCCTGATGGTAAGCTCTATGTGCCCGTTGGCGCACCATGCAACATCTGCGAATCGGATGAAATCTTTGCAACCATAACCCGCATCAATGCCGATGGCAGCGGCCGTGAAATCTTTGCGCATGGTGTGCGTAACACGGTGGGTTTTACCTGGCATCCTGAAACCAGGGAGATGTGGTTTACCGACAACGGCCGCGATATGATGGGGGATGACCTGCCACCCTGTGAATTAAATTATGCTCCCCGGGCGGGTATGAACTTCGGTTACCCCTATTGCCATGGGGGTACCATCAAAGATCCGGAATTCGGGAACAAAAAGCCTTGCAGCGCATTTGATCCCCCCGCACAAAATCTCGGGCCGCACACTGCGCCCCTCGGTTTAAAGTTTTATACGGGTAGTCAGTTTCCGGTTCAATACAAAAATCAACTGTTTATTGCGGAGCACGGATCATGGAACCGTTCAAAGAAAATCGGATACAGGATAAGCCTGGTAAAAATTCAAAATAATTCGAAAGCAGTTAGCTATGAAACCTTTGCCGATGGCTGGATGGACGATGCTACGCAGAAAGTATGGGGCCGCCCTGTCGATGTGCTGGTGTTGAATGACGGGTCGATGCTAGTTTCAGACGATCATGCCAATGTAATTTACCGCATTAGTTATACGCTATAAAACCGCTAATGTAAAAGCCCAAAAGGTAACGAGTCGTGCATCCTGTTTTGATTGATTTTGGAAAGTTTCAAATCTATACCTATGGGTTTATGATTGCCATAGGTGTTGTTGCGGGGGTAGCCTACCTTGTGAAACGCGGAAAAAAGGAAGTGAACCTTACCTTCGATCATGCCAATAATCTCTTCCTGCTGATTTTTGCTGCAGCGTTTATCGGGGGTAAAGTATTTTTGTTTTTCGAGGATCCCTCTCGTTATGCGCATAACATCAGGCAGCTTTTTACCGGTAGCGGCTTTGTTTTTTATGGATCGTTTCTCTTTGCTGTACCCACAATGTTGTGGTACTTCAGGAGAAATAAATTGCCGGTATACCAGATGCTTGATATTATGGCGGTTGTTACCTGCCTGGTGCACATGTTTGGCAGGATTGGCTGCTTCATGGCCGGCTGTTGCTATGGTTTGCCAACAAGTTCATCCTTTAGCGTTACTTTCACCAATCCGGCCTGTCAGGCAAAGCCGCTCAATACGCCTTTATATCCAACCCAATTAATGGAGGCCGGCTTCATCCTGTTTGTTATAATTATTTTGTTGTGGCTGAGGGCAAAGAAACAGTTTCACGGGCAGTTGTTCTTGTTATACCTTATGCTGTATGCAACCGGGCGGTTTGTGCTGGAGTACTTTCGCGGAGACAGCAGCCGGGGTTACATTATTGAAGGCTACATCACCCATTCGCAGGCCGTGGCCCTGGCAGTTTTCGGGGTTTCCCTGTGGGTGTACGCTACATGGAAAAAGCAAAATAGTATTTCAACGGGAAAATAGACGTATTTAGAAATCGTCAGCGATGTCGTCTATTTTCTTTTTTTTGTCATCCTTCATCAATTTATGCACCACATACGATGTGTAGAGTAGCTCCAGTTCGTTTTTGGAGGCGGGTTTAAAGGTGAGGCTCAGATTTTTTCCGGTCCATTTGTAGGTATCGTTCCGCACATCATAAACGGGTTTTCCTAAAGCGCTCTCCATTCCTTTCATCAACCGGGTATCTTTGTCGGTAATGACCATGATTTCGTAAATGTGATTCTTGTAGGTCTTTACTTCGATGCGGTTTACCTTCACATCGCCTATGGAAAAATAGGAGGGATCGGTAACTTCATACAGTTTGGCGGGGTGGTTCCCTTTTTCTGTGATGTCCTTTTTAAATTTTGCACCCCGAACTGAATCAATCGGGTAGGTCATTTTTATGTCTTTAAACCCGTTGCGCTTATCCAGTTCGGTCAGGTCATTCTGAGCAAGGGCAGGCCAAACCACAACCGAAAAGCAGGCTAGAAAAAATGTAGTTTTCATGACTTTGGTTCAAGGAATTGAATGGGTATAACAATCTTAGCCGTATCCCACAACAGCAAAAGGTCGGCCATATTGTTACGCTGGTCAAATTGAATGGTAAAGGCTTCCCACGGTACATCGGTTTGCTGAACAGGCACTTCGAAACGAAGGGCATCCATTTTAGGATTGTAATTGTAAGATCCCCACAGGCCAACATCTTTGTTGAGGATGATGGTCCACTTGTCCTTCTCCGGAATAGTAAACAAGGTATAATTTCCTGCTGGCAGGAGTGTGCCGTTTATGATAATGTCGCGGGTAGTGGTTAGCTCGGTGGCTTCATTGGCACCGGTGCGCCACACTTCGCCATAGGGTACCAGGCTGCCAAATATTGCACGGCCACGTTTGTGGGGCTGCGAATAGGTAATGCGTACATACGTGTCTTTATAACGCATGGTAATCAGTGCCAGAGGACTAATGCGAGGCTTAACGGCTTCCTGAGCACAGGCAGAGCCCGCGAGCAGGAAAGAAATCAAAATGAGTACGCATTTTGCCTGTGTCATGCTGGTCATTAACTTGGGCGAAGATAAATGGTTCGGATGGATAATCGGTAATGAAAACAGAACGCCCTGCCTTCGATGATATTTTTATGGAGTTAGCCGTTAACCTGGCCAAGCGGTCACACTGCATCAAGCGGCATGTGGGTGCCGTGCTTACCAAGGAAACACGAATCATCTCCATCGGCTACAACGGGCCGCCTTCGGGTACCCATAACTGCGATGAAGAGTGGCCAGATGCGGGTTGCCCGCGCGATTCAAAAGGGGGCTGTTCGCTGGCTATTCATGCCGAGCAGAACGCCATTCTGTATGCGGTAAAAAACAAAACCTCTGTTGAAGGATCAACCCTGTATATTACCCTTTCGCCTTGCCTTGCCTGTGCGCGTATTATTTATACCATGGGCATTACCCGGGTGATTTACCTGAAGTCTTATGCCGAACACAAAGGACTTACCGAAGACGAGGGAATTGAATTTTTGAAGCGGTTTGGCGTACACACCGAGCAGTACTCCGGTGCACTGGCAAACGTTACCCACATGATTTGATCATGGGTCCTATAAATCGATTTCGTTATTCCGCTTTAAGCGCCTTCTCAAGGTCAGCAATTAACCTGGCTGAAACTGCCTTCTTGTTCTTTTCCATGGCAGCTTTCAGAACAGGTACTGCTTTGCGTCCCATTTCGTAAAGACCAATTGGATTTTTGTCGTGGCGATAACTGCCCAGGCACCACTGGATATCTGCCTGAAGGCCGGCTTCAAGGTTTAGCGACTGCAACTTAGTTAACACTTGTTCGCATACCTTTTCAATAGCAAGCGTGGTTGTTTTTTTTGCGGTGGGTTTAGTGCTTACCCTTACATCTGACTTTTTTGTTGCTGCTTTGGCCATCGTTACGTGTGTTTAATTGTTGTACACGGCAAAGTTAGAGCATACATCTGCCTTCTGCCAAGCTGTTAATCGGATAAATTTATGAAGATGTGTGTGTAAAATAGAAAACCAAATTTGTTTCCCGTTAAAAACACGAAAGGGAAGCGATTCCAAACCGCTTCCCTTCGCAAAGTCGTTAGGTTGTTACCTAATTACTTCTTCTTCTTGGCAGCTTTCTTTGCCTTCTTTTTCGCTTTCTTTGCCATAGCGTTTTTGTTTTTAGGTTAAAAAGATGTGAAAAGGTATAACAAAAAATTAATTCTCAAAAATTTTTGATGAAAAATTTTCAGTTAATGAATTTTTTGCAGGTGAAAGTTATGCACAATTCGTATAGATTCAACCATCAAATGATCGTCACCTCCGGTTGTAAATCGATTTGAAATTTTGTTCGAACTGATGATTGAATTTGCGTTGCAAGATGAAGGATATCATTTCCTTTTGCACCACCATAGTTCACCAATACAAGCGCCTGATGCTCGTGAACACCAACCCGATCAAGGCGTTTTCCTTTCCAGCCACACGATTCAATGAGCCAAGCAGCCGGTATTTTAACTTGCTGATTTTCAGTTTCATATCCTGGCATCGTTGGATGAAATTTTTTGAGTTCATGGAAGTGTATACTACTTACTTCGGGGTTTTTGAAAAAGCTACCTGCATTACCTAATATCAGTGGATCGGGAAGTTTGGATGAACGGATCCGGATTACTGCATCACTTACCGAACGAATGGTTGGATGTGTTATCTGCATGTGCTTTAGTACATCGCGGAGGGTACCGTAATCGATACGGATACGATGGTTTTTTTTTGTCAACCTTAAAGTAATGCTTGAGATAAAAATTTTTCCTTTCAGTTCCTGTTTAAAGATACTGTCGCGGTAGCCAAGCCGGCAATCCGCATTACTAAACACCCGCCTCTCACCTGAATCCATATCAATTCCATCCACGCAGAGCAACGTTTCTTTCAGTTCAACACCATACGCTCCGATGTTTTGAATCGGAGCAGCACCCACAGTGCCTGGAATGAGCGAAAGGTTTTCTATACCACCGTAGTTGTTGCCCACACAATGCATTACAAGGGTATGCCACGTTTCTCCGGCAGCTGCTTTAAGCCATACTTCTTCATCGGTTTCATAAACGGTTTCGATACCTCGCAGGGTTGTATGGATAACCAAACCACCAAATGATTTCGTGAACAACACATTGCTGCCCCCGCCAAGAATAATCCTCGGGTTATTGTGGTAAACCGGATGCAGGATAAGTTGTTGGAAATCTTCCACTGATGTAACGGCAACAAAATACTTTGTCCGTTCGCTAATGCCGAAGGTGTTGTAGGGCCGAAGATCTACGTCTTCCTGTATCTGAATCATGCAGCAAGCTGTTCCTGCAAAAATGTAAAATAATTCAGCGCCTGCAGCAGCTAAATGGCAATATCATTTTGAGGGATTTTTACTATGCTAAACCGGCCAAACCGGCCGGCAACATAGGTGGTTCCGCAAAGAATCAGGTCGCCTTCGGCAGTTTGCCTGATCGAAGCTATTTCGAAGGGGTTGGAATAGCCAACGTACCGGCTGCTGATAAATTCACCGGTGGTTTCATCGTAGAAGTACAAGCCCACGTGTTTTGATTTGGTGTTGGCAGCAAAAACCACAACATTCCGGTTCTTGAATACGGCCCGGATAACCCGAACGGTGGCATTAGGGCTCAGTTCAGGCAGGGTAAAGCCGCCAAGGTCGGTACTTGATGATATACCCGCGGAGTTGAGGGTAACCCGGGGCAGCAAGAAGTTGTCGCCAAAATTAAAACGCCCTGCTGCGAATGTATTGCCGGAAACAGGAACCACAGCACTTAAGCCTCCGTCATCCTGTTGGCCCTGCACCACCCCATTAGGTACATCCTGGCTCAGATCGGTAAACACCAACGAAAAGGTGTAGTTATAAAAGCCGTTAAAAAAATACAGATTGCCCACCTTACCGGTTTGAAATGGGAATTGCCTCCCTGTCCGTAAATAGTGATTGATTATGGGTTCCTCCACGCCTTCACCCGCACCGATGGAATACCCTTTGGAAGAGGTAACTGAGCCGGCTGAGGTGATTACCGATATGACCGATTGAAGCGTAATGGAGTTATAACTAAGGGTAATAATATTGGTATTGTCTAACGATGCCGCAGCCGGGTAAGTAAGCGAAGTGCTGGCTGGTGTGGTAGTAAAACCTTCGCCATTGGAATCAACCCGGGCAATGTGGGTTTGAAGTGTTAGAGGGTCCATACAAAGGAAATAATAATCGGCCCCGATTTTCATCAGGTCACCTACCGGATTAACATAGCTTTCGTCAACCTCTACATCGTTTACAAAGTTTCCAAACTTATCGGTTTTCAGCAGGTAAATGCCGCTGAAGGTGGTGGTCGTTAATCTGCGTCCCCCCAGTATCAGATAACCGCCATCGGAAGTCTGTTGGATATCAATAGGAAAGTAGGACGCACTGAACCGGTGGTTATCGTAAATTTTCGTGAACGCTTTTTCATCGAAAGCCGGATTGGTCTCTTCCAGGCATCCGGATTGCACCAGGAAAAGCGTAAGCCAAAGGATTGCTATTTTTTGTTTCATCATCTCAGGTTAATGGAACTGTAGCCTTTTGTAAGGAACCGTAGGGGGAACAGGGTACCCAGGGTAACCATAAACGAATTGATTTTAATGTCGTCCATGGCATCGCCAACGCCCGCCAGTTGCGCGTTACCATAGCGGTTTTCGGTGGAGTTGGCAAGGCTCATTCCTCTCCGATATTGCAGGTCGAGATTTACCCGGATGTTTCCCACATGGTAGTTAACCCCAGCACCTCCGGTAAGTGCCCATTGGTTGCCGGCAAAAAGTTGTTGGGCACCAACAATGATTGGCTCGTTTGTAAATTCGTTTTGCCCACCTGAGGCATAATCGGTTCCTGAAATAGTTACCGATTTGGTTGCATCAATGAGTACTGTATAAACAGCGCCTATTTGTACGTAGGGCCTGAGCCGTGTATTTGTTATATCGTATCGGAAAAGCAAAGGAAAATCGGCATAATCAATTTGCTGCTTCTGATTGTAAATCAGTTCAAGCCGGTTTTCCGGTATGCCAGCATCTTCCCACACGTATTGATTGCTGTATGAAAAAATAGCATTGCGATAGGCCGGTTGAAAACTGGCTGAAAATGCTTTGTACGAGAAACTCACTTCAATACCGGCAACAATTCCAGGATTGGTGTAGTTGTCGTACGCTTTTTCGGACAGCGTGTAGTTAACAGGGCTTAATGCTGAATAAGAAGTGGCTACATCAGCACCTGATAAGTTAATTCCTGCCTTGAACCCCAGCCACCATTGCTTTTCCAGAAATTTTGCATCTTGAGCATTGCCCGTATTGTACGAAGCGGGTGCTTTTCTGCGTTGCTGGGCGGGCAACATGGCAGCGAACAACAGGCAGGGTATAAGGAGGTAGAGTTTCTTCATGTGTTATCGTATTACAATAAGTTTTTTCGATGCTTCAAAGGATGCCGTGTTCATCCTGAAAATATACAATCCCGGTGAAAGGGAAGACACATCGTAGGCAATGCGGTGTTCGCCAGGTTCATATACCTGTTTTGTAATTTCGGCTATCCGGTTGCCCCGCTGATCAAACAGATTAAGAGCTACCATGCCGGTAGCATTTACACGGAACGAAAACAGGGTTGAGGTTTTGGCCGGATTGGGGTAACATTCATTCAATGCAAAGCGCGAGGCGATGAAATTGTCTGTACCGGTAACGACATCCAGCGCAAGCGTAAGCGGCTCAAAGAAGGTGCCGGGTTCATCGGGGTTTTCGCCATCAATGAAATTGCCGAAGAAGATATCGTTCGTGATTTTGGTTTTATCCACAAGCATCCAATCCTTGAGCAGGTTGGCGTAAACCTGCCGGTAATCGTATTGCATTTCCACGTTATCTTTAGTCATGTCGGGCACCACTCCGTTTATCCCTGGCTTTACATGTTTGCCGAAGATCATGATGGGACCGCCTGTTCCGTGATCGGTACCGTAGCTGCCGTTGGAATGAACGCGCCTGCCAAATTCAGAAGTGGTAACCGTAAGCACACGTTCCTCCAGGCCGCGGGCTTTCAGGTCGTCCTGAAATGCTTTCATGGCTGTTGAGATGTGATACATTAATGCTGCATGGGCGCCCATGGTAGGGTCGTAGCTTTCTACCTGTTCGGCATGAGTATCAAACCCCCCGATTTTCACCATGAATACTTTGGTCTTGCATCCGCCAGCCAATAACCTGGCTACCAGTTTAAGTTGGGCGCTTAGCGGATTACGCTTGCTGCCGCGGGGAGCATTGAAGGGGTAGATTTCAGGGTAGGTAACCGAAGTATTTCCACCAGCCAGATAAACCTGGTATAATCGCTGGGCGTAGTCATCGGTTTTTTTCTCCAGGCCCAGTATCCAGTTCATTTCGTGCCAGTAGGGAGAATTCTCCACCGACAACGGTGGTTTACCCCGCGGATCAATATCCACATCCTGAAATCCCTCTAGGTCTTCAACCAGTTGAGCGAAACTGGCCGGATCGTTTAATGAAATAGAAGTCGGAATATTTCCCTGTTGATGGAATATCAGAGACACATCATTGCCCATTTCAATTCCCAGCGGGTCGGGCATGTCGGGATTCGGGAAGTCGTCAGGATATTCACCAAGATCAGCATATTCTTGTTGAAGAAACCGGCCAAGCCATCCGGAAGGGTAGTAGTCGTCAAACCCACCGCCCATAAACCAGATGTCTCTTCCACGGAAGTGAGACCCGTTATTGTTTTTATACGACACACCTTGTACAAAGGCCATCCGGCCGTTGTCGTACATGGCTTTTACGGCTTGCATATCGGGGTGTAATCCTACCTGCTGATTGCCTGGTAAGGTGCTATCGAGCATGATGGCTTTGCGCAGTGAGTTTTGTTTAGGTATGGCAATGTTGGCCCTGCGCCTGTAGTAGAGGTCGTATTGTTCAATCGGGATGAGGGAGTTGAGTCCGTCATTTCCGCCATGCAATTGCAGAATGATGAGTACCCGGTCATTATCGCTTTGCTGCGCCAACATCGATAGCGGATTCCAGGCCATGGCCTTCATGGGGATACCACTCAGGGTAAAGGGCAGGCCCATTGTAACCGGCATCTTCTTCAAAAAGTCTCTTCGTTTCATAGGCTACTGGAGTTGGTATTCTGGCGATTGCAACATGGCGTTGAACAGGTTTTCGAGTTGACTGGTCATTGTGCCAATGCCCACCTCGTTTGTCCAACGGTTGGTCCAGGCAACTTCAGGGTCCGGATCAATATCTGAAAGGAAGGTTACCAGGAAATAATTCAAACGTTCGGCTGTTATGGTAGCCGTGTCATCGTTGGCGGCATCAAAAGTCAGGTTGTCAGAAACCGGAAACAGATAGCGTGCAAGTTCAATAACCAGGTTGCGGGCATTTGCTGCCAGGGTGTTGTCTATGGTATTACGTACAAAGGTGTAAACGTTTACCTTAAGCATGCCGGGTTCGGTAGCCGTAATCAGGCTGCGAATGAAGGCGTATCGGTTTGTAAGGTAGTTCACGGTTATCCAACTCCGGTTATAAATCGGAAACTGGTGATAGGCGTCATATCCGGCAACATCAAAAGGCTGGTAGTAGATCATACCCTGATTATCGAGTATGCTGTTGATCTCACCGGTTGCAGCATAAAAAGCCGGTGCATCGGTAGCCATATCGGGTACTGTAACGCCAAAAAAGCGCAGTGAACCGGTAACCAGATCGATCGGTGATTTGATAATTCCCCCGAACTTGTCATCGGCAACTCCCGCAGCTGCTTCATAAAAGTGCTGACTTCGCAACAGGTTTTCAATTACCGGTTGTAATTTATAGTTGTTGGCCCGAAATGTATCGGCCATTACTTCAATAATGTTGGTATTGATGGCATCCGTAATTTCATGGTACACGAAGAAGCGGTAAATTTTGCGGCAGATGTGGCGTGCGGTTTCTTCCTGCGCATAGATCATTTCAATTAACTGGCTGATTTCATCCAGTGCGCTTGCTTCGGTAGGCAATGCCCCGTTAAGAAGCACCGGATCGGGCTGAATGACGTAGGGCAGGCCGGTATTAGGGTCAATAAAACGATCTGAGAATTGTTTCGTGCCGTTATCGTGACCCGAAGCGTTATTCACCGAACCGCGAACACGTCCGCGAGGTAACAACGTATCCGGATCAATCGTGGAAAAGGAAGCATCGAAATCGAATCCTGATAAAACACGCGCGGCCTGTTGTACATCCTGTTCCTTAAAGTAGATGTAATCGCCCGCACCGGTGGGCGGGGGTAAACTGTTTTCCAGCCCGCGGCCAATGGAGTAAAGTTCCATCAACTCGCGGGCATAATTTTCGTTGGGGCTGCCATTCACGTTCAGGTTGCCGTCAAGCAAACGGAGCATGGCATTGTCAACGCTGATTTTCTTGGTAAGCTCCACGAAATTCAGTTTATCAGCCGGAACCACCGGGCTAACCAGTGCATCCAGCGCATATAATCTGAATAATTCGGTTTGATAGTAAAGCGCCCTGCTGCTGTTTATTTTTTCAGCTATAGCTGTAAAATGGGTGTGCAGAAAGAAGACTATTTTTTCGCGTGCTGAATAGGAAAGAACTGATGCAGGGGGAACTCCGGCACTCATCATTTGACCGATAGACCATCGTTTAAAGAGTTCCAGGTACTCAAATTCCATTTTGTTCGGGTCTGTAACACCGGTAAGCACCCAGGGCTCGTTGGTATCCGGATCGACAGGCGGAGGAGTTGCCGGAAGGGGCTGCCGGTACAGTTGTTGAATGGCCTGGCCGGCATTCAGCGCGGCAAAGGCATCAATCTGTGCTTTCGTAGCTCCAAAGGTTGCACGCCTCAGTAAGTGAGCGGCACGTTTCGTTCCTAATGTTCCAAAAAACTCCGGTAGCGGCATAACGTATTCTCTATTCGATAGCAGTATATCCCTAAAAAATTTAAAACTTTCTCAATTTACAGATGAAGTGCATTTTTAACCGTCTATTGTAATAATTTTCCTTCAGCTTCGTGTTACGTGAAGTTTGTTTAATCTTTAAGCGATAATCTGTAAAGTAACATTTGCAGCCTGATGGATTAGCCATTACGGAGTGAGCCTCCGATTTAATCACTTTAAAAAGGCCGCCTGTGGTGGTATACCATATAAGGTAATTTTGCAGATTTTTAGTAATGTTAATTCCAGGTATGAAACTCATTGAATGTCCGCGCGATGCCATGCAAGGCCTTGAAGGCTTTATCCCAACTTCGCAAAAAGTCAGGTATATCAATCAATTACTCCAGGTAGGTTTTGATACCATTGATTTCGGAAGTTTTGTTTCATCGCGCGCCATTCCCCAGATGCGGGACACAGCCGAGGTACTTGCCGGACTTAACTGGAAAGAGAGCAATTCAAAACTGTTGGCCATTGTAGCGAACAAGCGCGGTGCGGAAGAAGCGGTGCAGCACGAGGGCATTACCTACCTGGGCTTTCCGCTCTCTATCTCAGAGACCTTTCAGCAGCGAAATACCAATAAGTCGATTACCGAGGCGCTGAATACAGTAAGCGAGATTCAGGACTTGTGTGTACTGCACAAAAAGGAGCAGGTAGTTTACATCAGCATGGGCTTTGGTAATCCTTACGGTGATCCCTATGATGCTGAAACCGTTGTTCGTTTTGTTGACATCCTGGCAACCTTGGGTATCTCGATTATTTCGCTGGCCGATACAATTGGTGCGGCAAACCCTGAGAATATTGCAAAGCTTTTCCATAACCTTACACGGGCCTTCCCACGGCTTGAGTTAGGGGTGCACCTGCACTCCAATCCGGCTACCGCTAAGGAAAAAATTGAGGCTGCATGGCAGGCGGGTTGCAGGCGGTTTGATGGGGCTATTAGAGGTTTTGGCGGGTGCCCGATGGCTAACGATGAGCTGGTGGGCAACCTGGCTACCGAAACGATCATCCATTATCTGGATTCGGTTAATGCAACACCGCAAATAAATCGTAAAGCACTTGCCGAATCATTGCGTATTGCCGGTGAAATTTTTCCAAACCATTGAAAATATTACGTTCTGCCAAATTCCGGCTGGCAATACGCTAAGTTTGCACTGAACATTTTTATCAGGTAAAATGAAATCAGGGGTATTGGCGTGGGTAATTGTGCTTACAGGTGCATGGGCATATGCCCAAACAGCAAAAGATTATACTGCTAAAGGCAGGGATCTCTATGAAAAAGGTGAGTACGTTGAATCGCTTCTGAACCTGAACAAGGCCATTGAGGTTGACCCCAATTATGCAGCCGCGTATTACCTGCGCGGTAACATCAAAGATAAGTTTGATGACCGCCATGGTTCCATGAAAGACTATAACCTTGCGCTTGAGAAGAACCCGAAATTCGCTGAAGCTTTTTTTGCGAGGGGAAATGTGAAGATGAAGTTACAGGACTATTATGGTGCTGTTGATGATTATACATCAGCTATAGCGATTAACGAAAACTATATTGAGGCGTATTACAACCGCGGAAAAGCAAAGCAATTCCTTCAGGCCTACCAGGATGCCATTAACGATTGTTCCAAAATTATCCAGATTAATCCCAAAAGCATTGATGCTTACTACATGCGTGGCCTGTTGCGCATTGAGTTTGGTGACATGAAGAACGGTTGCCTTGATTTAAGCAAAGCCGGTGAATTGGGTGATTTGAACGCCTACGAACTGATCAAGGAAAAGTGTAACCAAAAGAATCCGCACGAGTAAGTTACGCAGTAATCAGTTTATACTGCTTTCCCGGCAACGACTTTACCAGCCCTTTAAACTCAAGGTTAAGTAATACTGAAGCAAGCTGGCTAACCGGCATGTTTGCTTTCCAGCTTAATTCGTCCACCGAATCCGGATTTTTAAGAAGTAACTGATTTACTACTGTTTTTTCCTGCTCATCAAGACCTTCTAAGGAAAGTGTTGCTTTCTTCTTTTTGGATGCCTGGGCCGGGCTCCAGTTCATGATATACTCCAGGTCTTTAATTGAGGCTAACAGGTGAGCCCGATTGGTTTTGATCAGGTTATTGCATCCCTCTGAATACGTCACGCCAATACTTCCCGGGTAGGCAAACACATCACGGTTGTAGCTGTTGGCGATTTCGGCAGTAATCAAGGCTCCGCCTTTAGCGGCAGCTTCAACCACCACCAGGGCATCGCACAGTCCGGCAATAATGCGGTTGCGCTGAGGAAAATTGTGGGCATCGGGTTTGGTTCCAAAAGGATTCTCTGTTACCAGGCCGCCAGAAGCCAGCATTTTTCCGGCTATTTCCTTATGTGATGAAGGATAGATGATGTCCATTCCGCTGCCCATAACCGCCAGGGTGGGCAACCCGCAGGTCAGCGCTGCTTTGTGTGCATGGATATCAATGCCGTACGCAAGGCCGCTAACAATCAAGGCCTCATGTGGCACAAGGGCAGCAATCAGTTCATCAACGCGTTCTTTCCCGTAGGATGTTGCCTGGCGGGTGCCGACAACCGCAACGATTTTATCCTGCTCAAAGTTAATGTTGCCCTTCGTGTAAAGAATGGACGGGGCATCAGGTGCTTGCTTTAAACGCGATGGGTATTCTTTATCGGTATAAAACAGAATTTTTACCCCTTCCTTTTCGGCCTTCCGTATTTCTTTCTCAGCGCGGTCAAAGGGTTTTCTGTTGCCAACAGCTTCTGCGGTTTTAGGACCTATACCCGGAATTTTAAGGAGTTTTCCTTTCGGCAGGTTAAATACTTTTTCGGCTGAGCCGGTATAACTGATAAGTTGCCGGATAAGGTAATCGCCAACACCGGGTACAAAATGCAATGCCAGCAGTGAAAGTCGTTCCTGATCCATCAATATCAGAATGAAAAAGGGAAAATGGGGTTAAAGAGCTATTCCGGCAGCCTGTCGCGTACTTCAACCATAAACCTGCGCACCGATTTCAGGGAGTCAATCAACTCAAGCTTGTCTTTAATCTCAAATGAGTTGTTCCGGAGCATCTCCTTGGCGCCTTGTAAAGTGAATCCTCTTTCTTTCACCAGGTGGTAAATAGTGCGTACACTTTCAATATCCTCCTTGGTGAATTGGCGGTTGCCTTTGCGGTTCTTTTTGGGTTTGATGATGTCAAATTCCGATTCCCAGAAACGGATTAAAGAGGGTGCCACGTTGAAGATTTCGGCTACTTCTCCGATGGAGTAGTATAGCTTTTGGATTTCTTTTTCTTTGTACGCCATCTTATTGAGCAAGGTAAGTAATAATTCCATTTTCATCAAAATGCAGGGGCATCTCGGGGAAATCTTTTTTTGTGAGTTCAATCAATTTGGTGAGCACCCGCTTTTCCGGATCAATTTTTACCTGCCCGCGGGTAACCTGGTAGGTGGAAGTGATGTGGCCTTTCAAAAATCTGCCGGATTGATCGGTGTATACTTTAACAATAGGGGCCAGTCCGTTTACACCAGATACATTCATGCCTCCGTAGGTACAGAAGTTACCCAGGCTATAGGCGATAAATCGGTTTTTATACACTTCAACGGCTCGTGTTACGTGTGGCCCATGCCCAAAAACCACATCGGCTCCGGCATCAATTACCGCATGTGCAAAAGCCCACACATTGCCCCGGTCTTCACCGTGGAAGATCTCGGTTTGCCGGGTAACGTGTTGGTGCTGAGGTCCTTCGGCACCCCCGTGAAAGGATACAATAACGATGTCAACCAGGGAATCGAGATGGGCCACCAGTGCTTGCGCTGCGGGAATATCCAGTAATGGCACACAATTACTGTTTGGAGCAAAGGCTACAAAGCCAAAATGGGTACCCCTCTTTTCGAAGGTTACAAACTTTTGCTGAAGTTGGCCGGCATGGTGTATTCCTGCTTCTTCTAGGGTTCTTATGCTGCTCTTTCTGCCGGTTTCGCCAAAATCGCCAGCATGGTTATTGGCAAGGCTCATCACATCAAATCCGGCATTCACCAGGTTTTGTACATAACGTGTAGGGCTTTTAAATACATAACAAACCTTGGGGTCACGGCAGGTTTTTGGGGTGCCGCCTTCGTCCAGCAGCACGCCCTCAAGGTTTCCGGTTGTTACATCTGCATCGCGTAGAATGCTTTCAACTTCTTCCATAAGGTGCCTGCCGTTATTTGCCGGCAATACAGGCTCAGGGTAGGTTGTCCCCATCATGATATCGCCAACCCCGATTATTGTAACGGGCCCGGTGTTCTGTGCGTGCACAATCAGCTCAGTTACTATGAAGAGTACAGTTGTAAGAAATCGCATATCGGGTACAAAGAAATAAAATAATGGTGAGGTGACTAGTCTTCTAGTCAAGTGATGAATCGGACTTGCCGGCCATTTGTATAAGTTTACGGTATTCGAGGTTATTCAGGTCGCGCTGGAAAAAATGAATTGGGTTGACCGCCTGACCTCTATAGAAAACCTCGTAGTGCAGGTGGGGAGAAACCGAAATTCCCGTATTACCTACATAACCAATAAGCTCGCCCCGCTTTACAAATTGCCCGGGCCTGACGTTAAACTTAGAGAGGTGGGCGTAGCGGGTTTCGTAGTCAAACCCGTGATCGATAAAAATTACATTGCCGTACGATCCTGAAAAATAGGCCATCGAAACGCGACCGTCTCCGGTTGCATAAACCTCCGTTCCCTTTGGCGCAGTAAAATCCAGCCCCTTATGATCCATCAGTACTTTAAAGATAGGGTGCATACGGAGACCGAAGGTTGTGTGAAGGCGCGATAATTCACGGTTATCTATCGGTTGAATGGCCGGACGTGAGGCCCACATGATATTTTTGATGTTGGCCTGTTCATTCAACTGCTCAAACGACTGCTTTTCTACTTCAACCTGGTGCCTAAGCCGGTCAATTTGCTGGTAGGCTTTCAGAATTACCGCATAATTCTGAACTTCCGAGGGATAATTTTTATCAACCCCACCGGCTCCGGCCATGCGTTGTTCTGCTGATAAGGGTGGCAGATCAAGTATTACCCTGTAAGCGAGGTCATCTTGCTCGGCAAACGATTTCACCACCTGCTGCCGCTTGGTAATCTGGCCTTGAAGCATGGCCCATTGCCCTAAGAGAGCCTCATTTTTCTTGCGAAGCAACTGCTCTTCAGGGGGGCCGTAGTGATTTATGTACCAGGCAAATGCAAGCGAAGCAAGTGTGATGGAGGCAGTTAGGAAAATAACTGACCTCTTGAACAATTGCCTGCCGGTTAAATAAACCGGTTCGTATTGGCATGTTTGAACATTATATATAAATCTGGATGATGCCATTAGTCGAGCGACTGGTTTCTTATTTCAGATTGGGATTTTAGCTGTGCAAATTCATTGCTGGTTAATCCTTTAATGATGTACAGCATAGGGTTAATGGCCTCGCCATCTTTGATGATTTCATAATGAAGATGAGGTGCGGCTGCTCCTCCGCTCATTCCAACCGTTCCAATAATGGTACCTTCATGTACCCATTGCCCCTGCTTTACACTAAGGTGTTGAAGATGTGCATAACGGGTAATGATGCCGCAGGGGTGTTCAATTTCAATATAATTTCCATAACCCGCTTGCAGGGTGCTTACTCCCGTGTCAATTACTTTACCCGGTCCGGTAGCGTAAACAGGTGAGCCCTGAGGCGCGGCAAAGTCCAATCCCTCATGTTTATAAGCCCCTTTGTGAAACGGGTTAATGCGCATACCAAAACCCGAAGCAACATTCATGTATTTCTTCTGCACGGGTTGTCCGGTTGGCCAGCTTACCATACATGATTTATCAAGGGCAGTGAGGCTGAGCGATGAAGCATAAACGTGGTTATACCTTTTTGCCTTTTGTATGGTAGCCTCTGCATTGCTCTGAGTAGCGTATACTAACTGCATGGCTTCGTGGGGTCCTTCCGGTATACGGTATACCGGAGCTTGCCTGGTGAGGCCTGTGCTGGGAGTGCTGAATAACCTGGATTCAACTGATTTTTCAGTATCCCTGATTACGGCAAGCGACTGATCTAACTTTACGAGTTGCGAACTGAGGAGCGCAAAGTGTTGCTTAAGCGCGTTGTTTTCGGCACGGAGATCAAGCGTTGTTTGCGTTACAAAAAAATGCCCTTGCAAGTAAGCAATGCCGGCAAACATCAGTGAACTCATTACGGCTAACGAAAAACAATAGGTAAGAATCTGCCGGATAGAAATTCTTGCCGGCTCATAGCGGCAGGTAGTGGGGTTGTATTTGAACCGTGTTGGGGCCATGTTGTAAAAAAGCAAGCGAATTCAGTCCAATCCCACTAATCTGCTTAATTTTGTCGCTTGATTGAATACCGTTTAAATAGCGCGGGCTAAGATAGTAAAAATCAGCAGAGTTAAAAGTTTACGGATGTGATGGATTCGGGCCAGATCAGGTTAAAATTCCTCGATTTTTTTAAAGAAAGGGGACATCTTATTGTACCCTCAGCACCATTGGTGTTAAAAAACGATCCCACCCTGTTGTTCACCAACTCGGGTATGGTGCAGTTCAAAGATTACTTTCTTGGCCATGGCACACCCAAGCATGTGCGCATTGCCGATACCCAGAAATGTCTCCGTGTAAGCGGTAAGCACAACGATCTGGAAGAAGTTGGCATTGACACCTATCACCACACCATGTTCGAAATGCTGGGCAACTGGTCGTTTGGCGACTATTTTAAAAAAGAAGCCATCGAATGGGGGTGGGAACTGCTCACGGATGTCTATAAACTTCCGAAAGACAGGTTGTATGCAACCGTATTTGGTGGCGATAAGGATGACAATCTCCCTGCCGATGAGGATGCCCTTGCCTGCTGGAAAAAAATATTACCGGATGACCGCATCCTGTATGGAAAGAAGAAAGATAACTTCTGGGAGATGGGCGATACCGGCCCTTGCGGACCATGTTCGGAAATTCACATTGATCTCCGCACGGATGATGAAATAAAAAGTAAGCCCGGCAGGGAACTGGTCAATGCCGATCATCCTCAGGTTATTGAAATCTGGAACCTCGTGTTTATGGAGTTTAACCGTAAAGCCGATGGCTCCTTGGAAAAACTCCCTGCACAACATGTTGATACAGGCATGGGGTTCGAGCGCTTATGCATGGCAATACAGGGCAAAACCTCAACGTACGATACAACCGTATTCAAACCCTTAATTGATTTTATCTCAGGGGCCAGCGGTATTGCATATGGAGCGGCCGAAAAGACAGATATCGCCATCAGGGTTCTGGCCGATCATATACGCGCAGTTTCCTTTGCCATTGCTGATGGACAACTGCCATCAAATACCGGTGCCGGCTACGTAATCAGGCGCATTTTGCGGAGGGCTGTTCGTTATGGGTTTACCTTCCTGAATTTTAAGGAACCGTTTCTCTTTTCGTTGGTGCCTGTTCTAAGCGAGCAACTAAAAGAGGTGTTCCCCGAACTTGAATCGCAGAAAGATTACGTGAGTAAAGTAATTTTTGAGGAAGAACAATCATTTTTAAAAACGCTGGATAAAGGGTTAAAACGGTTTGAAGGGCTTGAACCTCAATTTGCAAAAACAGGAGTTCCCGGCACCATTGCTTTTGAATTGTACGATACGTACGGGTTCCCCTTTGATCTTACCTCTTTAATAGCGCGTGAAAGAGGCTTTACCGTTGATGAGGCTGGCTTCCAGGCAGCCATGGAGAAACAAAAAGCCCGTTCAAAATCGGATGCCGTAAAAGAAGCGGGCGACTGGGTGTTGGTTGGCGAGGAAGCCGTAACTGAATTTATCGGTTACGAAAACCTGCAGGCTCAGGTGCAGATCATCAAATACCGAAAACTCAAGCAAAAAGGCAAAGAACTTTTTCAACTGGTATTTGATAAGACACCCTTTTATGCCGAAAGTGGCGGGCAAGTGGGCGATACCGGATACCTTGAAGCCGGAGGTGAAAAGATTCCGGTTATTGATACGAAGAAGGAGAATGAACTGATTGTTCACTTTACTGAAAAGCTTCCCCCGGTTCTTACACAACCCATTACGGCAGTTGTATCGGCCGGTAAGCGAAGACTTACCATGAACAACCACAGCGTTACCCACCTGCTGCATGCCGCGTTACGCCAGGTGTTGGGTAAACATGTAGAACAAAAAGGGTCACTGGTGAATGACAAGATCACCCGCTTTGACTTTTCGCACTATGCCGCAATGACTCCGGATGAAATCCAACAGGTTGAAGACCTGGTTAATCAAAAAATCAGAGAAAATATTCCGCTTGACGAAAAGAGGAATGTACCCATTGAAAAGGCAAAACAAATGGGTGCCATGGCGCTGTTTGGTGAAAAATACGGTGACTTTGTACGGGTGATAACCTTCGACCCGAATTACTCTGTTGAACTTTGCGGAGGTACGCATGTGCCGGCCACCGGGCATATTGGATTATTTAAAATCATTTCAGAAAGTTCTGTTGCGGCAGGGGTGCGAAGGATTGAGGCGGTTACGGCTCAAGAAGCCGAAAACAGGATTCGTAAAGAATTAGCTGTTTTGGAACAGGTGCGTGAGTTGTTAAAGAATCCAAAGGATATCGTTGCTGCCACAAAAGCCCTGCTGGATGAGCGGCATCAGTTTGAAAAAAAACTGGAGCGGCTGTATCAGGTTCAGGCAAATCACCTCAAAGATGAACTTGCCAGCAAGGTATTGAAGAAGAACGGTTCCAGTTTCATTATTGAGAAAGTTACCGTACCCAATACCGATGTACTAAAAAACATAGCGTATGCACTACGTAATCAGTTTGATGACCTTGTTCTTGTGCTCGCAGCCGATGTAGAGAGCAAACCTCAGGTAGCCGTAATGATTGGAGAAAAGCTGGCGCAGCGCAATACTTACCATGCCGGTAATATGGTTAAAGAGTTAGCCAGGGAAATTGATGGTGGTGGTGGCGGCCAGCCGTTTTTTGCAACAGCCGGAGGTAAAAACCTCAATGGTCTGGACGCTGTCCTCGCCAAGGCAAAACAATTGGTTCAGTAAAGCAATTTTTATTGTGATGGTTAGCCCTGGTAACGTTATTGTTTTGTTGGCACTGTATTTTCAGCAATTACCAATATTTTCACCGAAAGCAGGTGGGTGGCACGGCAATTGAATGAAAGGCAGCAGACCTATGTATAAAATAGTTTGCTGATAGTTGAGCGTAATTTTCGATTATCCGTTAAAGGTTGCAGGTTTTAAAAAATGTGATAGTCCGTAATCATACCACTAATAACACGTAACACTCTGATGATGAATAATTATCAGTACACTCAGACAGCGCCTTGGCCAATCTTCGGCTTGGCATTGGCATGTGCGGATTGGGCACAGCGCTGGATGAGTGTACGGGGCCATGCGGCCCGGGAGCATTTTTCAATAGGTATCTTTACGGATCATCAGATTAAAAAATAGGAAAAACGAATTATGGCTATGTTTATGAATAGAACTCACAAAAAAGCGAACTTAAAACTAGCCATTGAACTGATACATAAGCAATTTACAAACCGCATGAGATCACGAATTTATTACCTTATACTTCTAACATTAGTTGGCTGTTCATCCAACGGGCAACAGGCTAAAAATGACGGCAGTTGGACGATAACCATTAGCGGCCGGGTTGGGCACCCGCAACAGGGAACCATTACCATTATGGAACTTAAACGAACCGGTACCGGCTGGCAGGATACCATCAAACTTAAATCCAACTATTCGTATTCAAAGCAAATCCGTATAAAGGAGCCAGGCTATTACAAGCTCAATTTTTATAACCGCCAGGTTATCGATTTGATTGTGTATAAAAATAATCTCGAAGTGAATGTAGACGGTCATGATCCATCGGGTTTTTATGAAGTGAAAGGGTCACCCGAAATTGAACTGATTCAAAAAGTTCAGACGCTGATACGGGGGATTGATTCCACCCCGGAAGCTCAAAAGCTTATCGCTGACTTTAATAAAGCTCAGGCAAGCAACAACCAGGAAGCGATTGCAGAAATACAAAGGCAATACATGGCGCTTTCGCGCAATGCTTCCGATAAGGCCGCCCTTGAAATCAAAAATGCCCCGTTGTCATTGGGCTCCATTAACCTCATGGAAGGAAACCTGTTTGATAAGGACCAGTATTTTGATCTGTATGTTTCGGTGGCCGACCGGGTTCAGAAAGAATGGCCCGATTACGAGCACGCCAAAGCCTTTGTGGATATGGTGAGCAAAATGAAAACGCTGGCTATTGGTTCGGTGGCGCCTGAAATTTCATTACCTGATCCGGACGGCAAAATTGTTCCGTTATCTTCCTTGCGTGGCCACTATGTGCTGGTTGACTTCTGGGCCAAGTGGTGCGGACCATGCCGGCAGGAAAATCCTAATGTGGTGCGGGCTTACAATAAGTACAAAAGCAAAGGATTTACCGTTTACGGAGTATCCCTCGATCGCTCGAAGGAAGACTGGCTGCAGGCCATTCAGCAGGATGGCTTAACCTGGACCCACGTGTCCGACCTAAAATTCTGGCAATCAGAGGCTGCAAAAACGTATAACATTAACGCCATACCGTTTTCGCTGCTGCTCGATCCCAACGGGGTGATCATTGCCAAAAATCTCCGCGGGCAGGCATTGGATCAAAAACTGGAGGAGATTTTTAACGGGAAATAGCGGCCCGGTTAATCAACTGCTACAACCACCGTTTTGTAACCTGTGTGCGAAAAATGTACCCGGCTATTGGGTTGCTGAAGTTCAAGCCTGAAAGTGCCGTCTTCGCGTGTTATCGTTCCGCGGTTAGTGCCGCCAACTACAATATTGACGCGGGGCAGGGGAGTGCCATCGGGTTTGGTAACTTTACCCGTCAGTATGGTCATTCCATTTTCCTGTTTAATTTCAGGTGTAACCCGTAGCTGGTCTTCCACTTGAACAGATTGTTCAATTGCAGCAGGGTTATCCGAACGGTATATGATCGGAATAACAAATTTTGAACGCACCGGCACACCCCGTTGCCTGGCGGGGTTCCATCTGAGATTAGTTGCTTTAATGGCCCTGACCGCTTCTTGATCACAATCCGGGCTGATACCTTTTAATACCCGGTAATTGCTTAGTGTTCCGTCTATTTCAATAATAAACTCAACGAATACTTTACCTTCAATTCCCTTTTGATGTGCTTCGGCCGGATAGGTAAGCTCATTTTTAATAGCTTCATAAAATCCGGTAATTCCGATTTGCGGTGAGGCAGGTTCTTCCGCTACCAGGAATACGTCATCTTCTGACTTCGTAGCCTCGGCCAGTTGGGTTATGGTGCCGCCTGTGCGCACAATTAAACCCACCCGTTCACTTTGCAACGAGCCATCTTGCGCATAGAATTTCTCGTAGTGGCTATACAGAATGTCTTCTTTGTTGAGGCTTTTTATTTTCTCCGCGTTCATTGATTCTGCCTCAACATACATTAGTTTAATTCCCGGGTTTTCTTTCATAATGCGCTCCGCATGCGGTTTCAGATGGTCCGGGAAATCACCCGCTATGGTTGTGGTTTCTGCCATCTGTTCGATTTCATCCATAAGTTGCTCGCGGCACGAAATGATGGTGAATAAAGCTGTGGTAAACAGAAAGATGACAGCAATTTTCCATTTGCCGATATTTTTTTTAATCGTCCGGATCATAGCAATACGTTTAAGGGTTAATGAATTGTTAAAGTGATTTCCAATGGAATAGCCGGCCGATTGCAATGCAGATCGGGCCAGTAAGCTGCAATAGGTGTCGGTTTCGCGGCCCTGAACAGTTGCCTGATCGGCTTCAAATTCGTGAACCATGTCAAGTTCTTTTTTGTACCAGCGCAAAACCGGATTAAACCAAAACAGGGCGTGAATCAGTTCAGCCAGCAGCATATCAACCGAATGAAGTTTTTGACTATGAATTGATTCGTGTTTGAGAATGTTGCTCTTGTCTTGTTCGGAGAGCGGATAAGCCGTGCTGATAAATACCTTTTTGAAAAATGAGAATGCAATAAAGTTCGGATCATTGATTTCGACTATGTGACCAGACGCTTTTTTACCCACCAGTGTAAGCAGCGAAATTACCCGGTAGATAAAGCGTAGCAAGAAGAATGCAGTTATCAAGCCATAGGTGGCTATCAACAGTTCAGCGATACTCAGGGAAGTAGCTGCAACCGGGATAACTGCGGGGATATCTTCCGCAACAAAATTCAATGGAATAGATTCGCTCAGGCTGGGCACAGCCTTAAGCTCGGGGAGTTTAATGAGCGGGAAAATAAGCGCCAGAACCATGCTGCAGAGCAGGTAATACCTTCGGTAGGCAAACTGCGTTTCATGGCCAAGCCATAGCTTATAGGCAACAAAAAAAAGCAGCAAGCCAATGTTTGCTTCAATCAGGTAGTTTAGCGTGGTGTTCATAAGCAACTACTTTTTGGTTTTAAGTTCTTTTACCAATTCGGTAAGTTCTTTTTCGCTGAGTTTGTTTTCCTTCACAAAAAAGGAAACCAGGTTTTGGAAGGATCCTTCAAAATATCCGCGGAGCACTTCATTCATGTAAAATTTTTTGTATTGCTCTTTACTGATTAATGGAAAGTACTCATGGGTTTTTCCGTAGGCTTTATGCCCCACAAATCCTTTTGCCTCCAGGATGCGGATAATGGTGGACACGGTATTGTACGCTGGCTTAGGCTTCGGCAAATGCTCTAATACCTCTTTTACCAGGGCCTTTTCCAATTTCCAGAGCACCTGCATAATCTGGTCTTCGGCTTTGGTCAGTTCTCGCATCGGTTTCATTTACTATTTATTTAGGTTTAAAACTAAATAATTAGTTGATAAAAGCAAATTTTTTTTTGAATTTTTTATGCCGGTGATATGGTGTATTGGAAATTTGCCTGCAATCCACGATGTGGCGTATTGCAACAGGTTAAATCACATGCTGAATACAGCATTATTGGGATTGCATAAAGCAATACGCAATAATATTGGCCCCCATGCGCAGAGCCTGCAGGCGCTTTTCTTCCGGGTCGTTGTGGATGCGCCTGTCTTCCCAGCCATTACCCAGGTCGGTTTCGTAGGAGTAAAAAACAACCAGCCTTCCTTCATAGATCAAACCAAAACCCTGCGGGGGTTTTCCATCGTGTTCATGGATTTTAGGCAGGCCACTAGGGAACTTGAATTTCTGATGATAAATGGGGTGGTCGAAGGGCAACTCTTTTAATTCTAATTCCGGAAATACCTTTTTCAGTTCAATGCGGATGTATTTATCAAGCCCGTAATTATCATCAATATGCAAAAACCCTCCGCCAATCAGGTAATTGCGCAGGTTGCCGGCATCGGCATCTGAAAACACCACATTTCCATGGCCTGTCATAAACACATAGGGGTAAAGAAACAGGTCTTTGCTGCCTGCTTCCACCACGTCTTCTTCTGGTGCCAGGTTGGTACCCAGTTCGCGGTTGCAGAACTCTATCAGGTTGGGGAGGGCTGTTTTAGCGGCATACCAGTCGCCTCCGCCACTATACTTCAACTTTGCCAGTTTAACACGCTGCTGCCCTCGAGTATGCAGGGTACTTAAACCAATCAGCATTACCAAAAAAGCCCATTTAATCATCGTGGCTAGTTTTTACTCCTGCGAGTATAGAAATTTTTTTCTCCCGGTTAAACCCTGTGGTTACCTTCTTGTCTAAAAGCCGTATTTCTGAAAACTTAAACCATTATGATGACAACTAATTTCTTTAGACGAACTGCGGCCATGGTGGCTGTTGGTGTGTTGGGTTTTACGGTTTCCTGTGTAAATGATGAGACAGCCTTACAGGAAGAGGCGGCTTATGTGGCCGAAGATGTGATTTCGGATTATGCCCTGGAAGATGCCGATGATCTGGCAGGCCTGGCTATGATTTCGGATGACGGTCCAAATACAGGCGGTAAGATTACCGATGGACCTCGAACCATTACCATTAATGATCCGCGATGCACGTGCGAAAATTTCTCAGCCGTTATTACTATTGATCCGCAGTCAACACCGGAAGTTCCGCGTGGCCAGATTGTGATTGATTTTGGCGAAGGCTGTACGGGGCCTCTGGGTAATGTGCGTAAAGGAAAGATTATCATAACCTTTGTGGGCAGGCGCTTTTTACCCGGTTCAACCATTGTTACTACGTTCGATGGGTACTCTATTAATGATATTCAATTAGGAGGTGTGCGCACCCTTACCAATGTTAGTGAGAGTACTGAATCGGCTCCTGAATTTGAAGTAGAACTGGAAGACGGTTCGGCTACCTGGCCTGATGGCACCGTGGCTACGCGGGAACATTGCTTCGTTCGCAAATGGGTACGAGCTGTCAATCCATTGAACGATCAACTTGTAGTTCGCCAGTGTGCTGATGCGCCCAATGCAGCTTCAGGTACAAACCGCAGGGGTCGTGGCTATACCATGAAGATTATTGAAGAACTGGTGTATAAGAGAGGCTGTCCGATTGCTGTATCGGGAATAAAAGAATTTACCGATGTGGCCTCAGGTAAAGTAATCACCGTGGATTATGGTGATGGTACCTGCGATCGGGTGATTACCATTACCGTTGGCGGCCAGTCAAGAAGTTTTGAGGTGAATCGAAGAGGGTAGTTAGGGTTGTCTGCTCCGGGGCTGCCCCAGCAGGCACCGGCAGACTTTTTAGTTATTACTGGTCCCCGGTTTAGCCGGGGTCAGGACTTTTTGTTTTAATTTGCGGCATTAATCCCTGACCCATGAAGCAGTACCTTGATGTAATGCGCGATATCCTTGAAAAGGGTTCCAAGAAGAGCGATCGTACCGGCACAGGGACACTTTCCGTTTTTGGAAGGCAGCTTCGGTTTAATTTACAGGATGGCTTTCCGCTGGTTACAACCAAAAAGTTGCACCTGCGCTCTATTATCATAGAGTTGCTCTGGTTTCTGAGAGGCGACACCAACATCAAATTTCTTCATGATCATAACGTAACCATCTGGGATGAGTGGGCCGATGCCAATGGCGATCTGGGGCCGGTGTACGGGCACCAGTGGCGCAGTTGGCCGACTCCGAACGGCAAAAGCATTGACCAGATTAGCAAGGTGCTGGAACAGCTAAAGACAAAACCCGACTCACGAAGGCACATTGTCACCGCCTGGAACCCGGCTGAAGTGGATAAGATGGCCCTGCCGCCATGCCACGCGTTATTCCAGTTTTATGTAGCCGATGGAAGGCTATCGTGCCAGTTATACCAACGCTCGGCCGATTATTTCCTGGGTGTACCTTTTAATATTGCAAGCTATGCCTTGCTAACCCATATGTTCGCCCAGCAATGCGATTTAATGCCTGGCGATTTCGTTTGGACTGGCGGTGATGTACACCTGTACACCAATCATATCGAGCAGGCCTATCTCCAACTTTCGCGTGAGCCGTT
>JBKBOE010000025.1:0-35478 GCA_046294915.1 Cyclobacteriaceae bacterium | reverse complement strand
GGTCACCGCTACCTAAGCTAACATCCTTAATGGATGAGCCCTGTTGAGAAAAGAGTAGTTCCGGCTGGATACCGATTTTGGTGAGTTTAAACAAGGCAAATGCGCCCCCGTGAAAGGCCGTGATGTTACTGGTGTTGTCAACATTGGCATCAATACTTGCCAGGTTAACTCCAGCTTTGATACCCAATGCTACCTGGGCCTGCGCGAATACAAATGTTGTCGCAATCAAGAAAAAGAAAATTAAAAGATTGTGTTTTTTCATAGCGAGTTTAAATTTAGTTCTTTGGGAAGTAACAATTTTGGTACCAAAGATAGGCTATGGCAATAACTTTTCATCAACAGAAAAGGGAATGGTGGGCACGAATTCCGGATTCGCATTTCCCGCCCGTTGAACGGTTGATAATGCAGGTTTATTCCCTGCCCAGGCCCGCCTGGCAATACCATTGTTCACATCAAAGTAAAGCATGTTCTCCAACCGTTTGTCGGCTTCGGCACTGCCATCCAGCAACAAACCAAAGCCGCCATTAATCACTTCACCCCATCCTACCCCGCCACCATTATGGATGGAAACCCAGGTAGCCCCGCGAAAGGAGTCGCCTATAACGTTGTGTATCGCCATGTCGGCAGTAAACTTTGACCCATCATAAATATTTGAGGTCTCCCGGTAAGGACTATCCGTCCCGGAAACATCATGGTGATCGCGGCCCAACACTACCGGTCCGATTTTACCCTCGCGAATAGCGTCATTAAAGGCAGAGGCTATCCTTATTCTTCCCTCAGCATCGGCATAGAGAATTCGCGCCTGAGAACCCACCACGAGTTTATTTTCTTTAGCCTGGTTTATCCACCTTATATTGTCATGAAGCTGCGAATGAATTTCTTCAGGAGCCTGTTTCAGTATTTCATAAAGTACATCGGCAGCCAATTTATCGGTAAACTCAAGGTCGCTTTCTTTACCCGATGTGCAAACCCACCGGAAGGGTCCGAAACCATAATCAAAACACATGGGCCCCATAATGTCCTGCACATACGATGGATACCTGAAATTCATCCCATCATCAGCCATTACTTCGGCACCGGCACGCGAAGCTTCGAGGAGAAATGCGTTTCCATAGTCAAAAAAGTAGGTACCTTTTGCAGTATGGCGGTTAATTGCTGCAGCCTGTCTGCGCAATGATTCCTGCACATGTTTTTTAAATGTATCCGGATCATTTGCCATCATCCGGTTTGACTCTTCAAACGATAACCCTGCCGGATAATAGCCGCCCGCCCATGGATTATGCAGGGAGGTCTGGTCACTTCCCAGGTCAACGTAAATATTTTCGGTATCGAATTTCTCCCACACATCTACAATATTTCCACGGTAGGCGATAGAAACAACTTCTTTATTGGCTTTCGCTTTTCTAACGCGGGTCACCAACTCATTCAAATTGCTGGTCACTTCATCAACCCAGCCTTGTTCGTAGCGCTTAAATGTAGCTTTGTCATTTACCTCGGCAACCACCGTAATGCATCCGGCAATATTGCCTGCTTTGGGTTGTGCTCCACTCATGCCGCCAAGGCCGGAGGTAAGAAACAATTTTCCGGCAAGCCCCTCTCCTTCTTTTGAAATTTTCCTGCCTGCATTTAACACCGTTATGGTTGTACCATGCACAATACCCTGCGGACCGATATACATGTACGAGCCGGCCGTCATCTGTCCGTACTGAGTTACCCCAAGTGCGTTGTATCGCTCCCAGTCGTCTTGCTTTGAATAGTTGGGAATCATCATGCCATTGGTTATCACTACGCGGGGAGCGTTCTTGGAGGAAGGAAATAAGCCCATTGGGTGGCCGGAGTACATGTGCAGGGTTTGCTCATCGGTCATAGTGGCCAGGTATTTCATGGTTAATAAATACTGTGCCCAGTTTTGAAATACGGCACCATTGCCACCATAGGTAATTAATTCATGCGGATGCTGGGCTACGGCTGGATCAAGATTATTCTGTATCATCAGCATGATGCTTCCGGCCTGCAGGGACTTGTACGGGTATTCCGTGAGCGGTCGCGCATACATGGCATAATCGGGCCGGAAGCGATACATGTAAATTCTTCCAAAGTGAATAAGTTCCTGGTAGAATTCAGGCGCCAGCACTTCATGGTGGCGGGGGTGAAAATACCGAAGTGCATTTTTTACGGCAAGCCGTTTTTCTTCAGCCGACAGGATATCCTTTCGGTTGGGCGCATGGCTAACCGTTCTGTCGTACTCTTTTTTATCGGGCAACTCTTCAGGGATTCCTTGAAGAATTTGTTGTTTAAAATCAAGCGTTGTACCTGCTACCATGCTGATTTATTTGTTGCTCCAGTTCCGGCAGTCTGCTCTTTGCATTTCGATAACCTATCTGAAAAATCTCTTTCCCTTTGGCGAGATCGAACGTGCTGAACTTTCCCAATTCGGCCGATTCGAACACGAAATTGCAATGCGTTTTGCTATAGGTAGTGCTTACGTTAATGGCAATAAGCAAACTTCGTTCGGTAACTTCTTTTACATTTTTTATGTCAAAACGTTGGTCAACCGGATTGCAGTGACTTCCGATTATAAAATCGCACTTGCCAACCAGTGGCCTGGCGGGCAGGTTGTCCATTAAACCACCATCTACATAGACGTGCCCATTAAGGGTTACCGGGTTAAAAATTGCCGGAATGCTGGATGAGGCGATTACAGCGGGAATCAGCTCACCTTCGGTGAAATAAACAACTTTACCAAGCCGTATTTCGGTAGCAGCAACCGTAAGGGCGGGATTCAACTTTTCAAAGCTGTTGTGGGGAATGTGTTTATGCATTACTTCCTTAAAGCCTTCCATACTTAACAACCCCGTCCACGACCAGGCCGGGCGCACCGAATTAAGAAAGCCCATAGCGGTAATAATTTCGAGAATCTCATCCGGCTTATATCCGGCACAATAAAACGCACCAGCCACAGCGCCCGCGCTGGTGCCTGAAACTGCTGAAAAACGCAGTCCGCTTTCTTCAAGTGCTTTAATAACGCCCAGGTGTGCAATGCCGCGGGCTCCTCCGCCAGAAAGTGCCAATCCGATTTTCATACTTCTGATAGACGAAAAGTTTGATCAAGACGAACTCCTTTTTCAGTATGTTTAACTGTACAGCATTCGTTTACCGGGTCGTGTTCGAAAAATAAAATATATCCGTTGTCAGCCGCTTCATTCAGAAATCTGGCCTTTTCTTCGAGAGTTAACAAAGGGCGCGTATCGTAACCCATAACATAAGGCAACGGAATATGGCCAACCGATGGTAATAAATCGGCCATAAAACAAACCGTGTGGCCCTTGTAACGGATCATGGGAAGCATCATCTTATCGGTATGACCCGAGGCAGTGAAAATACTGAATTGAGAAAACGGTGATTCGCTGTGCTGGTCAACGAATTTCAACTGACCACTTTCCTTCATGGGTAAAATATTCTCAGGCAGAAAACTTGCTTTCTCCCGTGCGTTCGGTTCAGTAGCCCATTTCCAATGATCGGCATTTGACCAGTATTGTGCTTTTGGAAAAGTAAGTTCAAATCTATCATTAACCCTGGTCACTCCTCCGCCACAATGATCAAAATGCAGATGGGTAAGAAACATATCGGTTACATCATTCACCGAAAAACCTGCCTGATGAATTGAATTGATCAATGAATCGTTACCGTGTAAATAATAGTGACTAAAGAATTTTTCATTTTGCTTATCTCCGATACCATTATCGATTAAAATCAACCGGTCACCATCTTCAATCAGCAAGCAGCGCATAGCCCAGGTGCACATATTGTTTGAATCAGGCGGGTTTGTTTTTTGCCAGATGGATTTAGGAACAACACCAAACATGGCCCCGCCATCCAGTTTAAAAAATCCGGTATTTATTACGTGTAGTTTCATGAAAAAGAGTACAGGCAGCTGACTGCTGTACAAAGTCTGGCGGAAAGATAAGAACAAAAATGGCTGCCTTCAACGCAGCCATCCCTGTTAAAGCAGTTTCGGCAACTACTCTTTAACAACCCCCATTGAAGCGAATTTCCGGATCCGTTGATCAATTCGCTCTTCTGGCGAAACGTTAAGCAGTTCTTTTGTTGTTTCAAGAATAACGCGCTTTACTTCAGCGGCCATCCATTTCACATCGGTATGGGCACCGCCCAGAGGCTCTTTAATAATGCCGTCAATCATTTTTAACTGAAGCATATCTTTGGCTGTCAGTTTTAACACTTCGGCTGCCTGTTCTTTGTAGTCCCAGCTTCGCCATAGAATTGAACTACAGGATTCCGGGGAAATAACCGAGTACCAGGTGTTTTCAAGCATATAAACCCGGTCACCAATGCCGATTCCCAGCGCACCGCCTGAAGCACCTTCGCCTATAATGATGCAGATTACGGGTACCTTCAGGGTGAACATTTCTTTCAGGTTACGGGCTATGGCTTCACCCTGGCCGCGCTCTTCGGCCTCAAGGCCGGGAAAAGCACCGGGAGTATCAATAAACGTAACGATGGGCTTTTTGAATTTTTCGGCCATGCGCATTAGTCGCAGTGCTTTGCGATACCCTTCCGGATTGGCCATGCCGAAATTGCGCATTTGCCGTTGTTTGGTTGTGCGGCCCTTCTGCTGGCCAATGAGCATAAAGGTTTGTCCTTCAATTGTACCGAAACCACCCACCATGGCCTTATCGTCTGCTACATTCCGATCGCCAAACAATTCAATGAATTCGGTAGTGATTTCGTAAACGTAATCCAATGTATAGGGCCTGTCGGGGTGCCGGGATAATTGTACCCGTTGCCAGCCGGTAAGGTTCTCAAAAGTTTCTTTTTTAAGATCAATGATTTTCTTTTCCAGGGCTTTGATGGCCTCATTAACCTTATCATCGTTGTCACCGGCCAGGTGCTTCATATCCTGCAATTTGGCTTCCAGTTCAGCAATTGGTTTTTCAAAGTCAAGCAACATAATACAGTAAATGGGTTCGTCAAAATTAACAGAATTTAAACAGTAATATGCAGCGGACCTACTATAGCCATTTTTAAGCGAAGCACTCCGTTCGAAAACACTCAGCAGTCCAATGTATCAAGTATCCGAACTCGTTCTTCGTTAAGGTAGTTTACATAAGCCTCTACATCAGGATAGCCTGCACTGGTAATCCGGTTGGTAACATATTCGCAATTTTTTCCCGTTCGAAATAAAGAAATGGTTTTTTTAAAAAGTTTATCAATCTGCACGCAATTACCAGTCAGAACGGCCTCCAATAGATCAACCTCAACGGTTTCGATTTGAAATTCAATGGAGTCGCAGTCAAGTTCTTCTTCTTTACAAGAACTTAAGAAAATAAAAAAAGGGATAAGTAAAGAAAGCCACCCAAAGGATAACTTAATTCGCGCTGATTGGGTTATTCGGAGGAAGTCAGATGCCAGCATAGTTACTTAAAGCGTTAATTAAAGGTCGGAAAAACGTACCGAAACAGTCGAATTATCATCCGGAAAAATATAAAATCCTGATTAAGGAATTCCATTTTTTTGGAGATCAGCATCTGCCCGTTATCTTTGCACACTGTTTACAAGGATTGATCAGGTAGTTCAGCCTTCCCAAAGTAGACAAGGTCTATAAAGGGTGCACCGAGTGAACAGCGAAGTTATTAATGGTCCGGTAGTTCAGCTGGCCCTGATGACGCCAAGGCGTATCAGGGTGCTGACCGAAGCGTCAGCATTAGAATGCCTGTACCGCCAAGGCGGAAAGGTTGCGGATAAGCCGCAAAATTCGAAAAAAATGAACAGAGAAGTTTATTTATTAATGGTCCGGTAGTTCAGCTGGTTAGAATGCCTGCCTGTCACGCAGGAGGTCGCGGGTTCGAGTCCCGTCCGGACCGCAACAGTAAAAAGCCCGTAAGCGGGCTTTTTTGCATTATTTCAATTTAAAGTAAAAGTCGCCTATAATATTTGAGTTTTCCCAGGGGTTTTGCCGGTCTCCGGATTGCCTGAGTACATTGGCCCGAACTTCTTTAAACACCTGCTCAATGGTACGGCCCGGCTTATTAATTGCCTTAATTAACTCCTGCGTATAAAGGCCGTTGCGGCCGCTTCCGTCAGACGCTACGGAGCCGGGTGAAGTAGCGTATGCAATAAATGCACCCCTCGCCTTTTTCATTTCGCCTAACCCGGTTGATTCGCCAATGCTTCTGTGCAGTGCCGGAAACGGGTTATTGCGACAGGCATCCAGAATTACTATGTTCATCCGACTGTTCGACATCTCCATTTGAGCCAGCACCATTTTTTGAATGGGGAAGCAAAAGCGTGAAATATCATCCTCATACATGATTTCCGCATCAACCGGAACAATGTAGTTCTCGTTATCGTGCTGCAAGCCATGCCCGGCATAGAAAAACAGCCCTACGGTTTTATCGCGTTCGCCCTGGTTAAGTTTATCCCTGAACTTCATCATTTCAGCGCGGATCTTGCCATAGCTTGCATCCGTAATCAGCGTAACATCAAAATTCATGGTTTTGAGCACCTCAGCAAAGTCAGTGGCATCGTTAACCGGATTTTTAAGCACACCAATTTGCTTGGAGTAGGCCGAGTTGCCTATTACCAGTGCATAGCGCTTTTCATCGCCATATAGGTCTTCAAGGGTGGGCTCTGCGGGTGTAGTAACAACCGGTTGAGTAATCACAGGGGTAATTACTGGCTTCTCTTCGGTTTTAATTGGTTCGGGCTTAGGTTCAGTTTTAACCGGTTCCTCCTTCTTTGGCTCGCCTTGAGCTACAACCACAGGTTTCGATTCATTTTGGGTAACCTCGGTATTACGCGACTTCGGATCAGAAAGCATGGCAATGCTGTTCTTTACCATTTCATTACCCGGCTGTATGGTCAGGGCTGCCTGCAGGTCGGCCATGGCTGATGGTGTACTGCCCATTTTGGCGTATACGCCCGATCGCTCCGTTAAAATCTGGAATTCCTTCTGCTTATCGGTGCGAAGTATTTTAAGCGCTTCAGTATACTCCACGATCGCATCATTGTACCGCTTTTCGTTTTCATAGCATTTGGCAATGAACCAGTGAATATTACCCACATTGCCATGTTTAAGCGCCAGGCTTTGTTTTAAATCTTCTGCAGCAACCGTATAGTCACTTAGCTTAAAAGCGGCCATGCCCCGCCAGTAGTAGGCATCTACATCAAACTTTTTATCGCGTACAGGCCTGGTTAAAAAATCCGAGAGTGTTTCAATGGCACCGTAGTAATCTTTGTTGTTGTATTTTTTGAGGCCTTCTTCATATAACTTGTATTGGGCTAAACAGGTAGACCAAACAAAAAATAAAAGTATGGAAAGGCGAATACTCATATAGCGTTTAGAAATTAAACGATAAACCAGCCTTTACACTGAGTGCAGGAAAACCACTTTTTATAATCGGAAAATTTGGGTTATAGTATGTAGGATCGGCATCATAATAAATCGTTCCATTAACGTCAACATATTGATCGGCATTATTCAGAAAGTCTTTAGTACTCACATAAGTAATATTACCTGTGTAACCTACGGTTGCCTGTACAAAGAATGATACCGGTTTTACCGGCATAAACTCAACACCAAAACCAACATATGCGCCTCCGGTTATTTTAGTCTCTTCATTAAGGACAGGAAAACCACTTGCGTCCCATTCATCTGGAAACAATCCGGTAACCGGATCGGTATAAATTCCATCAAGATCCAGGTCTTCGTAAAAATAACCTCGACCTTTCATTTCTGATCGTTTAGATTGTACTACAAATGGATTGAAAATACCATAAAGTGAAAAAGGCGAGTTATCACTTACGGGAACAAAATTTAGTTTAAGAACAAAACCTGCAGAAAACATAGACACTTTGCCACCGTCAAGTTCTAACTCAATTGCATAATCATCGTTAACGTTGTAATAATAGGGATACGTCTTATCAGGATCGTATTTCATGCTTAAGTAAGATACATTACCGCCAATTGAAAGCAATTTATTCAATCGTTTGAGGAATCCACCTTCAAAACTTACTCCATTAGCATAATCCTCAAGTTTCCCGCCAAATGGCAGAGCAAGTCCGCCCCCCAGGTAAAAAGATTTATCTCGCTCAAACCTCGCTTTGGCAACGGCTTCGCCCTCATCCTGGGCAATAGCCGGCAGGCACAAAGCAAACAATAGTAAAGTCAACAGTAGATTTTTCATACGTATAGAAAGTTAGGGTTAAGGTTAAGGGTTAAGGGGTAAGGGGTAATTCTTTGTGAAAATAGAGAAATAAGCCCATTTTGCAATTTAATTCTGAGTATTTTTAATATACGTCCAGCATGCCTCGCTTGCCGCTTTTTATTTTACTGGTATTTTGCCTCGTGGCCTGCAAGGGAACTGAACCCGGGGGCTCAACGGTGGTTAAGCCCCGCTACCACCATACATGGTATAAAAACCACATTTATAAGAAAAAATGGCACATTGGCAGGCTGCGCATTCAGCCTGAAAAGCAGGGTGTTAAGCGGGTTAAGATGAGAAGTTAATTACTGCAGGCCCTTCACCAGAAGTTCAAGGTTTTTTCTGAAAAAATAACGCAGCGGGCTGATCTGATTTATGTGGGCGGTAACAACCGAACCAAGCAGGCAGGTCATGAACAGGTGCATAACATCCCGCGTAGAACTTGTTTTCGTAATCTCCTTTTTAAACACCGCCTCCAGCGAGAACTTTTCAAGCATTTGTTCGAGTGAAAGAATTTCCAGCTTCACAATATCCGGCTTATCCGGATACAGGAGCTGTTTTTCCTCCGGTTTAACCGGAAACGGTTTGGGTGGACGTTTCAAATCGACCAGGTAGCCGATGAGGCTGAGCATCAGCCCCGGATAATTCTCACACTCTTCGCTCAATTTATCAGCCAGGTAGTATACTCCCTGTATTCCTTCTTTTGGCTTTCCCTGCAATTCAACTGACCGGTCAAAACACCAGAGGCGGAAATAATACAACAAGATGTCTTCCTTTTGGGGAAAGTACTTGAAGAAGGTTACTTTGCTGATTTTCACCTTTCTACAGATCTCCTCCACAAATAAATCTTCAAAAGGCTTTTTGCCGATGAGTTTTAAGGTGTGATCAAATATCTGAACCTTTAGCCTTGCGGCTTTTTCTTTACGCAGTCCCACGTATTGTACCCAAGTTTGCGATTAATTAATACTTTTATCGGCTTATACCAAACACTATTATGATGAACCGCTTTTACATGCTTTTACCTGTGTTGCTTATCGTTGCCTGTGGTCCGGCAAAAAAGGAACGGACTACCGGGCTTATTACCGATTCGGCCATGGTGGTTTGTGCTCATCCCCTTGCCAGCGAGGTTGGAGTTGCCATTATGAAGCGTGGGGGTAATGCCGTTGATGCTGCCATTGCCACCCAATTTGCGCTAGCTGTGGTGTATCCGGCAGCTGGTAATATTGGCGGAGGCGGCTTTATGGTGGTACGATTTAATGATGGCACCGTTAATGCCCTTGACTATCGTGAGAAAGCGCCCGCAGCAGCCCACCCTGATATGTACCTTGCCGAAACGGGTGCGGCTATTCCTGAACTCAGCGCACGCGGACATCTTTCGGCTGGTGTTCCCGGAACCGTGGCCGGCCTTGTTGAAGCACATCAGAAGTATGGCAAACTTCCGTGGAAAGATCTGGTACAACCCGCCATTGACCTGGCGCTTAACGGATTTACCCTTACCGAAAAAGAAGCCCGCGGGTTGAACAGCGCAGCCGAAGATTTCAGAAAATACAATACCGTGCTTCCCGAACACTTACTGCGCAATGAATGGAAGGAGGGCGATTCAATACGCCATACCGACTTGGGGCATACGCTTGAGCGCATCCGCGATGAAGGCCGTGCCGGTTTTTATGAAGGGGTAACAGCCGACCACATCATTGCAGAAATGGAACGCGGAAAAGGAATTATCACCCGTGAAGACCTTAAAACCTACCAGGCTGTATGGCGTGCTCCACTGGTAGATTATTATAAGGGGTATAAAATCATTTCCATGCCTCCGCCATCAAGCGGTGGCATAGCACTGCTTCAGTTGTTAAAGACCACCGTTGATTATCCGGTTGCTAACTGGGGCCACAACACATCAAAAACAGTTCACCTGATGGTGGAGGCAGAACGAAGAGCGTATGCCGACCGGGCCCATTACCTTGGTGATCCGGATTTTGTAACGGTACCGGTGGCAAAACTAACAGCCGACCGCTACCTGGATGAACGTATGGAAAATTTTGACCCGAAAAGAGCAACACCCAGCACGGAAATAAGTCATGGCCAACTTGCTGGCTATGAATCAGAGCAAACCACTCACTTATCGGTGGTCGATGCAAAAGGAAATGCTGTCTCGGTAACTACAACTTTAAATGACGGGTATGGATCGCACGTTGTAGTTGCCGGATCAGGCTTTATTCTGAATGACGAAATGGACGATTTCAGCGTAAAGCCGGGGGTTCCCAACATGTACGGTGCTATTGGTGGTGAGGCAAACAAAATCCTGCCCAACAAACGCATGCTCAGTTCCATGACACCTACCATTGTTGAACGTGATGGCAAATTGTTTATGGTAGTGGGCACCCCGGGAGGCACCACAATTATCACCTCTGTGTTTCAAACCATTCTGAATGTTGTTGAACACGGCATGACCATGCAAGAGGCCGTATCCGCAAAACGCTTCCACAGTCAATGGATGCCCGACTTTGTATTTAACGAAAAAGGAGCCTTCACCGAAAAGGACAGTCTCCAGTTGGTAAGTATGGGCCATAGCTTCCGGTTCAGGCGTGGCATAGGCCGGGTAGATGCCATTTTGATTTTGCCTGATGGCAGATTAGAAGGTGGTGCCGACCCGAGAGGTGATGATGCCGCAGCAGGATTTTAATATTCTAAAAAATCCGGATACGGATGACCGAATGAACTGTGTAATCAATCCTAATCAAAGCTTTTTAATCGTGAACTCTACCCTTCGGTTCAACTGACGGCTCTCTTCCGTATCGTTGCTT
Source organism: Cyclobacteriaceae bacterium (assembly GCA_046294915.1). Classification (GTDB taxonomy): domain Bacteria; phylum Bacteroidota; class Bacteroidia; order Cytophagales; family Cyclobacteriaceae; genus UBA2336. The sequence goes on along the minus strand of JBKBOE010000025.1, from coordinate 24,452 downwards.
GCTACGGGTTTGGTTCCTCCATATCCTTTGCCGGTAATTCGACTGGGATTTATGCCTTTTGAAACCATGTAGCTCTTTACCCGGTTAACCCGTTTTTGTGAAAGTTCCATAAGTGCACGGTATGAACCCCGGTTATCGGTATGGCCTGACAATTCAATTTCAACATGTGGATTTGCCTTTAAAAATTCAACCACAAGGTTTAACTCCTGATACGATTCGGGCAGAAGTTCAGGGGTACTCTGTATAAACAAAATATTTTTTAAGGTTACAGTAGCCCCAACTTCAACCGGCTGAAGCCTGAAGTTCATTTCCAGTTCTTTCAACTCAATTGTGTTAAGATCCAGTTTTTCAAGACTGCTCACATAGTTGGGGGCTTTTACTTCAACTGCATACTCGGTGGTGGATGGCACAACAACTTCATATCCCGCCTCACCCCGGGTTTCTGTACCAATATTTTTCTCTTTACTGGTAAATGATATACGGGCGTTGATTGACTTTCCGGATTTGGCATCGGTAACTTTTCCGTAAATCCGCAATTCAGAATCGGAAAGCCTGTACCTCTTTTCCTTAAAAGTTACTGTAGTGTCGGGCTGTATTTCATGCGATACAATCATGAGCGTATCTGCTCTTGGTGCTTCCGGCTTAAATACTTTTATGTCGCCATAGCCATCGCTGTTTTTTGTGCTGGTGAACAAAGAAAATCCCTTTGCAGCATAGTCGGTAAAAAACAACTCGCGGCCTTCGGAGTTAATGGAGGGCCCAAGATTTACAGGTTCTGACCAGTTCAGGTAGCTGTCATCAAGGCGGGTACAATAGTACACATCGAAACTGCCAAAACCCTTGCGGCCATTGCTGGAAAAATACAAGCGTTGACCGTTACTACTCAACGATGGACAAAGTTCCTGGAACTGCGTGTTTACCGAGCGGCCTGCATTGCGTGGCTCGGTCCATTTTCCATCAGCATCTTTGACACTGATAAAAATATCTTCAACACCTACCGTTCCATAGGTCTCGGCACTGAATACAAATACTTTTCCGTCAGCAGAAATATATCCGCTGTTAAATGTTGAGCGATTCAAAAAATAGGGAATGTAAACATTCTCGGGCTTTGACCATCCGGTACTTACCTTTTTCGAAACGGAGATTCCCTGTGTTTTGGCGGGTTGTCCTGACCCGGAGTAATGACCAATCAGGAAAAGGTGTAAGCCATCCGGTGAGATACCTATTACTCCGTTATACGCACGATCATTTAACACCGGCCCGGCATGAACCGGTGCCGACCATCCACCCTCCGTCCACAGCGAAATCCAGATGTCTCCCTGATCGGCTTTGCCGCCAACATTCTCAGGGTGATTGCCGCGTGTGAAGTACAACGTTTTACCATCCGGGCTGATTACCGGGGCCTGTTCATCATAAGGTGAATTGACCAGCTTGAACGATGGCTGATCAACTGCAGGTTGTGCTGTCGCCCGGGAGGCAATCCAAAATAAGAAAAGACTAATAAAAAATCGTTTCATGCTGCCTTACCTATTTACTGATCCACGGATTTCCCCTGATGGTAAACCGCCACGGCAGTTTAGCATCTTTTCCGGCATATTCAACGCCAATTCTTGTGCCTGCCTCTATCATCCGTTGGGGAATATTTTCACCTTTCTCAATCCAAACATCGTTGCCAGTAAGGTGCTTTCCATTGAAAGCCCGGTCAATACCCAATGCTACAGACAGTTTGCCGGGACCGGAGGTTAAGTGGAAAGGATTTACCGGGAAACCTCTTCGCTGCTGCATTATCGGCAAACCCGCTAACGGCTCAATGGCTCTAATTAACACGGCATCGGCTATTCCTGATTGATTGGTGACCACATTAAAAAGGTTATGTACTCCATAGCAAAGATACACGTAGGCATGGCCACCGCTGGCAAACATTATTTCATTGCGTTGTGTTCTCCTTCCCTTGTATGCATGGCATCCCCTTTCCTTCCAGGAGTAGGCTTCCGTTTCAACAATTAATCCTGATGTTAGCTTTTTTCCAATTCGAGTAACCAGTTGTTTACCAAGCAATTCACGGGCTATCGCAACAACATTATTCCGCTTGTAAAAGGACTCAGGCAACTTCACACAAAAAGGCTTAGGAAACAAAAAGAATTAGTAATTTGCCACACTTAAAACGTTTCGTAAACCCAAAAATAACCATATCATGAAAAAACTTTTACCCGTTTTATTGCTCATTGCAACGCTGGGTGTTCAGGCTCAGATTCAAACTCCGGCTGCCAGCCCGGCAGGCTCCGTAAGTTCGGTTGTCGGACTTACCGACATCAGCATTAAGTATTCACGCCCTAAAATGAAAGGCCGTAAAATTTTTGGCAGTGGGTCTGATTTCCTTGTTCCCTATGGTGAATTGTGGCGGACAGGTGCCAACCAGGGAACGATAATCAACTTCTCGGATGACGTAAAGGTTGAAGGAAAGGATGTTAAAAAGGGCGAATACATGCTGCTGAGCATTCCCGGGGCTGACTCGTGGACGGTAATTCTCTACAGTGATCCTTCCATTGGCGGAAATATGGCCAACTACAAACAGGAAAAAGATGCCGCTCGATTTACCGTTAGGCCAACCCGACTAACCGAACCGGTACAAACCTTTACCATTGCCATTGCCGATATAGCTGATGACAACACCAATGCCAACGTGCAACTGGCATGGGAAAATACTTCGGTAAAATTTAATGTGGCTGTTGATTTCGATTCCAAAGTGATGAAGGCCATTGAGGCCGGTACCCGCGTTAACCCGGGCAATTATATTGCTGCTGCCAATTACTACTTCGAAAATAAGAAGGACCTGAACAAGGCTTTAGAATGGATTACGCTGGGTATTGAAAACGGAAACCGCGAGGCGTTCTGGAATATTCACACAAAGGCTAAAATTCAGGATGCACTCGGTGATAAAAAAGGGGCCCTTGCCACCGCACAGCAATCGCTTGATTTAGCGAAGAAGGCAGCCAGCGATTTTGGCTACATTAAGTTAAATGAAGACCTGATTGCCAAGTTGAATGCCGAAATGCCAAAAACTCCGGCAAAGAAAAAGTAATACGTAACAAGGTTTTTAGAAAGGCAGTCGCAACCGACTGCCTTTTTTATTTACTTGGTATTATAAAGATAACTCACTGCGCCATCGGCAGAACGGCATGCACCCTGATCACTACGATTATATTGTAATCGGCTCCGGCTTTGGCGGCTCTGTTTCGGCCATGCGGCTGGCTGAAAAGGGCTATCGGGTATTGATTATTGAGAAAGGGAAGCGATGGGCAGATTCTGATTTTCCAAAAACTAACTGGAACCTGAAGAAATACATCTGGTTGCCATTGCTCCGCTGGTTTGGCTTTCTGAAGCTGAGCTTTTTTAGGGAAGTTTTTGTATTAAGTGGCGTGGGCGTGGGTGGTGGCTCGCTGGTGTACGCCAATACGCACATGATGCCCCCCGATTCGTTCTTTAACAACCCGGTTTGGTCATCCATTAAAAACTGGAAGTCAGTTCTGGCACCCTTCTATGAAAGAGCCAGATTCATGCTGGGAAGCGAACGGTATGAAAAAGAAAACAGTGAAGACGTTGTATTGCGGGAAGTAGCAAAAGATATAAACCGTGAAGCAACCTACGCACCGGTTGATTCAGTTGGCGTGTATCTTGGCGACCCTGCCCACGAAACAGACCCCTATTTTAAAGGACTTGGCCCAAAGCGAAAAGGATGTATTGAATGTGCCGGTTGCATGGTGGGATGCCGGCACAATGCCAAAAATACCCTTACTAAAAACTACCTGTGGTTTGCCGAAAAAAATTTTGGCGCCACCATTATTGCCGAAACCGAGGTAGTAAGAATATCAGTCAATCCCGATTCAAGCTATAGCGTAGAAGCAAAATCAAGCACCCGCTTCAGAAAAAGCAAACATCATATTTACACGAGCAATGGCATTGTTGTAAGCGGTGGTGTTTTAGGCACGTTGGATTTACTCCTTAAACAAAAGTACGTGTACAAAACATTACCTTACCTTTCCGATAAACTTGGCGATAATGTGTTGACGAATTCCGAAATGCTTTCGGGAGTGGTGGCAGCAGACCGAAAACTCAATCATGGCCTGGCCATCAGCAGGGTTTTCAATCCGGATGAGCATACGCATATTGAATTGGTAAAATTTCCTGATAAATCCGGGGCCATGATCCGGCTTGCGGTTATGGCAGCCGGCAAGGGTCATCCGCTTTTGCGAACCGCAAAAATGATGGCCAACATCATTACCCATCCCCTGGCATTTTTGCGATCGGTATTTCAGACTAACCCGGCACGCAATTCCGTTATATTCCTGATCATGCAATCCCTGCCTAACGCCATGAAGTTACGATTAAAAAAAGGTATCACCGGCTTCAGCCTCTCTTTCCGGAATGAAAGTACGCAGAAAGTTCCAAGCTTTATACCCATTGGTCAGGACGTGCTCTACCGGTATGCAAAGAAGGTTAACGGAGTTCCCCAAAATGCGTTCAGCGAGGTAATGTTTGGCCTGGCATCAACGGCCCATATTCTGGGCGGATGCCCCGTAGGAATAAATTCCGAACAAGGGGTTGTGAACGAACGGTTTGAAGCCTATGGGTACAAAAATTTTTATATCCTTGATGGATCAATAATTCCGTGCAACCTGGGTGTAAATCCCTCCTTAACCATTACTGCACTGAGCGAATATGCTATGAGCCTGGTGCCTAAAAAACCAGGCACGGAAGGTAAAACACTGGACGAACAACTGGCGGAAGCCAATGTGTATCGTTAAATTTGATGGTGATGAGATTAACCAAAGGCATACTGTTAGCTATTTTGGCTGCTTCTGCTTGTACACACCAGCCTGCAAAAAAACAAATTGAAAAAGCAGAGCAAAAAGCTGAAGTAAAACGTGTTATACCCCCACCCGAAGAAGCAGCGTCATACCAATTAAGCACTACGGAATCTCGCCAATGGCTGGAAGATTACCGCTTTGGAAAATTTTTTCAGGAGCGGGCTGAATTTTTTGTTATTCAAGATACAAAATCAAAAATTTTTGAAACCCGCATTTCAACAATCATAATGTATTACCTGGATGGTGTGCACTGCCAGTCGCGGTTTATCCTTACCGAAAATGTTGCCGACAAATTGATAGCCCAATACGGAACTTTTAATATTACCCCGCTTGATGAAAATAACAAACGTGTGTTAACGGAGGCATCGGTAATGATTAATGAGAACGGAAAAAAGCGAATCAATCCGGAACTTACCCACTATGAATTACTTTGGAAACTGCCGTCCAAATATATCCGTCTTCATGTGGACAAAGATAACCCATATGAACCGTACGTGTACTCCGAACACGTGCCTGATTACCATCAGCTGTTTCGCGAACTGGAGTTGTCTACACTGTAACCTTTTTGCCCACCAGGTATTGTAACCCCGAGGCCAAAATCAACACCACAGCGCATCCGATAATGTTGTAGAGCAGGAAAGCGAGGTCAGTAAAAAAATAGCAATACAATACCACACCCTCGGCCATACAGGCTGCCCAAAAAACGGCCGTGCCTTGCACACGTTTAAAATAAAATGCCGTAATAAATACACCGAGGATTGTACCGTAAAACAACGACCCAACAATATTTACAAACTGGATGAGATTCTCCGAAAAACCAGCCAGCATGGCAAACGCCATAGCCAATAGTGCCCATAAAACCGTAAACCCGCGTGAAGCCTTGAGGTAATGTTCCGGTGAAGCATTTTTGACTAACAATCGTCTGTAAATATCAACCGCTGTGGTGGATGACAGCGCACTGAGTTCTCCTGCCATGGACGACATGGCGGCCAGAAACATAACTGCCAGCAACAGACCGACAATGCCATGTGGCAGATTAGTAAGCACGAAGTTCAGGAAGATGTAATCACGATCCTGTGTTTTTGCAGATGGAATGGCATCCTTGATCGTTGCCTTAACCGCATCACGTACCGCCTTCTCATCATCCTGAATGCGCATTACATTTTCTTTAAGAATCCGGATAGAATCTTTGTTGTTTGACCGGATTGAGGTAATCAATCCGTTAATAGCAGTTTGCTTTTGCTGATAAATGCGGTCGTATTCAGCTTGCAGGTCAATTATTTGCTGCCTGCTACCGGTTTCCATAGCGCGCTTTAATAACACCTGATTATGAAAAACCGGGGGCTGATTAAACAGGTAAAATACAAATACCAGTACACCAATAAACAGGATAACAAATTGCATGGGTATTTTCAACAGTCCGTTAAACATCAGTCCTAATCTGCTCTCGGTCAGGTTACGGCCTCCCAGATAACGCCCTACCTGCGACTGGTCTGTTCCGAAGTACGACAAGAATAAAAAAACACTGGCCAGCAAACCTGACCATATATTGAACCGGTCTTTCAGCACGAGGTCAACTTTTTGAAGAAAAGTGAGCTCATCCACTGAAGTAACACCTTCAGGAAGCATTCGCTCAACACCAGCGGGCAGCACATTAATCATGTTAAACTTACCCAACTCCCCCGCTACAGACATGGTTTCTGAAAAACTCAGGGTTGATGGGAGTAAGGAATATGCGATAATACCAGCAAGGACCATCCCCCCCATTACCACCGATAGCTGCATACGCTGGGTCAGGCTTACGGCTTTAGAGCCCCCGGTAACACTGTAGATGATCACCATGACTCCAATCAGCAGCGTGGTATATTCAATGCGCCAGTTCAGCACTGTTGAAAGTACCAGCGATGGAGCAAAAATGGTAATGCCGGCTGATAGCCCCCGAAGCACCAGAAACAAAAGTGCGGTTAGCGAGCGGGTCTTTAAATCGAATCGGGTCTCCAGGTATTCATAGGCAGTGAGTACATTCAACTTGTAGTAAATCGGAACGAAGGTTACCGAAATAATAATCATGGCAATTGGAAGCCCAAGGTAAAACTGCAGGAACCGCATGCCGTCTTCAATGGCCTGCCCGGGTGTTGAGAGGAACGTAATCGCACTTGCCTGCGTGGCCATGATGGAGATGCCGATCATCCACCATTTCAGTTTGCCATCTCCACGCAGGTAAGTCTCCATTGACTTACTGCCCTGTGTTTTCCAGGATCCATACGCCACAATCAGCGCAATGGTGCCAAACAGCACAAGCCAGTCAATGGAATTCATGAAAACGTAAGGGTTAGCCAGTAGAAAAAAGCAAGCTGAATGGCTAACGTAATAAGAAGCAGCCAATACCAATGGCTCCAGGTTTTGAAAACCGGAGGCTTGTCATTTGCTCCATCAGGCATGTTAGCCACGTTACTTTGCTTTACTTTTAGATTTTGATTTTGCAGGAGAAGGCTGCGGTGGTGAACCGATCTGCTTATTACCCAGGGAAACCAGATTCGCAAAAAGTTTATAGGCACCCGGAACTCCCTCGGGCAGTTCCCTGAAAAACGAAAGCCCTGTGTATACGTAATAGCCTTTGCCGTAGCGGGCAACCAACAGGCTTCCGTTTTTCGGCTCTTCGCCTTTATCGTTCATAGAGAGGATGGCTTCGTAGCGGTCGTCCCACCTGTTTGGAAAATAGAGGCCCCGCTCCTGCACCCACCCGGAAAAATCGGCTGAGCTGATTTTATTCGGATAGTTCAGCACTTCATGGTCGGGTTTAAGCAGCCGCACTTCGGCATCTTCTTCGGTTACACGGTCGCGGGAGATCGTCATGGGATAGGGCGAATACTTGTCGGTTTCCAAATCGGTACTTGTATTATATTGTACAACCATAGTTCCCCCCTGCTCAACATAATTCAGCAGAATATCCATCATAAACCGGATCCGTTCATTGGTGTTAATGGCACGCACACCCAGCACTACAGCATCCACACGGTTGAGGTTCTCAGCTGTTACTTCTTCGTTCTTCATTTCCCAAACCTCATAGCCAATGTTGCGCAGGGCGGCAGGCACATCATCGCCAGCGCCCCGAATGTATCCGATTACCTTGCCTTCCTTCCGGAGATCCACTCGCACTAAAGGCACCTCGGCCTTTGGCAATAGCGTCTGTACCGGAATGTGATCATACATTATGGTTCGCACAGCATGGGCGTATGGCTTGCCGTTAATTTCCGCAACTGCACGAAGTTTACCAGTTGATTCGTGTTGGGTTGGGTGGACTTTGAAAACTTTTACCTGCTCTTCGTTTCGCCTTGTCAGCTGGAAAGAAACTGATGGCGGTTCTGCGCGCCAGCCATCCGGAAGCATCAGTTTCAGTTCGCCAGCCTGAGTATGATCACTGGCCGATTTCAACACTATTCCGATTTCGCGCGGTGTGGCGGAATTAAAAATCCAGGCCCCATTCTGCACCGAAACAAATACTGGTGGTACAACTTCCACCGGCCGGTACAGCTCGCCTTTCACCGGGTCGGTCCACTTGTAAACAAGTGGAGCACGTATTGACAAGGGTTCACCATGTATAAGAAAATCCAGCGTAACGTACAGGGGCCGGTCATTTTCAGGTTTTCCTATTTTTTCCTTGTCAGTAACGGTAAACAATCCTAGCGAGTGAGGCTCCTGCAGCCAATACGGGTCAGAATATGGAACATTACCAATTGCCTTTTTTGCTTTGAAAAGTAATGGCACATTGTATTTTAATGAAGTATTAACCAACGTATCATACTGCAAGCCTGTGCCGCGAAGAGTAGCCAGTTTAACATCTGCATCCGACCGGTTAATGATCTCAAAAGAAGCGGTAAGGGTTTCATTGGGTGCAATCCAATACTGGTTCGCAGTAACTTCGGCAAACAACCCAAGGCAATCCTGGATAAGTTGATTCACTTCAGCAAGCTTTCGTGTTTTCCAAACGCTGTGTTCTAGGTTTCCAATCGCTCTGCGAATTTGCAAAAGCTGGTTTACGATAGCATGGGGATATTCCGGATTAAAATCTTTAATAGCCTTATCAACCAGGGGTATTATTTTCTCTCCTCCTTTCAGGCGAGTCCAGGTGGTGTTGATCCCGTCAAATATATCGTTAGTTGAAGGCTCGCCTTTGGCCAGTTCAAAAAACTCATTCGCATCGCCACGCCTGCCCGGAGATCCAAAACCCTGGCTCTTATGCTGGCTGCGGCTGGTAGCAGCTATCTCGGCATACGATTGCCCAAGCAAGGCGTTGTATCCGCCAACATTCAACACCGTAACACCCGGTGTATTTTCGCTGATTGTGTTATTGAAAAAACGGCCCGTGTTCAGGTAGATCCGTTTCGGTTGCCAGGTCGGAAACGATTTCAACTGATCAGGATAAGCCGTTGGCGATCCTGAAAGATCAAACGCTTCGAGGGCAAGTACAGCCGAAGCGGTGTGGTGGCCGTGGCCTGCACGTTCATTGGGAGGAAAGCGATTCAACACCACATCGGGCTGAAACTGGCGAAATATCCGAACAACATCCGAAAGAATTTCATCCTTACCCCAAATGGCGAGGGTTTCATTAACATTTTTTGAAAAGCCAAAGTCATTAGCTCGGGTAAAAAACTGTTCGCCTCTGTCAATTCTTCGCGCAGCAAGAAGTTCCTGTGTGCGAATTACACCCAGTTCATCGCGTATTTCAGGACCTACCAGGTTCTGACCTCCGTCACCGCGGGTCAGCGAAAGATAAGCGGTGGCGGCAAGCCGTTCGTTAGCCATGTAGGCAATAACCCGTGTATTTTCGTCATCGGGGTGGGCCGCCACATACAATACCGAACCTAGAAAATTGAGCTTTTTAAGTTTCAATTTAATCTGGATGGCATCTGGCTGGCGCGATTGTGAAAAAAGGAGAAAGGGAACAAAAATAACTGCTAGAAAAACCGACTTCATACACAAAATAATTTTTGCGAAGTAACGTATAAAACAGGAATCAGAATAATACAGGCTTGCCTGTTACATGATTTGCTTACAAGCCTGACAAAAGGCAGGACCACGGTTTATATTTTTCCACGTTTAACTCCATTTACCAGGTAATCTCCACTTTCGGAGAAGTAGATCACAATCCGGCTAACCGGCTTTTTCTTTTCCGTTTGGAACGTAATGACGTACTCAAACGCAGTAGTACGGTCTTTAATGTCATCCGCAAACCCGATATCGAGCTTAACTTCAGTACCGGGTTCAATCTTGCGACCCATAAAAGCTTTGCCACCCTTCGATACCGAAAGCCGGGCTTCATCTTCATCAGCCTTTATTACATTCAAAAAAAGAACAACATAAGGAAGCGGAGAGGTGTTGGTTCGCTTTTCATACTCACCAAAGGTTTCTTCTACCTGAACCTTATTTACATCGGCAGGAGGCCGGGTTTTAAAACTCATACTGAATCGCAGTTCGAACTCCGGATCGGGCTTGTAGGGTATTTCCTGTGCCACAGCAGAAAGGCATATGAACAAAAGCCCACAAACCATTATAATACCCTTGTACCTCGGCATGGCAACAATCATCCTGTTTATCTTTACACCTTTGATAAAGATACGAAAACGAATGAATACCCGAACATTCATCAGTTCTGCGGTTTTCGTGCTGACCACCTGTTCAAGCACACAATCCGTAAACACCACTAACTCCATCGCTCCGGTTTACGCGCTCGAAATACCACAGCTTAAGGCTGATGATGTGCTTATTGAGCATACCGGGTTTGCGCTGGTGTACGATGAAGCACACGAACAGGCAAAATGGGTAGCGTACGAACTAACCCTTGAAGAAACCCTTGCCGGTGCGGAACGCTCCAACAAATTCATTCCTGATCCTAAAATCTCAACCGGCACAGCAACAGATAGAGATTATAAAGGAAGCGGGTACGACCGCGGGCACCTTGCACCCGCAGCCGATATGAGTTGGTCTGACCAGGCCATGAAGGAATCGTTTTACTTCAGCAACATCAGCCCGCAGGTTCCTTCCTTCAATCGGGGTATCTGGAAACAACTGGAAATGCAGGTAAGAAAGTGGGCACGCCTGGATAGTGCGGTGCATGTGGTTACAGGACCCATACTAACAGAAGGTCTTCCTGCAATTGGTCTAAACAACGTAACGGTGCCTGCCTATTTCTACAAAGCACTGCTGGTGTACAGGAACTATCAGCAAAAAGCAATAGCCTTTATAATTCCCAATGAAAAATCAGCATTGCCGATCGGGCGGTTTGCAGTTACGGTGGATAGCCTGGAGCAACTTACTGGATTGAACTTTTTTCCGGCCTTACCTGCCGATATAGAAAACAAGCTGGAGTCTTCGGTTTGCCTTACATGTTGGAATCTGGAAAAGCATAGGTAAATTTTAAAGGTAATACAGCCACCGCCTATGATTTTAACTTTTGTTGATTATTTTTCACCGTGGTAATGAGATTGATACTTGCAGGATGTTTTTTTGGTGTTTATTGCCAGGCGCAAATACCCGTAATTGACAGCCTGGAGCAACAACTGCTTGTTGCTACCGATTCCGTTATCAAAGTTGATATTCTGATCAACCTGTCAAACCGCTACCTTTCCTTTCAGCCTTCAAAGGCACTGGAATATGCCGGCAAAGCGTTAACGATTTCACGTTCAACGGGCTATCGCCATGGTGAAGTACTTGCCCTTAACCGCATTGGCGAATACGAATTCAGGCAAAGCAATTATGCAAGGGCTGTTGAACGTACCACCGAATCACTCCGGCTGGCAGAAAAATGGCAGGATTCAATCGGTATGGCCCTTGCCTACCGGATTCTGGGTAACACCTACACATTTGGATTCAAGGAGTACGACATCGCCCTGCAGTACCAGCAAAGCGCTTTGAAAATTTACAACCGATTGAATGATAAACGCATGATTGCTGCCTTCTGCGGTAACATTACCTGGATTTACGCCAGTACGAACCAAAATATGGTTGAAGCACATCGCCTGGCAAACCTCGGCATTCAGTTATCCGATTCACTGGGCGACAAGCAACTGCTAAGCTATAACTACAACAGCAAAGGACTACTTTACGCCAGGCAAAACCAGCCCGATTCAGCGCTTAAATATTTTACCCTTTCAATCCGCGAGGGTGAAGCAGCGCAAGATTATGCCGTTGTAGCGTATAACAAAAGTCTCCTGGGAAATCTATACCTGAAAGCCGGGGAAACCAAATCGGCCTTACATGCATTTGAAGCTGCCGCGCAGGAAAGCAAAAAAATCAACCTGCGTGAAGTCCTTAAAGATTCTTATCTGGGACTTTCAAAAGTATATACTGCTTTGGGCAACTACCAACTGGCGCTGACAAATCATATCCGGTACACCCAGCTAAAAGATTCGCTGGTAAACTGGGAAACTTCACAAAAAGCCCTGATGGCTAAATTGGAATTTGAAGAAGAGAAACGCGAAGCCCGCATTACCGAACTGGAACTCGCCAATCAGCTTGCCCGCAGGGAACAACTTGTTTATAGCGTTGGCTTTGCCATAACATTCGTTCTCATGGCCACTGTCATCGGATTGGTTGTACGGAATAACCGGTTACGCCACAACGCCAACCGGATTCTTAAGGAAAAGAACGAAGAAATTGAAATTCAAAATGAAAAACTGAAACAGGCAAATGACCTGAAAGATAAATTCTTTTCCATTATCGGTCACGATTTGCGCAGTCCATTGGTGAGCCTGAAGGGTTTGTTAGGCATGTTGCTGCGAAATGAAATCAGCGAATCAGAATTTAAACTCTTTGCGCCTAAGCTTAATCAACTTGTAGTTGGCACAAACGAAACACTAGAAAACCTGCTGCAGTGGGGACATTCACAGCTTAGCGGCTTAACATTCAACCCCATCCGTTTGAATATGCATGAACTGGCTGCCAAATGCATTATTCTGTTTTCGGATGCAGCCAGAGCAAAATCCATAACGCTAACCAATGAAATTCCGGTCCACCTTTATTGGATGGCCGACAGGAATCACATCGAGCTGGTGTTGAGGAATCTGGTACACAACGCAATAAAATACACAAGTGCCGGAGGCCAGGTTACTATTTCGGCCAATACAACAGCTGAATACCACCAGCTTACGGTTACCGATACCGGTATTGGTATGACCCCTGAACAAGTAAAAGAATTGTTTAATTTTGGTGGAATTAAAACGATGCGCGGCACCAGTGGCGAACGAGGCACCGGCCTGGGTCTTATGCTTTGTCATGATATGATAGCGCGACACAACGGGAAAATTGAAGTGACAAGTTATCCCGGAAAAGGAACAACCTTTCAGGTTTACATTCAGGTAATTCCGCTTACTGCCTGACCCCAAAAGTTAATGTACTTTTGAGCATGATACTAACCTACCTATGTTTAGTTTAATCCCGTTAATCCTTACAAAGAATTATCACCATCCGAAGTATCGGGTTCCATATAAATACCTGACATCGGGAAAATACCCTTTGGGGTTAGTACTTCACCCTTCTCAAAGTCAACATTCACAACATCCAGTTTATTTCCGGAGGCAGTGATGATAAAAATACTCCGTAACCGATACCGCACTTCATCCCCGTAATAGCTTTCGGTTGTGAGGTATTCCAGGCGCAAACCGGTAGCCTTATGCAGTAACACAACCTCACCCATACGGTACACCGCATCCATACTTGCCCTTTCCGAGCCCCGATAATCCTTAGGAACATACGTTTGAAAATAATCCCGGTTAAAATCAGACATGACCTCACTCAAACCCAGATGCTCCAGAATCCGTATGATTGGCGGTGTATTCATCGCAGGGAGCAAGGTATGCCTTAATCCGAGTAGATTTTTTTGGATTAGCCTGAACGGAATGCTTAGAAAAGCACTCATCGAAAAACTGATCAGTACTTTTTTGGCTTGAGCCCCCTGTCGGAATCGAACCAACGACCTACTGATTACAAGTCAGTTGCTCTACCAGCTGAGCTAAGGAGGCGAAAGGAGGTGCAAAAATAACTCTTCGACTGTTCTTTGCAAATTCCAGGTCAGGAAACTGTGCGGAGCAATTTCAACTGTTGCTTCAGTTCACTGAGATGTCCCGATGCCTGATCAATTTTGGTGTTGAATTCTTCACGAACCTTCTCACCGTTCTTTGCACGGGCAAAAAACTCAAGATTATTTCGCCACAGGGCAATATCGTTTTCAATCTTGGCGATTTTTTTCCGGATGGTCTGCTCTTTAACTGCCAGCTTTCGATCCGCCATGGGGTCATTTTTCAAATCAAGTAACTGATTTTGAAGCAACAGGCGGCTGCGTTCATCCTCAGACAATGCTGTAAGCGACTGCACAAACTTTTCAACAGCCGACTGGTAACGGGCGCGGATTGGAGCAATGCGCTTGCGAGGAACAAAGCCAATGGAACTAAAGCGGCTTTCCAATTCATGGAGTTTCTCAACCGTTGCCGTTCCATCTTTCACCAATTGTTCCATCTCTTCACAAACAGCTTCTTTGGCTTTCAGATTATTCAACTGCTCAGTCTCTTCCTTACTCCGCTGCCCTCTCTTTTGTTCAAAGAAATAGTCGCAGGCAAGTTTAAATTCATTAAAAATCTTATCGCGGTACTTATCGGGCACAGGGCCAATATCTTTCCACTGTTGTTGGAGTATCTTTAGTTCCGCTGAAGTCTTTTCCCAATCCGTACTTTCGCGCAGGTTTAAAGCACGCTGCACCAGTTCTTCCTTCTTTTTCAGATTATCCGCACGTTGTTCATCTAAAGTTTTAAAAAATGCACTCTTTGCACTGAAGAACGCTTTAAATGCCGACCAGAACCGTTTGTTGATTTCCCTGGTTTTGCTGCGAGGAACGCCTCCAACCGATTCCCACTTTTTTTGAATATCAAGAACTTCGCGCGTTTTCTGATTCCACTCTTTAATCCGGTCTGATTGAAAGGATGCATAGACCGCAATTTCATCGCACAACCTGAGTTTCTTCTCCAGGTTAGAATTCAGGTCTTGTTGAAGTTGCTTAAGGTAATCATCCCTTCGGGCGTAAACAGCATCAGAGGCCTTCTTAAACCGTGTCCAGATAATTTCTTTTTCCTCGCGAGGTACCGGCCCAATGTGTTTAAACTCGTGATGCAGTTCGTTAAGTTCTCGAATGGCGTCTTTTATTTTTTCAACGCCCGCCAGTTTTTCAGCGCGCATGCATAACTCAAGCTTGGCTTCCAGGTTTTTCTTACGGTCAAGCTCTTTTAGTTCCAGGTAAATACTCTGGTTATCGTAAAACCGGTCGACCAGGGCATGATAATTGGCCCACAACGTTTTAGCGTGTATGCCCGGTACTGCCCCAATGCTCTTCCACTCCGCTTGCAATTGCTTGAATTTGTCGAATTGGTTGGCGCGGACATCTTCTGAGTCAGCCAATTCCCGTATTTTTTCCAGCAATTCGAGTTTACGCTTGTAGTTCTCGCTTTTATGATCTTCCTGCTGACGGATGTACTGTTGTCGCTTGTCACGAATCTGCCTGATGAGTTGGTCAAATGCCAAATCCAGTGAATCGCCTTTATAAGCAAAGCCATCGGGAGTACCCCCATCAAGCAAATACCGGTTAAAGGCTGCATCTTTATCGCGCTGACGAAGCTCCTCAAAAGCATGGCGGATTTCGCGCAACACCGGATCAACGTTGCGCTGGCCGGTTTGCACAAGCAGTTCTTTCAGGGCATTGATTAACTGTTCTTTGGTATAATGGTTGTAATCGGGTGTATCGGCAGGATGCACCACCTCGGCCTCTGCTTCGCTGTGATCAACAAGATCTGCCTCCGATTTTAAAATGGCAGTTTCATCATGGTCTATTAGCCCGGTATCGTGAATACCTCCTACCCCTGCTACTCGCTTTTCGTCTTCCATTTCCATGGTTACTGTCCATTGTTAAATGTCAAATATGGGTAAAATTACTAAAATTGCTCAATTCAGGTTAGGATCGACCGGGTAGTTGGCATAAACGGAGAAGCGACCGCCCATGTTTTCTAATGCTTTCCTCCACATCATGCCAGGATCAGTATCGAAGAGCAATTCCTCGGTAACAAAATCGCACACAATCCACGAATCCTGATCGAGTTCTTCAGTAAGCTGACCAGGGCCCCAGCCACTGTACCCCAGAAATAACTTAATTTCCGATGATTGCAATTGCCCGGTATCGGCAAGCAATAGTACCTGATCGAACATTCCTCCCCAATAGATATTCTCCAAAATCAATTCACCATGTTCAATTCTATCACTCCGGTGAATAAAATGAAGGGTATCTTGCTGTACAGGCCCCCCTACAAATATTTCGTGGTCAAAGTTTTTTAACTCATCCATTACGTCACCGGCCTTTAACAGCGATGGCTTGTTCAATATAAAGCCGAAAGATCCCTCTTCACTATGTTCGCACAACAGCACAACCGTCCGCTCGAAATTCGGATCCGGCAAAAAGGGTTCTGAGATCAGTAATCGGCCGCGCTCAGGCGCAAGTTTGTTCCTGTATCTGAAAAACTCCATAATCGATCTTATTGCGAAATAAAATACTTGTAGAACTACCAAACAAGTATTACCCAATTAGACTAAACTTGAGGGGAATTAGTTGCTGTGTAATACCTATGAAACCCGATATTGCGTCACTTCGGAGAGAGTATGCCAAAGAAAGGCTGGAAATCGAAACGGTTGCCCAAAATCCAATAACACAGTTTGATGTATGGTTTATGGAGGCGCTTTCGGCAAATGTGCTGGAGGCAAATGCCATGACCTTGTCAACCGTAACTGAAACAGGTAGGCCAACCTCAAGGGTAGTGCTGTTAAAAGGCATTGAAAACGAGAAATTTGTATTTTTTACCAATTACCAAAGCAATAAGGGCCGGGAACTGGAGGCCAACCCGTTTTGCGCCCTTAATTTCTTATGGGCCGAACTGGAGCGTCAGGTACGCATTGAAGGAACGGTTTCAAGAATCAGCGAGGAGCGCTCATCTGAATACTTTAAAACCAGACCACGCGGGGCACAAATCGGGGCATGGGCATCGCCACAAAGCTCTCCAGTAAACTCCCGCGATTTGCTGGAATCGCGCTATAGGGAATTGGAAGCACGGTTTGGAGAGGGGGAAATACCTAAACCCAAACAATGGGGAGGTTTTGAGGTAGATCCGTTTCTGATTGAATTCTGGCAAGGCAGGCCAAACAGGCTACACGATAGAATACTTTTTGTGAAATCAAATAACAAATGGAATATCAGGCGCTTAGCACCATAGATCAAAGTAGATCGGTTAGCAGCCGAATGCCTGGAATTCTCCTAACCGTAAACCCTTCGCCATATTTTGCGCCAATGGTGCTACCAAATTCCACTGCCCTTGCCTCCACGAGTCGTAAGAACTCCGGTGAGGAAATATAGGTTTTTGGCTCTTTGCTGGCGGGATTAAACATCTGGCTTTCAAAAGCCATGTATGATGCTACCTTCTTTTCCCAGTAATCGCTGATGTCTACTACGAAATCAGGTTTGATTAACAGGGCTTGGATAAAATGGTAAACTGCCTTGGGGCGCCACGGAAACTGTTTTTCGCCATTATCGGAAGTTTCAACTTTAGCTAATCCTGCAAGAAAACTGGCATCAGCAACCAATTGAGCTGCCCTTCCGTGGTCGGAATGCCTGTCATAAATGGCGTTGGTAATAATAATTTCAGGCTTAAACCTCCGAATAGCGCCTATCACCTCCTTTTGGTGCATCTCCTCATTTCTGAAAAATCCATCAGGTAGCCCCAGGTTCTGCCGTACCGATAGGCCAAGTATTTTAGCTGCATTTTCAGCTTCTTTTGCGCGAATTTCGGGTGTCCCGCGTGTACCAAGTTCTCCGCGTGTTAAATCCACTACACCCACCTTGTGGCCCATAGCCACGTGTTTGGCAATGGTACCTCCGCAACCGAGTTCGGCATCATCAGGGTGAGCGGCAAAAACAAGAATATCCAATTTCATGGATGTGCCGGTTCCAGTTCTTTAGCAGCAAGGAACTTCTCGGCATCAAGTGCTCCCATGCATCCTGTGCCTGCTGCGGTTATTGCCTGCCGGTAAACTTTGTCGGCAGCATCGCCTACGGCAAACACACCCTCTACATTGGTTTTTGTAGTTCCGGGAGTTACCTTAATATAACCGGTATCATCCATGTCGAGATAACCCTTAAAAATATCAGTATTTGGTTTGTGTCCGATAGCCAGGAAAAAGCCCTGCACAGGCAGCACTTTTTTCTCACCGGTTTTATTGTTCACAATACGCACGCCTGTAACGCCTGAATCGTCTCCCAACACCTCATCTGTTTCGGAGTTCCAGTGGATCTCAATATTCGGTGTATTCTTTACACGGGCCTGCATGATTTTCGAGGCGCGCATCTCATCACGTCTCACAATGAGGTTAACTTTAGTACACAGCTTTGAAAGGTAGGTTGATTCTTCAGCTGCTGAATCACCGGCACCAACAACGGCCACTTCTTTTCCACGATAAAAATATCCGTCACACACAGCACAGGCGGATACACCTTTGTTCAAAAATTTTTCTTCTGAAGGGATACCCAAATACTTTGCACTGGCACCTGTGGCTATGATGACCGATTCAGCCAGGATCTCGTCTTTCTCATCAATGATCAATTTCAAGGGGTATACCGAAAAATCGACAGCCGTTACCAAACCAAAGTGAATGCGGGTACCAAAACGTTCGGCTTGTTTCTGTAAATCGACCATCATCTGCGGACCGTTGATCCCATCCGGATAACCCGGGAAGTTCTCCACATCGTTTGTGGTAGTGAGCTGTCCTCCAGGCTGCCCACCGGTATACAGAAGAGGCTTAAGTCCTGCCCGTGCGGCATAAATGGCAGCGGTATAACCAGCCGGTCCGGAGCCAATAATTACAACTTTTTCTTTTGTAGGCATATATGGTTTATGAACATGAAGGGGTCTCACCTGTACCAAGCCGAGACCCCAGAATTGTTTCCAATTAAACTTTATTAACCCAGGTAAGGTTTTAAAGCCTTGCTTCGGCTGGTGTGGCGTAGCCTACGAATGGCCTTTTCCTTAATCTGCCTTACCCGCTCACGGGTGAGGTTAAACTTCTCTCCGATCTCCTCCAGGGTCATGGCATGTTCCCCGTTCAACCCAAAATAGAGCGTAATAACATCGGCTTCGCGCTGGGTAAGGGTTGAGAGGGCACGTTGTACTTCTTTGCGCAGCGAATCGTTCATCAGGCCGGAATCGGGCGTTTCTTCGCTGTCGTTTTCAAGTACATCCAACAGGCTGTTTTCTTCGCCCTGAACAAACGGTGCATCCATGGAAACATGGCGACCGGAAATTTTCATGGTGTCAACAACTTCGGCTGTTGTTACATCCAGTACTTCCGCCAATTCCTCGGGTGAGGGCTCGCGTTCATACTTTTGCTCAAGCTCTGAAAATGTTTTTGAAATTTTATTTAGTGACCCGACACGGTTGAGCGGCAGACGAACAATACGCGATTGTTCGGCCAACGCCTGAAGAATCGATTGGCGAATCCACCAAACCGCATAGGAGATGAATTTGAAACCCCGGGTTTCATCGAAGCGTTGTGCCGCCTTTATCAGGCCAAGATTTCCTTCATTAATGAGGTCACCCAATGATAGCCCCTGATTCTGGTATTGCTTGGCGACTGAAACGACAAACCGGAGGTTTGCTTTTGTGAGCTTCTCAAGCGCAATCTGGTCGCCTTCTTTGATACGCTTGGCTAGCTCTACTTCTTCGTCAGGGGTTAGCAAGTCAACCTTGCCAATCTCCTGAAGGTACTTATCAAGCGATTGACTTTCGCGGTTGGTGATTTGCTTACTGATCTTTAACTGTCTCATGCCGGATTTAAAATCAGTTTGGTAACAATATAGTTTCTTATGTTAGTTCCTGTCAAACCTGTTTCACAGTTATTCAACCGTTATTACTGGCTGGCGGTTTCTTTTACCGGGGGTTTGGGGATAAGAACCTTTCGGGAGAGCCTGAATTTGCCGGTTTTTTTGTCCACTTCGACCAATTTCACTTTTATTTCTTCGCCCACCTCAAGTACTCCCTCCATGGTCTCCAGTCTTTCCCACTTAATCTCTGAAATATGCAGCAAACCGTCTTTTCCGGGCATAAACTCAACAAATGCGCCAAATGGCATAATGGACTTCACCTTTCCGTCATAAACCTGACCAATTTCCGGTACGGCCACAATAGCGCGTATCCGCTTTAAAGCGGCATCCATTACCTCTTTACTGGTGGCAAAAACGTTAACAACGCCTTTATTGTTCACTTCTTCAATTACCACCGTTGCACCGGTAGTATTTTGGATGTCTTGAACCACCTTGCCTCCGGGGCCTATAACCGCACCAATCATTTCTTTTTCGATAATTATGGTTTCCGCACGCGGTGTATGAGGTTTCAGGTCGGGCCGGGGCTGTGAAAGTGTTTTCTTCATTTCGTTCAAAATATGCAAACGACCTTCCTTTGCCTGGTCAAGCGCCTCTTTGAGAACCTCATAGGTAAGGCCATCAACCTTTAAGTCCATCTGGCATGCGGTGAGGCCCTTTTCTGTACCGGTAGTTTTAAAGTCCATATCGCCCAGGTGATCTTCATCGCCCAGGATATCGGATAAGATGGCATACTTACCTGTTTTTGAGTCGGAAATCATGCCCATGGCAATACCGGATACAGGCGCCTTCACAGGAACACCGGCATCCATAAGTGCCAATGTGCCGGCACATACCGTTGCCATAGACGATGAGCCATTCGATTCCAGAATGTCGGAAACCACACGGATTGTATAGGGATTTTCCGTATCTGCAGGAAGAACCTGCTTTAAACCTCTTGCAGCAAGGTTACCATGCCCCACTTCCCTGCGGCCAGGCCCACGATTTGGCTTTACCTCACCGGTAGAAAACCCTGGGAAATTGTAGTGAAGGATGAACTTATTTGATCCGCTGAACATAGCACCATCAATAAGTTGCTCATCCAGTTTGGTTCCAAGGGTAACGGTAGTCAGTGATTGAGTCTCACCACGGGTAAATAGTGCAGAGCCATGTGTTGAAGGAAGAAGGTCAACTTCGGTGTATATCGGTCTGATTTCCCGTGTTTTACGGCCATCTAACCGGATTCCCTCATTTAATACCAGATCACGGGCTGCTTTCTTGTGGATTTCGTGGTAATACTTTTTAACGAGGTCCTTATTAACGGTTGTGTCTTCCGGTAATGTAGCGAGGTACTCTTCCAGAATCTGGTCAAAAGCTGCGCTGCGCTCCTTTTTATTTTTAATCTGACGTTTGGCAACTTCATAAACTTTAGGGTACAACAAATCAAAAAGTTGCTGCCTTAATGCTTCATCCTTTACCTCGTGGTTATAGGTACGCTTGGTTTCTTTACCCAGTTCACGGGCCATATCGAGTTGAAGCTGGCATTGTACTTTAATGGCTTGATGGGCAACTTTCAGGGCTTCAAGCATTTCAACTTCGCTAACCTCTTTCATTTCACCTTCCACCATAAGGATATTTTCAATGGATGCCCCCACCATTAAATCAATATCGGCACGCTCTTTTTGCGCCAATGTTGGGTTAACCACAAACTGGCCATCAACACGGGCTACGCGAACCTCTGAAATGGGGCCACCCCATGGAATATCCGATATGGATAATGCTGCCGAAGCTGCAAAGGCAGCGAGAGCATCGGGTAGGGCGTCCGAATCTCCAGAAATAAGATAAATCATAACCTGTGTTTCGGCATGGAAATCATCCGGAAATAAAGGTCTGATGGCCCGGTCAACCAACCGGCATATCAACACCTCGTAGTCCGACAGTTTGCTTTCACGCTTTAAAAATCCCCCAGGTACTTTACCGGTAGAGGCAAATTTTTCCTGGTAATCAACCGAGAGGGGCATGAAATCAGCGCCTTCAACGGCTTCGCTTTTGGCCACCACTGTGGCCAGCAGCATGGTATTGCCCATGCGTAAAACAACCGAACCATCGGCCTGACGGGCCATTTTTCCGGTTTCAAGGATTATTTCCCGGCCATCGGGAAGTTTGCAGCTTTTAGTAACAATATTAAACATCATCAATTTAGTTAGTAGGCCGTCCGTTAATTCAGATTAGCCTGGTTAAAAATGTAAGAAGGGAACCTAAAACCCGGTTCCCTGTGGTGGTGAAGTATTTTAACGTTTTACTTTCTCAAGTCAAGGTCGGCAACTATTGAACGGTACCGCCCGATGTCGTTGCGGTTAAGGTAGTTCAACAATTTCTTTCGCTTACCTACAAGTTTCATCAACCCTTGTTGGGTAGCATAGTCTTTTTTGTGCTTCTTCAGGTGGTCTGTTAACTCGTTAATTCGCTTGGTAAACATAGCGATTTGAGACTCGGGGGATCCGGTGTCCTTGTCAGTTTTTGAAGGACTGTGCTTCTTAAACAATTCTTTTTTCAATTCAGCAGTTAATGGCATCGTAAAAAATGGTTATATTCCTATAATTTCAGCCTGCAAAGATACATCAAACAGGCTCATAACTCCAAAAATACCTGAAAATTAGCCCTCTATACCGATTGTGGGAGAATACCTCTCTGAATAAGCCATATTTTAGCCTTGTCAAAGGCAATCAGGTATGCATCGGCATCAAACAAGCGGGCATCCAGTCGGGCCTGTTTTAAAAAGAACAAGCCGATAACCAGCAGAATAAAATCAGCCGCCCAGACTCCGGGCGCAACTCCAACAATTCCTTGCTTTGCCCATTTTTCTCCTGCCATAGTGAGCAGGTAATAGATGATGAAGAACAATATGGAGACCAGAAATGGAACCCCAAGACCACCTTTCTTAATAATGGCTCCCAATGGTGCACCTATCAGGAACATGGCAATACAGGCCAATGAATTGGCTATTATTTTATGCCACTGAATTTCAAATACTCTACGCTCGGTTACAAACACTTCCTCTGTGTTAATTGCATTGGAAATTTCACTTTTAATCATCCGCGCCCGTGCGGCAGCCTGATTAATCATGGTTGCATCTGCAGGCACGTTTAAAACGCTGTCTAATCTTGACACTACTCCCCTGTCGGCAGCATCAATGGATGCTGCCGGCTCAAGTCTTTTCTGAATTTGCTGAAAGGCTTGTTGCTTTACAACCGTATCGCTTAGGCCCTTTAAAAAACCTCTTCGGGTTGGTTTTACCCGTTGAGACTCTGCAACTCCGCCAATCGGTTTTTCTTTAGCTGAGGGTGAATCTGACTGCGCCTGAATTGCCGGAGCAGAAAAACCGGCTGAACTCGACTGCTGCAATTCTACCGGTAACAGAATTTCTTCTCCACGTTCAATATGGGTAAAATAATTACTGCGGCCGTTGAAATATTGAAGTTGTTGAGTGCGTATTTCCCTGTTCACCGAATCAATATCGCTATTGAGTTCCTTCAGGTTACGCATGATGCGGTTTCCCTGAAACCACTTTTTATCTGTTCGATTTAAATCGAAGGATGAAAGATCAAATACTACCTGGGTTTTAGAAAATTTGCTTCGGCTGAAGGTCTCTGTATTATACTTTCGGTTTTTGCCCGCAAGCTCCTGCCCGGTGTTTGAACCTTCAGAGTAATTGTAGCCGTTGTACAGCTCTAACGTAAGGTAACGTTCGTTCAGTATGGTGTACATTCTTCCCGAATCGGCAATGGTAACTTCCTTGTTCCCATCGCGCTTGCGATGATCATAGATCAGTATGTCTTTAATGGTAATCCCATCCGGATAGCGCTTGTTTACTTTAATACTGATGTCGGGAATACCGTTGTAAAAGGTGCCCTCGCGGAGATCGAGAGCTGGTTTTTTTTGTTTGATATCGTACAACAGGCTGTAGGCCTCCAACGCGGCCTTGGGCACCAGGTTATTGTTCACATAGAATGCAATTACGGTTAGGATCAGTACAAAAAAGAATATTGGCTGAATAGCGCGAAGCAGGGAGATACCTGCGCTCTTTACGGCAGTCAGTTCAAAATGCTCACCCAGGTTGCCAAATGTTATCAACGATGAGAGTAACACGGCAAGGGGCATTGCCACGGGTGTCATAAATACACCAAAATAAAACAACAACTGGCCGATTACATCCCAGCCTAAACCTTTACCGATGATGTCATCAAAGTACTTGAGCATATGCTGGGTAAGCAGAATAAAGACCACTACCAGAAAGGTGAGTGTAAACGGTCCTGCAAAAGATGTAAGGATGAGTTTATCAAGTTTTTTCATGGATAAGTCCCCTGCTAAGGACAAATAGCAAGCCAAATATAGAGTGAAGCAGAAAGGAAATGGAAGTTATCCTCCAACGATTTTGCGCAGGGTATCGACCAGGCTATCCCACAGATCCTCCAGTTCTTTCAGATCGTCAAAATCCGAATAATCAGACACTTTTAGAAAAACAGATTGGGTCAATTCATTGAATTCAAGCCGTAGTTCAAAATAGCCGGGATCTTTCTCATCTTCAGGGCTTTCCGGGAGAAACTCAAAGCGTGCATAATGGTTTGTTCGGTGCGCGGCCAGCC
>JBKBOE010000024.1:0-35565 GCA_046294915.1 Cyclobacteriaceae bacterium | reverse complement strand
ATGGTCAATAATCCAAGAATCAATACTGCTGTGCCGATAATTTCGCTGATCAGGTTATGGATGGCAGACCGAATAGCCGGTCCCGTGCAAAAGACGGCCAGCTTTTGTGCCGGGTTAACGGTAGCCTTCCAGTGTGGGTAGTAGTGTAACCATACCACAATAGCCCCGGTAAATGCACCAGCCAATTGAGCCAGCCAATAGCCAGGAACAACTTCCCACGAAAAACTTCCATGGTAAGCCAGCGCAAGCGTTACTGCCGGATTGATGTGTGCTCCGCTAAACTGGCCTACCGCATATATAGCCAGTGTTACAGAAAGACCCCAACCCATAACAATGGTTAGCCATCCGGCATTTTCGGATTTGGTTTGTTTTAGCAATACCCCGGCTACCACACCATCGCCAAGCACAACAAGCGTTAAGGTACCTAAAAATTCCGCAAGGTATGGCGACATCGGGAAAATAACTTTAGGCCAAGATAACTAAAACCATAAGATCACCACGAATTGCCACGTTGATTTTTCCTATGCGATAAGTCTGACGGCTACTTTATTGCCGCTAAAGTTTTGGCGCTCCAGGTTGTGGAAAAAGGTAAACTATAATTCAAGTTCAATCGTCTCCCCTACACCAAACGACTTACCTGTATTTTTCCGTTTCGTCTTTTTACTTTTTTCAGGTGCGTTTTCTCTTTGACTTTTTTGCGGTTCTGCGAATAAACTTTGCTGAGTTGCCTTTTCTGTTTTGCCTTTTGCGTATGTCTTTCCCTTTTTTTTTTGAACGACAGCGGTTGGTTTTGAAACCGTTGATTTTACTTCTTCATCATTTTCCTGTTCAGGAATTTCCTGCACTTCATCCAGCAGGGTAACTTTAGTTACTCTGTGTTGTGATAACCGGTTACCTAACGCCTTCCACCCCTTTACATCAATCAGATCTTCCAGGTTAACCTGTTCAACGACTTTATCTTTTGCTTTGCCCTTAAGCAACTCCAGTTCAACTTCAGGCTCATCGGATAACGTGGCCAATACCAGCCTGGAGCCGATGGCATCGGATATAAATCCGAATTCTTTGTCGGGTGTGCTGGTCTCAATAAGAAAGCGCTTAACCATATATTGTTTCGATTCGCCATCAACATAAACAGCTGAAACAGGTTTCTTGGGATTAAATTTTTCAACTCGCAGCGTTTTTTCGGGATCGAAGCGGTTGCTAAGGTCGTAACCCGTAATTTTATAGGAGCCGTTTCGCATAAATGCAATTACCTGATCGTTGCCATCAAATTTACCCAGGTAATTTCCACGCTTATCTTTGTTTAGCCGGCCGGAGTCGCCATCGTACCACAGGTCGAGTTTGCTTAAGGTAGAGGTGCCCGCCCGCAAAAAATCTACCTTGCGGATAGGATATTTTGTAAGTGTATTTCCCCGCGCCCCCCTGCCTTTCACTTCGAGGTCGGCAAAATCAAATTCAAACACTTTTTTGCGGGCTGTGCTTGACTGCGACAGCTTAACCTCTACTACTTCGGCTTCGCCATTGGGATTGCCGCTGATGTAGTGTACGCGGGAGTTTGGATTACCCTGTGTAAGGTCGTATTCCTTGTCGCGGATAATACCCGGCATGGTGAACCGTTTTACAAACCCCTTGCCAGACTTGCCATCGGAATAGATCATGTTGTACACCATGCGGTCATCGCCCTTCTTCCATACTCCGATGTACAGAATATCTTTACCTAAAAACACCTTCTCGCTGATCCGGGAAACCAATGCTTTTCCATCTCTCCGTATCGCAATGATGTCATCCAGTTCGGAGCAGTCACATACATATTCGTCACGTTTCAATCCCCAGCCGGCAAAGCCATCGGCACGGTTCACGTATAATTTCTGGTTGATAGCAATTACCTCGGTTGCGGTAACGGATTGGAAAGCCCTGATCTCGGTTTTTCGATCGCGACCTTTTCCGTACTTATCCAACAGGTTTTGAAAATAACTGATCGCGTAGTCGGTAAGGTGCTTCAGGTGGTGTTCCGTGTCTTTCAGTTCCTTCTCCAGGTCACGCAATAGTTCATCGGCCTTAAAAGCATCGTACTTTGAAATGCGCTTGATTTTGATTTCGGTGAGTTTTACGATATCATCGGTGGTGATCTCCCGGTAAAACTTTTTCTTATGGGGCTTCAGTCCCTTATCAATAGTGGAGATAACCTCTTCCCATGTTTCGCACTCTTCAATATCGCGGTATATCCGGTTTTCGATGAAAATCTTTTCGAGTGATGAAAACAATATTCTTTCCTTCAGCTCGGCTTTCCTGATCTCAAGTTCACGCTTCAGCAGCGTAAGGGTTTGCTGGGTATTGTATTTAAGAATTTCATTAACCCCCATGAACTGAGGTTTATCCTCAACAATTACGCAGGCATTGGGCGATATGCTGATCTCACAATCGGTAAAAGCGTACAACGCATCAAGTGCAATCTCAGGCGACTGGCCTGGTTGAAGATGGATTTGGATTTCAACATCCTTTGCGGTGTTATCAATTACCTGCTTTACTTTGATCTGCCCCTTATCGCTGGCCTTCACGATTGACTCCATCAAAGAAGTAGTGGTGGTGGAATAAGGTATCTCCCTGATAATGAGGGTCTTTTTATCAGCAATATCAATTCGGGCACGAACTTTAATTTTACCACCCCGTTTTCCCTGATCGTACTCTGTGCAGTCGGCAATTCCCCCGGTTGGAAAGTCGGGGTAAATTTTAGGGTTCTTTCCTTTAAGCACATCAATTGATGCCTTAATGAGTTCATTAAAGTTATGCGGCAAAATTTTGGTTGACAGGCCCACCGCAATACCTTCAACGCCCTGAGCCAGCAGCAACGGAAACTTAACAGGCAAAGTAACCGGCTCTTTCTTGCGGCCATCATACGACAGTTGCCATTCAGTAGTTTGCGGATTGTACACCACCTCCAACGCAAACTTTGAGAGCCGTGCTTCGATGTAGCGGGGCGCTGCGGCTCCATCGCCTGTTCGGATATCGCCCCAGTTACCCTGGGTTTCTAATAGCAAATCCTTCTGTCCGATGTTTACGATGGCTTCACCGATGGCGGCATCGCCATGTGGGTGGTACTGCATGGTGTTCCCTATTACGTTTGCCACCTTGTTAAAACGGCCATCATCCATTTCCTTCAGCGAGTGCATGATCCTGCGCTGTACTGGTTTGAGCCCGTCTTCTATTCGCGGAACAGCCCGTTCCAGAATTACATAGGATGCATAATCGAGAAACCAATCCTGATAGAGGCTGTCAATGCCAACTGAAATGATGGTATCTTTATCGTTCTTACTTTTCGATTTTACTTCTGGCGCCTTTACGGTCTTCTTCTTTTTACTCATTTTAGCTTTGGCTCAATGAAATTGTAAACTTGAGGTAACCACCACCTCAAACCGAAACTGCATCTTGGGTTTCAATATCTTCAACTTTATCCAGTTCAATCCGCAGGTTATCAATAATAAAATCCTGACGGTCGGGCGTGTTTTTGCCCATGTAAAACTCGAGTACATCACGCAGGTGGCTGTCTTTATCCAGTTGCACGGGCTGTAGCCTGATGTTCTCTCCGATAAATCTTCCGAATTCGTCCGGTGAGATTTCCCCTAATCCTTTAAAGCGGGTGATCTCAGGCTTACCGCCCAGTTTTTTTATGGCTTCCTGTTTTTCCTCTTCACTGTAGCAGTACATTGTTTCTTTCTTGTTTCGCACCCGGAACAACGGAGTCTCCAGGATAAACACATGCCCGGCCTTTACCAGGTCGGGGAAGAATTGCAGAAAGAACGTCATGAGCAACAGGCGGATGTGCATGCCATCCACATCGGCATCGGTGGCGATGATCACCTTATTATAGCGGAGACCATCGAGGCCGTCTTCAATATTCAGGGCATGTTGCAGCAGGTTAAATTCTTCATTTTCGTATACTACCTTCTTGGTTAACCCAAAGCAATTCAACGGTTTACCCCTAAGGCTGAATACCGCCTGGGTTTCCACATCGCGCGATTTGGTTATGGAGCCGCTGGCCGAATCACCCTCGGTAATGAAAATCATGGACTCACCTGATCGGCTGCTGGTGTCATCGAAATGAAAGCGGCAGTCGCGCAGTTTGCGGTTATGGAGGTTGGCCTTTTTGGCGCGCTCATTGGCCAATTTCTTAATACCCGCAATTTCTTTTCGCTCCCGCTCCGATTGCATAATGCGCTTGAGCAGAGCATCGGCAACTGTGGCATTTTTGTGCAGGTAGATTTCCAGTTCCTTCGCTACGAAATCACCGACATAGTTCCGTATGCTGGGTCCATCGGGGGCCATGGTTATTGAGCCCAGCCTTGTTTTAGTTTGCGATTCAAACACCGGCTCCTGTACCCTTACGGCAATAGCAGCAATTATGCTAGCGCGTATGTCAGCCGCATCAAAATCTTTTTTATAGAAATCACGAACGGCCTTTACAACCCCTTCGCGAAAAGCTGCCAGGTGTGTTCCTCCCTGTGTGGTATTTTGGCCGTTAACAAAAGAATAATACTCCTCCCCGTACTGGTTGCCATGCGTAAGGGCAACCTCAATGTCGTTTCCTTTAAAGTGAATAATCGGATAGCGCATTTCTTCCGGATCAGCCTTCTGCTTAAGCAAGTCCAGCAGGCCGTCTTTCGAATAGAACTTCCTTCCATTGTAGTTGATGGTAAGGCCTGCGTTAAGGAACGCATAGTTCCACATTAGGTCATCCAGGTACTCCGGAATGAACTGATAGTTTTTAAACATGGTATTATCCGGTTCGAAAACCACCAGGGTTCCGTTGCGCTCATTCGTTTTGGATATACGCGGATCATGAGTAAGAATTCCCTTTTTAAATTCAGCCAGTTTGGTCTGACCATCGCGAAATGCCTGCACTTTAAAGTAGTTGGATAAGGCGTTAACCGCTTTGGTACCAACACCATTAAGCCCCACCGATTTCTGAAACGCCCCCGAATCATACTTGGCGCCTGTATTGATCTTTGACACGACCTCGGCCACTTTTCCAAGCGGTATACCTCTGCCGTAATCCCGGATGGTAACGGTTTTGTCGGTGATCTTTACATCGATGGTTTTTCCGTACCCCATCATGTGCTCATCAATGGAGTTGTCAATTACCTCCTTAACCAGTACGTAAATGCCATCGTCTTTGGAAGACCCGTCACCCAGTTTGCCGATGTACATGCCCGGCCGAAGCCGGATGTGCTCCCGCCAGTCGAGCGATTTGATACTGGCTTCGGTGTACTCAAACATAGATCCACCCTTATCGGATTTCATAGACTACAGGATTTTGGTGTGCAAGATTAAAAAATGATCCTGACAAGTTTAAAAAACAATGTATTGTTCTAATAACGCAAAAATTTTCCTCAGTTTAGTGAGTGTTATAAAATATTGATGGAAAAAATAAACGAAGTGACTAGTTGTAAAGTACTGATTAACAGACTTAACCTGGAGCATAATCAAACTACAGGTTTACTTAAGATTTTCCTGAAAATCCAGACCAAAGGCCAACTCACCATAGTCAAAATCAGAAGTACTATGCTTGAGTAGATTATCCAACCGATTCGGCCAAAGTCAAATTTTTCTGAACTGTTGTATAACCCCACAAAGCTAATGCTTATCAGAAAGAAGATATTAAGACTCATGACCAGGGCATGAACCCATACGCGGAAATTTTCATTTGGAATGAGTGCTCCCGGAAACATATACACCAGCAGGTTAATCACGCCCAAGGCCAGCATGGTGCCATAAAACAGAGCCTCCCTACTGATATAAAAAATGTCGAGTTGATCTTCATATACCGCAACCTCCTCCGGCCAGCCGGCATATACATACAACAAATTGGCCAGTACCGCCAGCATGGATAGAAACCATAATGCCTTGAAAATCTTTAGAATCATGTTGTAATTTGCGGTGCAAATAAAGCAAATAGCCTTGGATTTAAACCCGATTGTACTTTCGATACCGGTTTTTTTTATCCTGATTGGTGTGGAACTTATAGCTGAACGAATTACACAGCGTAAGCTATACCGGCTTCCGGATGCCATTGCCAATTTAAGTTGTGGAATAACCTCTCAATTGAGCGGATTATTTCTCAGGGTATTTGCCATCGGTATATACGAAATACTTCATCATAACTTTAACCAGTTTACCTGGCCACGCAACTGGCTTTACTGGCTGATGTTGTTTCTCCTGACGGATTTGGCTTACTATTGGGCACACCGCAAGAGCCACGAGATAAACCTGTTTTGGGGGGGCCATGTGGTCCATCATCAAAGTGAAGATTATAACCTCTCGGTTGCTCTGCGTCAGAGTTCCCTTCAGGTAATCTGGACCTTTGCCTTCAGTTTGCCCTTGGCCTTTATCGGTTTCCGCACATACGACTTTGCTCTTATGTCGGCTTTTATCACGCTATACCAGTTCTGGATTCACACCGAAACCATTGGTAAAATGGGCTGGTTCGAATATGTTTTTAATACTCCTTCACACCACCGCGTTCATCATGGACGCGACCCTAAGTATATTGATAAGAACCATGCCGGCACGCTGATTATCTGGGACAAAATTTTTGGAACGTTTCAGCAAGAAGAGGAGCGCCCCACATATGGCATCACCAAACCCATTAACAGCTGGAATGCCGTGTTTGCCAACTTCAGCCATTACGTGGAGATGGGTAAAGACTTGAAACAAATACCCAGCTGGTGGGATAAGATTCGGTATATTTTTGCCAAACCGGGTTGGCTACCTGATTACCTGGGCGGTTACCGACCTGCCCCTGAAGTTGACAAAATCCACTATAATAAGTACGAAACCGATTCGTCACTATCCCTAAGTCTTTATGTGTTGTTTCAGTTTACCCTATGCCTGGCGGGCACGGCTTGGTTTCTCTTTAATCAAAATCTGTTCAGCCTGGGAGAAAAAGCCCTTATTACGTTATTTATCGCATTCACGGTAGTGGTTTGTGGTGTGTTGTTTGAGAACAGGCCCTGGGTACGTATTGCAGAATGGTTCAGAATTATCAGTTACCCTTCGGCCCTTATTGTACTTACCTTATCATTTAACTGGTCCCTTTTGCTGGTTGCCGCATCCGTTGTATTTATCGTCATCTCCCTCCCGTGGTATTACACCCTTTTCAGAAAGCTATGACCACCATAAGTACTTGGCTAAGTATGGTGGTTCTGCTTCTTGCAGGGTGTGCAAAGCCCATCCCCTCCTTCGATCACGTTGACTTGACCGGATGGAAAAAAGATAAAAACGGGTGCATGGGTTTACGCATAACGATGGACAGCGCCTTGATTGCTCAAAAGCACAAACTTCAGGCGCTGGATGAAAAGCAAATCGTAGCCCTGTTAGGTAAGCCCGATCAGAACGAGTTGTATAACCGGAATCAGAAATTTTACCGGTACTTCATTTCTCCCGGCAAAGCATGCCATGATTCCATTACGGTTTCAACGATGCTGGTTATACGCTTCAATGCTATTGGCCTTGCAAAGGAAATTTCCATTGAGTGACTTGACTCATAAACGCATTGGTGCTTAAATACCCATGCCTGCACTTCAACCATATCAATGGTTTTTCGTACACGCGTTAACCAGGATAGATTTCCATTTAATAGTATGGGCCTGAAAAAATCGGGTTTAAGTTTTTGTTTTGCAGCCATCCTTTTGCCTTTATCTTTGCCCGCAAAATACAACTCCTGATGAAGAATATTGCTGTAATCGGCAGTGGCACCATGGGCAATGGTATTGCCCATGTGTTTGCCCAGTTTGGATATAAGGTTTCGCTGGTTGATATTTCAGAAAATGCGTTGAAAAAAGCTCTTGCCACTATTGAAAAAAATCTTGACCGGCAGGTTGCCAAACAAGCCATAACCGAAGAGACAAAAAAACAGGCGCTCGCTAACATTACCACTTTTACCCAGCTTAAAACAGGCGTAGAAAAGGCTGATTTGGTTATTGAGGCAGCCACAGAGCATCGTGATCTTAAACTGAAGATCTTCAAAGAACTAGATGAGGTTTCACCGGTAAACGCCATCCTGGCCACCAATACTTCATCCATTTCAATCACTACAATTGCCAGCGCCACCCAACGAGCCGATAAAGTTATCGGCATGCATTTTATGAATCCGGTACCCGTAATGAAACTGGTGGAAGTAATTCGTGGATATAATACCAGCAACGAGGTAACGGAAACCATCATGCAGGTGGCGAAGATGATTCAGAAAATCCCGGTTGAGGTGAATGATTACCCGGGCTTTGTTGCCAACCGCATTTTGATGCCTATGATAAACGAGGCTATTTATGCTCTCTACGAAGGAGTTGCAGGCGTTGAGGAGATAGACAACGTGATGAAACTGGGCATGGCTCATCCGATGGGCCCCCTTCAGCTTGCCGATTTTATCGGACTTGATGTATGCCTGTCCATTCTCCACGTTCTCTACGAAGGTTTCGGCAACCCGAAATACGCCCCCTGCCCGCTTCTGGTAAACATGGTACAGGCTGGTCATAAAGGGGTGAAAACCGGAAGCGGCTTTTACCAATACACAGCAGGGAGCAAAGAATTGGCGGTTGCTGAACGATTCAGAAAAGAGAGGTGATCCTGATCCCTGGATTCCGGTCACAGGCATCCGGCAACCAGAATCACACATCCGCAGTTATTTCTTCAACAAGTCCCTTATTTCGGTAAGCAACTGGATGTCAGCCGGAGGCGGAGGAGGTGCCGCAGGCTTTTCAGATTCCTTCTTTTGTGCCGCATTCATTGCCTTCACAATAAGAAATAATACGAATGCTACAATTATAAAATTAAGAACTCCCGAAAGGAAATTACCATACCTTACCGTTCCAAAAATGGTGAGTTCGCTCAGTTGAGTTAATTGAGCCGCTTCCAGCGCGGGCTTAAGAATAAGCGGAGTTATTACATCATCAATCAGGGAGCTTACAATTTTTCCAAATGCCCCGCCAATAATTACACCAATGGCAAGGTCAACCACATTGCCCCGCATGGCGAACTTTTTAAATTCCTGTAGCATATAGTTTTAGGTTTAGGTTTGTGAGTTGCTAAAGTAAAAACAATTTTAACTACTTAACAAGATTTACAGGATTGCGAAGCCGGCTGTACGAAGTAAGTTCCACACCGGCACTTCCAATAAACATATTGGCACTTACCTTTAGCGGGATAAAATTCTTATCATCTGAAAACCATATGGTTATGGAGTTTTCTCCGCTAAAGAGTTTGTTGTCGGGCATAATGGGTTTTAAAATCACAGCCCTGAATTTACCGGCCTTTATCTTAAGGGTTTCTTTTCCTTTGTACAGTATTTTCAGGTTGTAAAACGTATCCTCAAAGAACCCGCTCACAGTTACGGTATCATTCAGTTTAAACTTGCTGTAATCGTGCGTTCGCATAAACATAAAACCGCCAATGAGGTCGCGCACCTGTGCCGGGGCATCGTAATAAAGAGGCTCTTTGTATTTGCCTGTTTTTTGATTAACCACCTTGGCGGTTATTTTCCCATTCAAGTGATCAAACAAAATCACCTCGTCTTTTTTATATTTTCCTTCCCGTATCTTCCGGTACGACATGTGCGGAACCAGCGCAGCGGTGTCAATATAGGCCCCCCACTGATCGTTTACATCGGCCACCCAGTCAACCATTCCGGTAGTTCTGCCAAACACATCTACCCGAAAACATTTCCGGTCGTTCATTACGGTGTACTCGTCATGAATCTTTACTACTCCTTTTCCGATGTTAAAAATTCCGTAATGCATTTTATATTCCAATGTTTCACCGCGGGTAAAACTCTCGTTCTTGACAAATGGGTAAATATCGTTGCGTTCAGACTGGAACGCAGAAAGGCTCATGAGAAGGAGACCGTATTTAAAAATTGTTCTCATGCAACTTTCTACAAATGTAATTAGCTAATGTTTTCAAAACATTAAATCTCAAAGGCAATGCCAGATTGCTTTAACGCTAAAAAAGTAGTTAAAATCATACAGAAACACCATTTTCTCGTAGAGCTTCGTTGAGGGAAGTCTTTTTATCGGTACTCTCCTTGCGTTTACCGATAATCAGGGCACAGGGCACAGGGTACGTTCCGGCAGGAAATTTTTTCGGGACTGAGCCGGGAATAACTACCGACCGGTCAGGCACGTAACCGGTATATTCAATTGGTTCTGTACCGGTAACGTCAATAATTTTTGAACTGGCTGTGAGCACCACGTTGGCGCCCAATACCGCTTCTCTGCCCACGCGCACACCTTCTACAACAATGCACCGCGAGCCGATAAAGGCATTGTCCTCAATAATTACAGGTGCAGCTTGTACCGGTTCAAGAACGCCACCAATGCCTACTCCCCCGCTGAGATGAACATTTTTTCCGATCTGAGCGCAACTCCCCACCGTTGCCCAGGTATCTACCATGGTGCCTTCATCCACGTAGGCTCCTATGTTAACATACGAGGGCATCAAAATCACACCTTTGGCAAGGTAGGCACCGTACCGCGCAACGGCATGTGGCACTACCCGCACTCCTAACGATTTGTAATCTTTCTTAAGCGCAATCTTATCATGAAACTCCAGCGGCCCCACTTCAACGGTTTCCATTGCCTGAATGGGAAAATACAGGATTACCGCTTTCTTTACCCATTCATTAACCTGCCAGACATTGTTGTGTGGCTTTGCCACCCGTAAAATACCAGCATCAAGTTGGGCAATTACCGACCGGATAGCAGATTGGGTTTCTTCTTGTTGCAACATGCTGCGATCTTCCCAGGCCTTTTCAATGATTTGTTTTAAATCCATTTTACCGTAGTTTGACTGACTGATTTACAGAAACGTTGGCGCAAGTAATAAAAAAAAGAACAATCGTACTGGCCTCTGTATTGAAGCCGGCAAATGAAACACGCATGGTTGAAAAACTGGGCACCACACTGGCCGGTATGCCCGATGTTGAGGTTCATTGCATTGGATTTCCGGTAACAGGTTTGTATGACAACACCCCAACCTTGCAACTTCATGCGCATTCAGCAAAGCCTTTCAGCAGAATAAGTGTTGGGAGAATTGTTGCACCTTTTCGGGTGTTTGTAAAAATTCTGCAACTCAAGCCTTCTATTTTGTTTATCACCACGCACGAATTGCTTTGGGTAGCCTTGCTTAGTAAACTGATTACCCGCTGCAAAATTATATACGATGTACAGGAGAATTATTTTTACAACATTCTGTACACGAACGCATTCCCCATCCTGTTACGGCCCCCTTTAGCCCTGTACGTCCGATGCAAGGAAATTCTTAGCAAACCTTTTGTAAACTATTTTATCCTTGCTGAAAAAAGTTACGCAACTGAAATGCCGTTTGCCCGGCCTTGCATAGTTGCGGAGAACAAATTGCCGTTTCGAATTGCCCGTACGTACAAACACAAGCCATCGGCAGAAATCTGCCATCTCGTCTTCAGCGGTACACTTGCAGAAACCACCGGTGTAACGGAGGCCATTGATCTTGCTGAAAAACTGCACGAGCACAATCCATCCATTACCCTTACCCTAATCGGGAATTGCCCCTCAAAGCGCTTTCTTTCAAAACTCCATCAACGGATAGCTGCCTGCCCGTTCATCCGGTTTAATGCGGGAGTATATCCCATTGCACATCATCTGATTTTAGAAGCACTCAGTAAAGCCGATGCGGGGATAATCATCTACCCACCAAACCCCGCCACTGCCGGTTCCATTCCAACCAAACTTTACGAATACCTCGCCCTCCATGTGCCGGTTATCATCCGGCATAATGAGCCCTCCCATCAATTGGTAAAGCAGTTGAATGCCGGGGTCGTGCTTACTGAATCGCACACCCCGAAAATGATTATAACCGAATTAAAATCCTGTAATCACCCCAACAAAGAGCCCGTAATCTATTGGGAATCAGTAGAAAATGAGCTTATTCATGTAGCTTACAAAATGCTGTCTTAATTATTTTTTAGATTAACCTAAATTATTAATTTTGCATGTCTAATATAGTAAGGCATGCTCAGCTATACCGAAGAAAACTACCTGAAGGCCATTTACCACCTCTCCAATGCGGGAGAACAGCCCGTATTAACCAACCAACTGGCCGAAATCATGCAGACCAAACCCGCCTCGGTTACTGATATGGTTAAAAAGCTGTCGGCAAAAAGTCTGATTGAATACGAAAAGTACCATGGAGTTAACCTGCTGAAGCAGGGCAAGGTTGAAGCGCTGCAGATCATCCGCAAACACCGGTTATGGGAGACTTTCCTGGTTAATAAGTTGGGCTTTACATGGGATGAAGTGCACGAAGTAGCCGAACAACTGGAGCATATTCAATCGGTGTTGCTGATTGAGAAACTGGATGAATTCCTGGAATACCCAACCATTGATCCGCACGGGCATCCTATTCCTGATCCACAGGGGAAAATCAAAGAGATAAAGCAGGTTCCGCTGGCAGAGTATCCGGCTTTCAAGAAATGTACAATCCGGGCTGTAAAGAATGGTTCACCATCATTTCTGCAATACCTGAGTAAAATCGGAATATACATTGACGCTTCGGTAAGCATTGTAGATAAAGTTGATTTTGATGGTTCGCTTGAAGTGAGCATTGATAATAAGAAACGCGTATTCATTTCGCGCGAAGCAGCACAAAACTTAATGGTTACAGCCTGAAATGCTCTGGCCTGCAACCATATCGGTTTTTCTTTTATCAGTTGTTGCTCAGCTTCAGGCGCAATCGCTCACCATAAAAGGCACTGTACTTGATGCCGAAACCCGTGAACCGCTGCCTTTTGCTTCAATAAAACAAATTCACTCTCAAAAGGGCACCACAACGGATGAATTTGGCAATTTCTCGATAGCTATCGAAACCGGAACTGACTGGACTTTACCCTTAGAAATTTCCTATGTTGGCTATCTGCCTGAAACCGTGATTCCGGGCGCCAAACAAAACCGGCTTACGGTTATGCTCAGGCCAGACGCCACCACCCTCCAGGAAGTTACGGTGATATCGGCAACACTTAAGGAAATTTCAAAAGACGAATCGCCCATACCGGTAGAAATCTATACACCGGCACTCTTCCGTAAAAATCCCTCACCAGGCATCTTTGAATCGTTAGCGATGATTAATGGGGTACAGCCACAAATCAACTGCAGTGTGTGCAATACGGGCGACATCCACATTAACGGTATGGAAGGGCCTTACACCATGGTGCTCATTGACGGCATGCCCATCGTCAGCAGCCTGTCCACCGTGTATGGATTGTCGGGTATTCCCAACAGCATGGTCAGGCGCATTGAAGTGGTAAAGGGGCCGGCATCTACATTATACGGATCAGAAGCCGTTGCCGGATTAATCAACATCATCACTAAAGAGCCCGCCTTGTCGCCCCGGTTTAACGTTGATTTTCAGGCTACAACGCTGGCTGAATTCTCAACCGATATTTCTTCTAAGTGGAAAGCGGGAAAAACCAATGCCTTGCTGGGTATTCATTATTTTCATTTCAACAACCCGCTTGACATTAACAACGACAACTTTACAGACTTAACCCAGCAAAACCGGTTTTCTGTTTTTAACAAATGGCAATTTAACCGTGCACATAGCCGGCATGCCAGCTTAGCCATACGCTATGTTTATGAAGACCGCTGGGGAGGTGAGTTGCAATGGTCGAAGGCCGACCGGGGAAGTAGCCAGGTGTATGGTGAATCCATCTACACCAACCGGGCCGAGTTGATCGGATCCTACCAATTGCCTGTACCTGAGAACTTTTACCTTGACTATTCTTACAACTACCACCACCAGGATTCGTATTACGGCACGAACAAATACCTGGCGAATCAGCAAGTTGCCTTTGCCCAATTACGTTTT
Source organism: Cyclobacteriaceae bacterium (assembly GCA_046294915.1). Lineage (GTDB taxonomy): Bacteria > Bacteroidota > Bacteroidia > Cytophagales > Cyclobacteriaceae > UBA2336. The sequence goes on along the minus strand of JBKBOE010000024.1, from coordinate 21,678 downwards.
GACAAAAAACTGGGTAAACATGCCTTGCTGGTTGGTATGCCCTTCAGGTTTACACACTATGACGACAACACTCCGGGAACTGCGCAGGCTCAGAACACCTTTCTGCCGGGCCTCTTTGTACAGGATGAGTTTCACGCAATGACAAACCTTACGTTACTTACAGGATTGCGCATAGATTACCACACCATTCATGAAATTATTTTCTCACCCCGGCTGTCGCTGAAGTATTCACCGGCAAAACAACACATCATCCGGCTAACCGGTGGTAATGGCTTCCGCGTTGTTAACCTGTTTACCGAAGATCATGCAGCGCTCACAGGCTCACGCAATGTGGTTATTAAAAACGAACTGAAGCCGGAGCAATCGTGGAATCTCAATTTAAACTACACCACTACCCTACGGCTCGCCACCGGCTTTGTTAATTTTGATGGATCTGTGTTCTACACACATTTCTCCAACAAAATTACAGGCGATTTTATCACTAACCCCGATCAGATCATTTACGACAACCTGAACGGCCACGCGGTTTCAAAAGGCATAACGTTGAATGCAGACGCAGCTTTTACCAGCGGGTTTAAATTCATTGCCGGGGCCACCATCATGGATGTTTATCAAAAACAGTATGATAGCCTGGATGTTGTGATATCCATACCCCAACTGTTTGCACCTGTTTTCTCAGGCACGTATTCGCTGAGTTATTCGTTCGACCGATCCGGCATCGCCATCGACCTCAACGGACGGGTTACCGGCCCCATGCATTTACCGGTAGTACCAAACGATTTCCGGCCCGGTACCTCACCGTGGTTCACCATTATGAACATACAGCTAACCAAGTCGCTTCGCAATGGGTTGGAAATCTATGTCGGGGTAAAGAACCTGCTCAACTTCATTCCGAAAGACCCCATCTACAACTGGCAGCAACCCTTTTCACCGGAATTTGACACCAGTTATAATTATGCGCCCGTGCAGGGTATTAAGGGCTTCTTAGGTTTACGTTATACTTTCCAATAACAATGAGGCTGCAAAAGACGAATGACAAATCGCTGAGTGAAGTGCATGCTTCAGTGGATACTTCATCGCGCAAAGGGTGGCGCAGGCTGTTTGCATTTTTAGGTCCGGCTTACCTGGTGAGTGTCGGGTATATGGATCCGGGAAACTGGGCCACCGATATTGCCGGTGGAAGTCAGTTTGGGTATGCGCTTATCTGGGTTCTCCTTATGTCGAACATTATGGCATTGCTGCTGCAGAGTCTGAGTGCGCGGTTGGGAATCGTAAGGCAACTGGACCTGGCACAAGCCTCGCGCAAAACCTACAACCCGGTAGTTAACTTCGCGTTATGGATTCTCGCAGAAATAGCCATTGCGGCAACCGACCTTGCCGAAGTGCTGGGAATGGCCATTGGCCTGAACCTGATCTTTGGGCTTCCGCTGATCTGGGGTGTGTCGCTTACCGTTCTGGATACTTTACTGCTGCTTGTTCTTCAGAATTATGGTATACGCAAAATTGAAGCGCTTATCATTAGCCTGGTTGGTATCATAGGTGGCGCATTTGTTATTGAGATGATTCTCGCCAAACCCGATATGGGCGAACTGGCAAAAGGATTTATTCCTTCCATACCGGATGACCAGGCTTTGTACATCGCCATAGGTATTATTGGCGCAACCGTTATGCCGCACAATTTGTACCTGCACTCCTCGCTGGTACAAACACGCAGAATCGAAAATAATGACAAAGGAATCTGGCGTGCCATCAAATATAATTTTATTGATTCGGCCATCGCTCTTAATGCCGCTTTTTTTGTCAATGCGGCTATTTTGGTTCTCGCTGCTTCAACCTTTTTTCAGGCAGGTATGTATGAAGTGAGCGAGATTCAAGATGCCTACAAATTCCTTGCACCCTTGCTGGGTACGGAGTGGGCTTCCCTACTGTTTGGAATTGCGCTCATCGCGGCTGGTCAGAGTTCAACGATAACCGGCACGCTTTCCGGACAGATTGTGATGGAAGGCTATCTGAATCTTCGCATTGCACCATGGCTCAGGCGACTGATAACCCGGCTTATCGCTATTATTCCGGCATACCTGGTTATTTTGATTTATGGCGAGCATAAAACAGGGGAACTCCTGGTATTCAGCCAGGTTGTTTTGAGTTTGCAACTTGGCTTTGCCATTATACCCCTTATCCACTTTACCAGCGATAAGGAGAAAATGGGAGAATTTGCGATTGGCCCCTGGGTACGTGGAGCAGCCTGGATTATTGCTTCGGTTATTGTTGCACTAAATGGTAAGTTAGTTTACCAGGAAGTTGTAAGTTGGATGGCAGAAACGGATAATCAGGTGTGGATATGGATAACGGTTGTTCCTGTATGTCTGGCCGCCTTGGCTCTGCTGATTTATATTACCGTTAAACCGTACGTTGACAAACGCAGAATTGAAAAAACTACACGGCTACCGCACGGGGTTGCCCAGCCGATTACCGTACATGATCGCACTCAGTACCTTCGCATTGCTGTTTGTGTTGACTTTTCATCCGTTGATGCAACGGCAATAAGCAGCGCCCTGGCTCAGGGTGGCAAGCAGGCCTCCTACCTGCTGATCCATATTACCGAAACAGCAGGCGCTTTGGTATACGGAAGTGAAATTGCCGACCATGAATCAAGCGAGGATGCGGCCGCCCTTGAAGTTTACCTGAGGCAATTACGTGACCAGGGGTACAGTGCTGATTCGAAAATAGGTTACGGTAATCCGCGAAGAAGCATACCTGAGATAGTTCATACTTACCAAGCCGATTTACTGGTGATGGGTGCTCATGGCCACGCCTGGTTTAAAGACCTGATTTTTGGAACCACCCTGGAGTCGGTAAGACACCGGGTAAACATCCCGGTCTTAATCGTTACGGATAAAACAAAATAATTTTCGATTGTTGATTTTAGATTTTAGATTTCGAATCACCCAACTATTCTGAATACAATACTAAACGATACCATTATTGCCCCGGCAACACCGCAGGGCATTTCGGCCATTGCTGTGGTGAGGCTTTCGGGTAAAAATTCGATTAGCCTGGTACAACAGGTTTTTCGCGGTAATGACCTTACTACTGCTCCATCACATACCATTCACTTCGGCACCATTCGCGATGGTGACCGGATTATTGATGAAGTTCTGGTTTCCGTATTTCGCGAAGGTACCTCGTACACCAGCGAAAACAGCGTGGAAATTTCCTGCCATGGCTCACCGGTAGTGGTAAAAGAAATCATCAACCTGCTGATCAATAAAGGTGCACGCCTTGCCGAACCCGGTGAGTTTACCAAACGTGCATTTCTTAACGGCCGGTTTGACCTGGCCCAGGCCGAAGCAGTAGCTGATCTGATTCATTCCGAAACCGAAAACGCCCGGCAGGCCGCCATAAATCAGATGCGCGGAGGTTTCTCCCGTGAAATAAACCGCCTGCGCGAAGAACTGATCCACTTTGCCTCGCTCATCGAACTGGAGCTCGACTTTGGTGAAGAGGATGTGGAGTTTGCCAAGCGAGAAGATTTGAAAAAACTCGTCATCACCATTCAAACCTACCTCCGCTCGCTGATTCAGTCGTTTGATCAGGGTAATGTGATTAAGAACGGAGTACCTACCGTTATTGCCGGTAGGCCTAATGCAGGCAAATCCACCTTGCTGAATGTACTGCTGAATGAAGAGCGTGCTATCGTATCCGATATTCCCGGAACTACGCGAGACGTTATTGAAGACGAAATTATTCTGGGGGGCATTAACTTCAGGTTTATTGACACGGCCGGTCTGCGTGAAACAACCGACACCATTGAAGCCCTGGGCGTTGAGCGTACCCGTGAGCGGATGAAAAAAGCTTCCCTGATTCTTTACCTTATTGATCTTACAAATACTACACTGGAAAGCATTGATGCCGAAGAGAAAGAACTCATCGAACTCAAAATTCCATACCTGCTTATCGGCAATAAAATAGACAAGGCCGACCAATCGCTGGTTGAAAAACTTCAGCATAAGGCGGTTATGATCTCCGCATCACAGCATACCCATATTGACCTGCTGAAAAAGCAAATCGTTTCACTCTTCCATATTGACAAGATAAAAACAGGCGATGTTCTGGTAACCAATGTGCGCCATTATCAAAACCTTATCCAAACCAATGAGTCTTTGCATCGCGTATTGCACGGGCTGGAGAAAGGGGTTACCGGTGATTTTCTCGCAATGGACATCCGCCAGGCACTACACTACCTGGGCGAAATCACCGGGGCTATTACTACCGATGATCTGCTCGATACTATTTTTTCGAAGTTTTGTATCGGCAAATAGCCAAAACAGTTAATCCCGCTCTTTGTACGACTTCAAATGCGGCATAGACTTTTCTTCGCGCACAGCCCGCAGCTTGAAAATATCGGTAGGCGTTTCGCAAAATACAGCCATGCCCCGAAAAATAGCGATGGGCGCTTTAACCATATTGGCATTATACACCAGCACCTCCAGCCAGCCATCCATGGTATAGGTATTCGTACCAATCTTTTTAGCATAATCCGGATGAGACTTATCCAGCAACTGATCGGGCGACATTTTAAGCAGGTTTACAATTTCTTTCCAGTATGTAGGCGATAACTTCTCTGCGGTAATATCCACCTCATTAACATGAGTACAAATGTCTTTTGCAAGGGCCTTGGTTTGCTTGCCCATGGTTGACTGTGGGTTATAAACCAGAAAAAGTTCGTTCGGATGAAACTGCATAGGGGTTGTAATTCTGACATGAATATAATGCAAAAATTGTGTCCGGAAAATCTCTTGCCCGTGCTTTTTGATTTTAAGCCACAACCTGGTGGATTATTGATTTGGCTTCTGTAAATTCAACAAAATTTTTCGCTATGGCCCTCTCTCAAACTCGCCTGTTAACCTTTTGTGGCTTGCTCCTTTTTTCGCAAACCATGGCTCAGCATTACTACGTTGTAATCGGGGCGTTTGCCCTCGAATCCAACGCCAAAAAATTTACCGGGTATGCAAGGAACCAGCGCTACGATGCCGGCTACCAGATAAACACCAACCGCAACCTCTACTATGTGTATGTGCTTAAAACCTCAAACCGAAGAGACGCTTACGCCCAAACCGTGAGGCTACAGAAGGAAACCGAGTTTAAAGATGCCTGGGCATATTATGGTGTGCTTGGCAATGATAAACCCGATACAATACAGAACCCGTTAACTGGTAAACAACCGGCAGAGATACAACCTGTACCTGAGCCTGTTGAAGTGCCGAAAACCAATGTAGTGACCTTTGAAGAGATAACCCCTGAACCAGAGCCTGTTATAGAGTCAAGCCCTGAACCGCTTAAACCCCGTGGCAAGTTCTTTAAATTTCAGATTACCACCTCTGAGGGGCAGCTGATACCGGGTGAGGTTCATTATGTTGATCGTATTCAGGGAAGAGACATTGCAACCTACAAGACTGATGAATTGATAGACATACTTAACCCTGCCAATGACCAGCCCATGACGGTCGTCTGCGGCATTTTCGGGTTTAAGGAAGTGGTAAAAGTTATTGATTATAGCGATCCTTCCGCAACGGATGGCGCCTCGCAAGGCAACAACGGTGAGTGGATCATCTCCTACCGGCTTGATCGGATGAAGAAGGGTGACGTTTCGGTGATGTATAACGTTTCGTTCTACAAAGATGCCGTTGTGATGTTGCCTAAATCAAAAACCGAACTGGATGAATTGGTCACTATGATGAACCTTAATCCGAAATACAAAATAAAAATACACGGGCATTGCAACGGCAACTATAACAAACGGAAGATAATTGCGCTTGGTAAACCTAAAAATTATTTTGAAATGAAAGGCTCGGATGAAAAGAATGGATCTTCTAAAGAATTGTCAAAACTTCGCGCTGAAGCTGTTCAATCCTACCTGATGGAACATGGGATTGATAAAAAGCGTACTGAAGTTTTTGCCTGGGGAGGTACCAATATGCTGGTGGGCGAAAACAGCGCCACTGCCAGACTTAACGACCGGATTGAAATCGAGATTCTGGAAGATTAATCGTACGGAACAATCGGTTGCGGATTGCACTATCCTCCATTAATCACCGGTGATTGCAAGGGTGAATTTTCTTTTTTGTTTATTTGATGGTTTACTCAATCAGAAACTATATGCGAATCCTGCCGTTGACCGTATTCCAAATTGTGTTTACTGCCGTCACACTAATTGCACAACCCGCAGTGTATCCGCCTCATTGGTGGGTATCCATGAAGAATCCGTCACTTCAACTGATGCTATACGGTACCGGCATCGGAAACAATAATCCATCCGTAACTATAAAGTACCCGGGCGTACAGGTAACTAAAGTTCATTACCCTGAAAACCCAAACTATTTATTTGTTGATTTGGCTATAACATCCAAAGCCGTTCCAGGCAAGTTTCCGATCACCATTCAGTCGGCACAGAACAGCACCACCATAGAATTTACATTAAAACCCCGAAGAACGGGTAACGGAACATCTTTTGCACAAGGTGTAACATCAGCCGATTTGGTGTACCTGCTCATGCCCGACCGCTTTAGTAATGGTGATCCATCCAATGATCGGATTCCGGGACTGCGCGATCAAAGCTTAAACCGCGACTCCATCTTTCATCGGCACGGAGGTGATTTGCAAGGCGTAATCAACCATTTAGATTACCTGCAGGATTTAGGCGTAACTGCCCTGTGGATGACCCCGGTAATTCAGAACGATATGCCCAACCGAACCGAGCATGGCTACGCATTTACCAATCACTATACAATTGAGCCCCGGCTTGGCGGAGAAGAGCAATACAAAAAACTCGGATATGAACTGCACAGACGCGGCATGAAATTGATTCAGGATGCTGTCTATAACCATGTGGGGTTTTATCATTTTACGGTGCAGGACAAACCAATGAAGGATTGGTTACACGAATGGCCGGCATATACCAACACCACGTACAAAGACCAAACTCTTTTTGATCCGTATGCTGCAGTGAGCGACCGGAAAAAAATGACAGATGGCTGGTTTACCCCCATGATGCCCGACCTCAATCATCATAACCCGTTTGTTGCAAACTACCTGATACAGCATGCCATTTATTGTGTAGAGGAATTTGCCGTTGATGGCTGGCGCATTGACACCTACTTCTATAACGACCTGGAGTTTATGAACCGCTGCAATAGCGCATTAATGGAGGAATACCCTAAACTCACCTTATTTGGTGAAACATGGGTGCACGGGGTAATTAACCAGGCATTTTTTGCAGAGAATAACCTGAACGTATCGTTTAAGAGTAACCTTCCGGCAGTAACCGACTTCCAGTCACTCTTCTATGGCATTCAGCCTGCCGTGAATGAAAAGTTCGGATGGACCGAGGGAGTGAACAAATTATATCAGACCCTGTCGAACGACATTGTGTACCAAAATCCCATGAAGCAGGTAATCTTTCTTGATAACCACGACCTGAGTCGCTTTTTTTCGGTAGTAGGTGAAGATATAAACAAGATTAAGGTAGCCTTCACCTGGTTGCTTACGTGCCGGGGAATACCCCAACTGTACTACGGAGGCGAAATCCTGATGAAAGGAATTACCAATCCGGATGGCTGGGTGCGGCTCGACTTTCCGGGAGGATGGCCAGGTGATAAGGTGAATAAATTCACAGCTGAAGGGCGCACAAAAGAAGAAAATGAAGTGTTCAACCTAATCCGAAATCTGGCAGCATACAGAAAAAAATCAAGCGCCATAACAACGGGTAAATTCATGCACTATTTACCGGTAGATGGCCTGTACGTTTACTTCCGGTATGACACAAATCAAACCGTGATGTGCGTCATGAATACATCTGACAAAGAAATGATGGTGGATTTTTCAAAATACAGTGAGCGTACTTTTAGATGCACCACGGCCACCAATATTTTATCCGGTGAATCTATACAAACATCGGTGCCTTTCAAGATCAAGCCGATGAGTATGGAGGTGTTGGAGTTGAAATAGGTAATGGTTCATCATTATTCGTTGTTCGATAGCGCTAACATTTAGCAGCCACCAATCCTCACTTCCGCCTAACCACCCCCCTCACCGCTTTGGCTGTCATTGGGTCTTCCGGCCACGAGTGCTTGGGGTAACGCCTGCGAAGTTCTTTCCGTACTTCGTGATAGGCAGTCTTCCAAAAGCTTTCCAGATCCTGCGTTACCTGAACAGGCTTATAACCCGGTGATAACAAGTGCAGAACCAGAGGAGTACGCCCCTCATTAACCGTTGGAGTTCGCAACATTCCAAAGCACTCTTGCAACCGCACTTCCATAATTGGCAGATCGCCATTTGCACTGTATTTTATCCGAATCAGTGAACCACTTGGCACCTCCAGCCTGTCGGGCGCAAGCATATCCAGTTTGTTCTGCAATTCCCAGGGTAAGAGGCTAAGCAAGATTTGGTTTGCGTTTAACCGCTGTAGCTCTGTGCGTTTAGTCAGGTGACCAAGAAACGGAGGTAACCATTCGTGTACATTCTGTAACAGAACAACATCGGTTAGATCAGGCCAGGCCTCCTCTGGTCGCCAGGTGCGCAGGCTGAGAATACGGTTCTGCAACAAGAAAGTATCCTCATTCCATCCAATCAGCTGCAGGCCCTCTTTCTGCACCGCTTTGCAAATAACCTGAATGCGCTTTTCTTCGGGTATGTGGGATAATATTCTGGAGAACAGCACAAGACTACCAACACAGGTTTCTTCTACGCATTCAACCAAGCCCCGCTCCGAATCCCACCGGACTGCAGTCTGTACCCGGCTTAATTCCTGCAAATCGGCCTCAGCAAGAGGTGCAGCAAGAAAAATTTTTCCTTCGTTGTTGCCCTGGTCAAGCTGCGCGATGGCTATCCATTCTTCTTTCATCAGCGGGTCATGTGCAGGAAGCCTTGCAACACGCCCATTGGTAAGTTTGTACTGTTCGCTACCTGCTTTAGTGCGTTTTGCAATACGTTCGGGGTAAGCCAGGGCAATAAGGCGGCCTACATCGTAATCAGAAACTGTTTCATTGCTCACAAATGCTTTTAGGTTTAATTGTCTTCGCCAGGCTGCTGAAAGTTTTTCGATCCGCGCTAATGGGCCTCCTTCTGATGAAGTAATCCCTGCACGGTACCTTCTTAACATTTCTAACCGCAAAGTAAGGTCGGCACCCGTATCAACTGGCATCGGATCACGCTCCTCGAGAAGGGAAGCAACATCGCAAGCCAGTGCCAATTCCGTTTCACTGCCAAATACACCGGTAAGCATGTGGGCTATGCGAGGGTGTGTGGGCAGATCAGCCATTTTTTTTCCACGCGCAGTAATTTTGTTATTGCTAATGGCTTCCAGTGATTCCAGCAGTTCAATAGCTTGCGAAACCGCTCCTGCAGGGGGAACCGTAACCCAGTTCAGGTCACGTACATGGTTTATGCCCCAGGCATACAACTCAAGCATGAGGGATGCAAGGTCAGCCTCCAGTATTTCGGGAGTTCGGTGCGCAGCCAGGTTTCGATGCATGGCCTCACTCCAAAGCCGGTAGCATACCCCCGGGCCAAGCCGGCCTGCCCTGCCCGCACGCTGATCGGCCGAGTCTTTTGTTATACGAACTGTATCTAGACGGGTAAAACCGCTGCGCGGATCAAACCGGGGAACCCGCTCCAGACCACTGTCAATTACCACACGGATACCTTCAATGGTGAGCGAGGTTTCGGCAATGTTGGTAGCCAGAACAATTTTCCGATAACCGGTTTCTGATGGCAATATCGCCTCTTGTTGTTCCCGGTAAGGAAGATCACCATAGAGGGCATAAACCTTTGCAGGAGGTTTATCCTCGTCAAGCAATTCCTTAGTTCTCCGTATCTCACCTGCACCGGGAAGGAACACCAGCATGTCCCCTGCTTCCTCACGCAGCACTTTCCGAATAATTCGTGTCGTTTGCTGGACAACGGGTATTTTCTCATCGTAGCCGATGTAGCGTACATCAACCGGAAACTGTTTGCCTGTGCTACGGAGTACAGGGGCATCGTTAAGAATTTTAGAGAGGTTGTCCACATCAAGAGTTGCCGACATCAGGAGGATTTTCAAATCCTTGCGTACCACCTCCTGAATTTGTAGACTTAGCGCAAGGGCAAGATCGGCCTGCAGGCTGCGCTCATGAAATTCATCAAAAATAATCAGCCCGACCTCTTCAAGCAGGTTATCGTGCTGAATCATGCGTATGAGGATACCTTCAGTAACAACTTCTACTTTCGTAGTAACCGAGACTTTGCTTTCAAACCGGATTCGGTACCCGATTTGCTGCCCGACTTCTTCCTTGCTTAACTCCGCCATACGGCCAGCCACCGATTTGGCAGCAAGTCTGCGTGGCTGGAGAAGCATGATCTTCTTTTTTGAAAGCCAGGGTTCATCTAAAAGGCGAAGTGGAACTATTGTGGATTTGCCTGCACCAGGAGGCGCCTGCAGAATAACCACTGAGTGACTCTTTAAAGCACGTTGTAATTCACTAACGATATCTTCAACCGGGTAGGCCATCAGGATCTGCAAACTTACTCAAAAAGAAAATCCGGATAATTCAATCGATTAACCCGTGCGCCTTATGGAATCAGCTGGTACAAGCTTGGTAAAAACCCGTACGATGATTTCAATATTTTTATCTGATCGCGAACTAAGAACAACTTTATGTGTTTGTTTACGTAGATGTGTATACAAATACTTTTTGCAGGGTGAACTGAAAAAATAAATTTTTTATGGTGCATCGAATGATGTACCGTGGAAACGTTTCGGTATACACCTGTAGGCCAAATTTTTTACGTGTTGTTACATGAAACGCAAAATAAAATCACAGCGGAGAAACTGGGTACAGCTTTATGTAGCAGGTAAGGGTGACTTCTGCCGGGAAGTTATGGATGCACTGGAACGTTCAGGGCTGCCTTTCATGCCTGGCTATCTTTATGATACTTCAATTACTGAAAACCACAGCATGCTTTGGATTGATGATTCAAAATCCATTGAAGAGTATAAGCGGGCAATCGGGGCGAAGCTGGTATGGAAGTACCGCCTCCGGTTTTTTTCTGAACTGAGTGCGTTTAGTGCCTCAGCCAGGCCGGCAGCAGTGCCCGATGAGGAATTCGATACCGCTGCATAGGGAGTACTTTCATTTGAACATCTTATATTTACTCATGCCAACCCCATTGTATGAGTAAGGTTATAATAAACAGTTTCGCTGATTTCGAAGGATTCATTAACCAGGAAATTGGTATATCGGATTACCTGCTCATTACACAAGAGCAGATTAATAAATTTGCGGAAGCTACGCTTGATCATCAATGGATCCACACCGATCCGGTACGGGCTCAGCAGGAAAGTCAGTTTAAAAGCACCATCGCCCATGGATACCTCACACTTTCCCTGATACCCTACTTATGGGAGCAGATTGCCGAAGTAAACAACATTAAAATGCTGGTAAACTACGGTATTGAAAATCTGAAATTCAATCAGCCCGTACGGGTAAATCAGGAAGTTCGGTTACGGGTTAAGTTAGACAACATTACCAACCTCCGGGGCATTGCAAAAACCGAAATGTTCGTAACGTTGGAAATTAAAGGGAATCCCAAGCCCGCTTTTACGGCAACGATCTTGTTTTTGTACCACTTTGTTTGAAAGCCACCTCAATCTTAACATTGCCTTAATATGGGCAATCGTTTTTTTATGCCACTTTTGCAACGCTAAAAAAACACGCGGGCCTTTCTGATGGCAGAACCTACCAAAACCCTTTTAGAAAGGAGGAAGGACAGGATAGAATACCCCTACCTGAACTTACTTGAATTTGCGACCCGTGAGCGAACGTTTCTGATCATCATTAGTATCGCCATCATTATGGCAGCCTTTGCCACCTTTAACTGGCACTTCGCCATGTGGCTGGGGTTTGCTTTTGCAGCCTACTCCGCAGTTGCCAACGACAGCATTCAATCGCTTGGTACATTCATTGAAAGCAATAAAAAACAAAAATGGTATGTACTCTGGCTTTTTACGGGGTTGATTTTAATTGTTACTATCTCCTTCAGTTATTTCTACTTTAACGGTGACGTTACTTATCAGCGTTTACTTGACGACCAGGGCAATACGGCCTACCCGCATCCTGAAACGTTTTCATTTTTTCAGGTTATCGCCCCGATTGTATTGTTAATCCTTACCCGGCTGCGAATGCCGGTATCAACCACTTTCCTGCTGCTGAGTGTGTTTAGTGCTTCATCCGGTGGGATAACCTCTATTGTTTCAAAAAGCATTTCAGGTTACTTCATTGCATTTGTTATTTCGTTTATCATCTGGTATGCCGGATTTGATCTTATCCGTAAATACTTCAAAAAAAGAAAAGCGCATATTTCCTGGCCTATTATACAATGGACGGTAAGCGGGGCATTGTGGGCGGTTTGGCTAATGCAAGACGGTGCCAACATTGCGATATTCCTTCCCAGAAGACTTGAGCTCTACCAGTTTATCATTTTTACCGGCACCATCTTTTTTGGATTGGGCTTATTGTTTTATCTGCGGGGTGATAAGATTCAGAAAGTGGTAAGCGAAAAAATCAGAATTTCTGATGTGCGTGCCGCTACGCTGATTGATTTTACGTACGTTCTCCTCTTAATTTACAAGTTGCTTGACAGCACCATACCCCTAAGTACAACCTGGGTATTTCTTGGAGTAATCGGAGGTCGTGAGATAGCCATCAGCATCGCGCGAAACAAGAAAGGGGTTAAACACAAACGCAAGGCATTGCAATTGATTGGCCGCGACCTTGCCTATGCGCTTATCGGTTTGGTCATTTCCATTGCCCTGGCCACCGGAGCCAATCCACTCATCCGGAAAGAAATAATTGATTTTTTATCCTCGCTTACCGATTTCAGCAACCTCAGTTGGTTGGTGTGGCAACTTCAGGTATTTCTATTTTAACGGTGGTTCCTTCGCCTTCTGTTGACTCAATGAACATGCTTCCGTTTAGCCGGGCTAGCGTTTCTTTTACAATGTAAAGTCCCAAACCTGAACCAGCGCCCTCATCGGTGGCACGATAAAACATCTTACCCAGGTTTGGAAGGTGCTCTTTACTGATACCCCTGCCATTATCTTCAATACACAGATTCAATTTCTTGTTTTGAGCTGATGCCTTAACACGGATAACCGGATCACGCCCGTTTTTGAAGCGTATCGCATTTGAGATCAGGTTGTTCAGTATAATTTTCAAACGCCATTTATCACAATGAAATGATTCAGGTTGGTTAACTTCTATTTGCCTCTCAAAACTCATCCCTTTCAGGTTCGAGTAACTGAGTTGATCGAAGGTTTCGTCAATTAAGTTTTTGAATTCAATGGGCTCACACTTCACCTCAAGGCGCGCATTCCTTGATTGATCCAGAATTTCGCGGATAAAGTAATCCTGTTGCCGGGCACTTCGCTCAATCATATCAAGGTACATAAGCGAATTCTTTGCATCATCCTTCTTCGCCAGATTAATCAAACCTAGAATAGAGGATATGGGTGCCCGTAAATCATGCGAAACACTATACACAAAATTATCCAGTTCAGTATTTCGCTTAATCAACTCACTGTTCGTCTGTTCAAGTTTACGCTGCGCTTCGTTCCGTCCATCAATTTCCTGCTGCAATTTCCGGGTTCTGTCGGCAACCATAAATTCAAGGTTTTCATTAAACCGTTTCAGATCGGCCTGAGCTTGCTGCCGTTCATTCACTGCCGATGATAAAACCAGTGTTGACAGACTGATCACACCAACATAAACCTGAACCAGAAAAACCGAATGAGATACAGGACCATTAAGCACAAACGGACCGACCCCAATACCGGTAAAGTATAACGCTACCACTGAAACTACAACAACTGCAATGGCCGATGCACTGGTATGAAACCGGAAAGCAAGCCAAAGAAGGAAAGGGATAACCACAAAAGGGTATGCAAATTGCGCTACTCCGCTTACCTGATCAACCGAAAGAACTATATAAACGAGCAATGCGGTTATTAATAACAAAGCCAACTCACCTGCTTTGTAAAATGATACAGCATTCCTCTTAAGTTGAGTTAATGAAATTAAGAATGGAGCAAACAATACCATTCCCGTTACATTGCTGAGCCAAAGTTCAATGAACCTCGTTACAACCAAATGCGATGGAATTACAGAAGACTGATTCAGCGCCAGTATGATCAATGACGAACTAATTAGTGAGGCAATAAATACAACTAGCGTAAACTGAAAAGCATGTAGTGTGGTGTTAAAGGGATTAACTTTTTTAACCGATTTGCTCAGGAGGTATTCCCCGGCCAGGGGTTCCAGCAAGTGCCCCGCGGCAATCATTGCAGAGACTGCGATGATTACCTCAACGGAATCAATGCTGTTGTGCCAATAGCCTTTCACTGCAATAACCAGCGAGCCGATGGCAATACCGGGCCATACGCCTCGTCCCAGTAGTACTATCAGTGCCAGGCCAATGCCGGCAGATGGCCAAATCGGTAATATTCCAGAATCGCCAAAGGAAAGGAGGTAACCCAGTTCAGCCATAAGGTAATAGGCAAGGGCAACCAGCAGAATCTTCAAATCCGGTGATTGCCTGATCATGAACTTCTTCATAAGGGCAGGATTTCCAACCTACATATTAGCAGCTATTCAGGCAATTATCCGATAATCCCTGTACCAATGGTTTATATTCACGGTACAAAGTCAAATCGGGCGCTAAGCAGCAAATGCTTAATCACGATTATCTCAGAATTTGATCCAAATTATGATGCAGGCGCTATTTCAAAGTGGATTTTCGTGTTTTGTCAGTATTATCAAATATCTTCGATTGTTTAAACCCTTTAGTCATGAAAAAAATAACGCTATCCTTCTTGTCGGCATCCCTTCTTGTGGCCTGTAATTTCAGTACCGGAATTAAAAAAGATTTAAGTACCGGTCTATCCTACTCCTACAACGGGTTTGCAGTTTCTGAAGTCTATTTTGTCGATTCTGATAATATCCCCAAAGGAACAAACGAAGTAGAGCTTAACAGCAATGTAGCACTGGTTGTGCAAGGCATTGAGAACTACACAATGGTTGATGAGAAAGCCTACCCGGGCATGAGCCTGTATGTTACCGATAAAGAGGGTAATAACATTATTGGGGAGGATGACTTGTTTGAAAGCAATATCGGCTATTCAGCACAAGACGCCTCCGTACTCAGAGGAACCATTACCATAGGAGAGCCAATGGTCGCTGGTGAAACATACCATGTTGAACTTAAAATATGGGATAAACACAATGCTGAAAACAACATTGCTGCCTCAATTGATTTGCATGTGAAATAGGGTTACCTCACCCATGCCAAGCCCCTCCGAAACGGAAACAGCAGGATTGCCCAGCAAAGATTCATCACGTAGCTGTGTACTCTACCTGCTATGGGAAATGAAAGGGCAATCAGCCACCCAACAGGAAGAGAAAAGCATGTGAATGGCCAGCGGCCAAGAAGCCGCGGGAGTACGCACTAATCCCGAAACAACCATTGCTTAAACTTGCCCCATGCAGTTTTGGGCAACTGAGGCTCCGGTTGCTGGATTACTTCAACAGCCTTATTGGAAGGGGTATTGGCTGGTTTAACCCGCTTGTGTCGGGCTACTTTTTCCTGGTACTTTCTGGTACGCTTTTGCTTTTTCAACTCTTCCTCTATTCGCTTTTGTTTTTCCTGTTCACGAAGCTGGCGTTCGCGGGCAAGAGTAACCGGGTTCTTTTTCTGATAGTTTCTGTTATCGCGCTCCGGCCGGTGATGCCGTTTTTCACTAACCGGCATGTCTGCAATTTGCTTTGCAGGAGTTTCTTTAATTTTCTTTTCCGGAAGGTCAATTTTACCAACCACTTTCAACCCGGGAAGTTCAATCTTCGGGGCTTTGATTATCTCAGGCGTTTGTTCTGGTTGGTCGGGCTTTACCTCGCTGATAACTTCAGCGTTGGGTGGTAAAGTGGTTGTTGAAGCAAAAGGTTCCGCAACAGGTTGTTCTACCATAATTCCATCATCAGCAGATATGCCTTCATTCAATAATTCGCTGATAATAACTTGCCAGTCGGCCGGTGCAAAAAATTGAACGATTTCCTTTACCTGTTCATCAGAGAGACGGGTATTCGAGTTATAGTCAGCGAATACCGTTCCGGCCGGTAAGGCGGCCACCACATCAGAGGGTCGAATGTTTAATCTTCGGGCTAATTGTCCGAGGCGCATACGAGGGTGATTTTTGCGCAAAAATAAATACACACCGCAAATTGTAAAAATCACGTTAAGGATCCGAAGTAGAGCGGATAGTGATTGGCACATTTTGGGTTAAAGGCTGTGCTGCATTGAGGACAGGTGTTATTGCAAGTAAGGTACTGGTTAATACGCATAAGGTGTTTACAAACTCCGCATTGCACTGCAGGTTCATCATAATCCCCTAATGACCAGGGCACGGCAGCATGACCTGCCAACTCTTCATGACACGCATAGCAGGCGTACCAGGAGTCGCAACATTTGAATTTAATAGCAACAACATCCAGGTTTGAATGGTAATGCACGCACCGTGTTTGGTCGTCAAGTAACTTTCCCTGTATCACGATATCTTTTTCCTCCATTGCTTTTTATCTGACAAGCGTTTTTTCCGATCAATTCGCTTTTCCTTTGATGCTGTTGTAGGCCGGGTCCTTTTGCGAGGCCTCTCCTTTGTAAATGCTTTTCTCAGCAGTTCATCGAGCTTTTGTAATACAGCTTCCTTATTCTGATGTTGTGACCGGCTTTCCTGCGCCTGCAGCATCAATACGCCATCAAGGGAAATAAAGCGCCCCATGCTTCGGGTTAGTGTACTTCGCTGCTCGTCCGTTAAAACCCTGGAGTGAGCAACATCCCACCTTAACGAAACCCGCGAATTTACCTTGTTTACATTTTGTCCGCCAGGTCCGCTGCTGCGCGAAGAGGTAAACCGTAATTCATGGAATACATCCGATACTTTAATACGGGATGAAGTGGTCATAATTCAACAGCTTGACCATTTTCCCATGACAATCCAAAAAGATGCCCATAGCGCTTAACCCAATTCCGGTCGGTAGCAAAATCAAACAACTCAATTAATCCCTTGCGATGAAGTTCCTTTAACTGATCATCGGTAATACCGGTAATGGAGATGTAACCTCCCGGTGCAAAATGAAACCGGGCCTCGCCCATAAAAGATAAGGTTGATGTAGCACGCCTTACCTCCTGCAACCGTTCACGTATTTCGTCTAAAAGACGTATCGCATCCGTTAGTGTTGCATTAATATCCGGTATGTTGCCCTCGTTATTGAAATCGTTGTTGCGCAACCGCGGCACGGGGTTAAGATGGATTTCTCCGGAATACCTGTTCACCATAACGTTTCACCCTTATACAAGACCTGGCTAAGATCAAAAAAATTGTTGCCAAGGTAAAGGATTTCCAGAGAGGGATAAAACCTTAGACCCTAAACCTAACTGGTATTACCGATGGAAAGTTTGAAGATAATTGGAATAACCATGCGTTGCCTGACCGGTTTGCCGCGTTGCTTACCGGGATTCCATGAAGGAGCATTCTTTAAAACGCGCACGGCTTCTTCATCGCAACCTGCTCCGATGCCTTTTACCACCGTAAACTGGGTAAGTGTACCATCGCGATCAACAACGAACTCCACAAACACTTTTCCTTCTATGCCCATGCGCCTGGCCTGTGCCGGGTAGCGGATGTTGTCGCTGATGTATTTATAAAATGCAGCCATACCCCCTTTTGGTGATGCCGACTGCTCAACTACCATAAAAATCTTATCAGCCTCTTCCTCGGGCTCTTCAATCTTCGGAGTTTCGATAACCGGTAGTTCCTGAATGACCGTTTTATCGGTAACGTCAATATCAAAATCAACTTTTATTTCCTCTTCTATTTCCTGTTCATCAGGCACTTCCACAATACGGGGTTGCTGCAAAACCGGAGGCGGTGGGGGTGGAATTTCAGTTTGGGGTATTTCCGCTATTTCCTCAAAAACATTGCTGTTTCGGGTAATTATTTTCACTTCAGACTTCTCAACCGTTCTCCATTCGAAAGCAGCCACCACCAACAGCATGGTTATGGTTAAGCCAATGCTTAACATCAGCAGCTTTACTTGTTCCAGATCAGCCCTGGCATACTTTTTTGGTTCGTAAAACGGGCCCATAAATATGCTTTGCCGATACTACCTCTAACCTAAAAAAACGTCAATGATAAATGTTATACGCGCTCCTGACAATTGACAGGATTTTTAAAGCGGTACATTATCTTTGGAGAAAAACCAAGCGTATGAAACTACCCTACCGTTATGCCCTAATGCTTCTTATTTTCTTTACGTCAGGGATTGGTTTTGGGCAAGACAGCCCGGTATATTTCAATGAGATTCAATTCGACTCGCCAATGGAAAAAGTGGCCTTTCGGTCACTAAACTCGAAACAAAATTTCGATTTATTCTCACTTATAATTGCCAATGGCTCGCTGCTTAATGATGCGCAGATAGAAAAGTCGTTGGCATAGGGAATTTCAGCCCGAAGTTTTCCATCCTTGTAGGAATCTTTTACGACTCCATCCACTACCTGGCTCTTCATTACGTTCTGCCGGCCTTCAGTTTTCCGCTTGCGCTGAGCTTGCGGATCGTACGAGCCAACAAGAAATGAAAATACAATCAGTATCCCGATTTGTTTTGCTATACCAAAACCCATCGAATATGTATGCCATCATTCATTTTACCCTTATAATAAGCTGGCCGGGTGCAAAAAAACCAAACCGACTTTCGAAATATACCAAAGCACTAAACTGCTCAAAATTAAACCGTATCTTTGTGGTTGACAACACAACTCCATTGCCCTCCATTGCAGCCATAGGCCAATAAATGGGAAATCGACTGTAGTTCCCAACGTAATCTTGAATTAACCATGAAATCATTCCAAGCCCTGGGACTATCCCGGGAATTAACCCAGGCCGTTGAACTCATCGGCTTTGAAACACCAACACCCATCCAGGAAAAAGCCATTCCGCTACTCTTAAAGAACGACCGTGATTTTATCGGCCTTGCACAAACCGGAACAGGAAAGACCGCTGCCTTCGGGTTGCCTCTTCTTGAACTGGTCGATGACCAGCTTACATCAACCCAGGCACTTATCCTGGCACCTACCCGTGAACTGGGCCTTCAGATAGTAAGTGACCTCGAAAACTTTACCGAAAATTTTAAAGCATTAAACATTGTTGCTATTTACGGAGGAGCCAGTATCAGTGAACAAATCCGAAAGGTAAAGCGGGGAGCCCAGATCATAGTGGCAACTCCGGGGCGGCTCATCGATATGATAGGCCGCAAAGCAGTAAACCTGAGCACGATCCGGTTTGTTGTACTGGATGAAGCCGATGAAATGCTGAACATGGGCTTTAAAGAAGATATTGATGAAATTTTATCTAAAACGCCTAAGGAAAAAATAACCTGGTTGTTCTCAGCCACCATGCCCAAAGAGGTTCGTTCCATCGCCAGCAATTACATGCATAATCCTGTAGAACTTACCGTGGGCGAAAAAAATACAGGCAACGTTAACATTGAGCACCAATACGCAGTAGTAAGCGAAAGCGACAAATACATGGCGCTGAAGCGGTTGCTTGATTTTCATCCCGACATATTTGGATTAATTTTTTGCCGTACCCGCATTGATACCCAACGAATTGCCGAAAGCCTGATGAAAGATGGGTATAATGCCGACTCGCTGCATGGAGATCTGAACCAGGCTCAGCGCGATAAGGTGATGATGAAGTTCAGAAACAGGTCAGTACGCATACTTGTAGCAACCGATGTGGCGGCCCGGGGGATTGATGTGGAAAACATCAGTCACGTAATTCATATGAACCTGCCCGATGAAATGGAGTTTTACACCCATCGGAGCGGACGCACGGCTCGGGCAGGTAAAAAAGGCGTTTCCATAGCATTGGTAAATCCCAGAGAAACCGGTAAGATTAAACAAATTGAAAAGGGAATTCGGAGTTCCTTTAAACAGATACCCGTGCCTGGCGGAGCGGAAGTGTGCCAGAAACAATTGCTGGCGTTAATGCACCGCATCCACGAAGTGAAAGTAAACGAAGAAGAGCTTGAATCGTTTTTGCCAATCATTTACGATGAACTCAAAGACCTATCAAAAAATGAACTTATCAAGCGCTTTGCATCCATTGAGTTCAACCGGTTTCTGGATTACTACCGGAATGCTCCTGATCTGAATGTAAAAAGCAGAGACAATGGCAGCACCGATCGATATGCCACAGGTGAACGGTTTTTTATTAACCTGGGTAAGATGGATGACCTGGACAAGGCTACCCTGCTTGAAATGCTGCACGACTGCTGTAACGTACCCAAAGCACATATCGGCAAAATCGATATAAAAGGTGCCTACTCCTTTTTTGAAGTTGATAAGGCCGTGTCCGAAAAGATCATCAGCGGTTTAAAAGGTGTTGAGTTCAGCGGCAGGACTGTACGAGTTGAGTTAACCGGGGGAAGGAAACCCCAAACTCGGGGAAACTCAAAATCGGGGAGGAAAGGTAAAAAACACAAGACCAGACGGTAAGCACCTGTTCGCCCTGAGGTTACACCACCTCCCAGCCCCACTACCTGATCATTTCCTGCAAAAAACCTGATTTATCTCATTTCTGCCTGTAAATGAGGGTGTTACATTGCCCTTAAAAAGAAAGAGGTATGAAAAGAATATTAGTAACTCTGAAAAAGAAGATCGATCCGGCTCCAAAGTTTTTAACAACAGAATGGGTAACCGATGAAGAGGTGAAGGCCATCCGGAAAAAGTACGGAAACCAGTTCGACCCTGAGGATCCCATCATCAATTTCCTTAGCGACCAACTGGTGCTGGTGTCGTTCACGGTTTGGGTAAATGACTAAGCAAAATAAATTACGGTATGCTCAGCCATTAGCGTTAAAATATTTTATACTTTTCGTTTCTAAATTTTAAGTTGCTATGGCTAAGAAAAAAGCTACCAAAAAGGCAAAAGCGAAACCCAAAAAGGCCGTAAAAAAATCAAAAGCCAAGGGTAAGAAGGCAGCAAAGCCTTCGAAGAAGAAAGTGGTTAAGAAGGCTGTAAAGAAAAAGGCTGCACCCAGGAAAAAGGCTGCACCTAAACCAGCCCCTGCCCCTGCTCCTCAACCCGCGGCTCCTGCTCCGGCCCCTTCGTTATTCGGTACAAATGAAGGAAGTGGCTCAGGTATGTAGGTTACAAGGTTTCAAAACACAAAAAAGCGGCTCACCAGGTGAGTCGCTTTTTTATTATAAATGCCCCAACCCATTCTCCGGAATCTTGCCTTTAATGGGTCTGAAAAAAGTGAATATTTTCTCAAAATCAGCATCCTGATTACCCGAAACGGTTATAGGCTCGGAAAAAATTACTTGTTTGTGCTCAAAATCAAGAGCCACCATAATTATCGGGACGTTGGCTTTTTTGGCAATGTTGTAAAAACCTGTGCGGAGCCGTTCAACCCGCTTGCGTGTGCCTTCGGGCGACAGGGCCAGGGCGAATTCGGTATTTGCATTGAATATTTTTACTACTTCATCCACCATATTCTGGCTTAAGGTACGGTCTACCGGAGTACCACCCAG
>JBKBOE010000023.1:0-35726 GCA_046294915.1 Cyclobacteriaceae bacterium | reverse complement strand
GAACTCTCGCTGGAGCAAATTCGGATATTTGAAGGTGTCGCACACCGCATGTTAACCATATTGGGTTACCCCTTGCTAACCGATGTAAGTCAGTTTATATTGACCGAAACAGATATCGCATTTTATGAGAAGGAAAATGCCCGTGGAATGGAGGAGGCACTTCGAAGGGCCGATCCGGAGGATATTCTCAGACGCAAGCCCCAGGAGGATTTACTTAAGCAAATTGAAAGCAGAGTCCTTCAATGAACGCAGCATATAAATACATTTACGCACTCGGTGTTTTTGTTTGGGCATGTCAGTCGTCATGGCATTCTGAACCGCAGGTAACCTTTAATAATAACAACGTACTTCTGCCCCAAATTACTTTTGAAACACGTGACAGTACACCAATACAAGTGGAATACTGGCCAGTAGGACGTCCTGCCAAGCGGCAACTTACCAAAGCAAATCCGGGGAGAAAACATGCCGTAACATTAGTTAATATTAAGCCAAAGACCCGCTATGTTTACCGGATTACAAGTAAACAAAGGCGGTCGCATGAGTATTATTTTGAGACTGACTCAGTCCCGGCAGACGTTCTGGGCATACGGAAAGTAAAAATAGATACGACTTTATTCGAAGGGTTTATCCTGATCCGAAGATTTTTCAGACAGGGAGCAGATGTGCTGATTGATCGGGAAGGCGATATTGTGTGGTATCATACCTACGACACGGCTGTTCGCAGAGCATTTTCGTGGACGGCAAACAACACCATTCTGTCCATCTATGATTCAGCCCGGATTGTGGAAACGGATTTACTGGGAAACCGCCTGCTTGATCTAGACCTCGAACAATTAGGTTTGCCCTACAAAGTTCACCACGAAGTATTTTATAATCCAGAAGGAAACATCGTAACGATTACACACGACTCCGCCCAATACGATTTACGGAAGTTTGGAGGTAAAAAAAATCAATACCTGACAGCCGATGGAATTTTGGTTTTATCAAAAGAGGGTAACGTGGTTTGGAAGTGGAACCTGATACAAACTAAAAGCCCGATTCAGTTTACCGGAAAAATAAATTTAAAGGAAAACTGGGGACATGCTAACTCCATTGTCTTGGATAAGGACGGCCATTACCTGATCTCATTCAGAGACTTTAATCAGGTCTGGAAAATTAATGCTAAGACAGGTAACGTAATGTGGAAGTTCGGTGAAAATGGCACCATTAAGCCGCCCCAACCCACTGATAATTTTATCCGGCAGCACAGCATTCACTTCAATTCCAGGGGCGAACTGATGATGTTTGATAATGGCGATTTAAAGATTCGGCCTAATTCCCGGATACTGTCTTTTCAAATTAATGAGGCGGAACAATCCGCCAAACCGGTTATCCACGTTGAATTGCCACGGGCCTTGTCTTCTTACAGAATGTGCAGTGCCGAAATGATTAGTGAAGGAAAATACCTGGTGTGCACCACCCGAAAGGACGCTACGATTGCTATTGTTAATGATCAGGGTCAAATTCTTTGGAACATCGTTGCCGATAATGCTTCCTATCGGGCGCACTGCATTCAAAATCCATTTAAGGATTTTATTCAGCATTAATCTGATTAGGTGCTACAGTCTCAGTTATTGAGCATTTTTAGCAACGTGGTTAACCGGTTTTTCAGGTTTCTCCGGTCAATAATAAAATCCAGAAAGCCGTGCTCCAGCACAAACTCCGCGCTTTGAAAACCTTTCGGAAGATCTTTACCGATGGTTTCGCGGATTACACGGGGGCCGGCAAAGCCAATCAAGGCACCCGGCTCCGCAATATTAAAGTCGCCAAGCATGGCATAGGATGCCGTAACCCCACCGGTGGTCGGGTCGGTCATTAAAGATATGTACGGTATTCCGGCTTCATCGAGTTGGGCAATTTTGGCAGAGGTCTTGGCCATTTGCATCAGGGATAACCCCGCTTCCATCATACGCGCACCGCCTGAACGGGAAATCATCAGGAAGGGGATTTTGTTTTTCAGGGAGTAATCCATAGCGCGGGCAATTTTTTCGCCCACGACCGAGCCCATTGAACCGCCAATGAAACTGAAATCCATGCACCCGATAACAATGTCCAGTCCGTTCATCTTGCCATAGGCTGTGCGTACGGCATCTTTCAGTTCCGTTTTTTCCTGGGTTTCTTTAATCCGTTTGGGGTAGGGTTTCGTGTCTTTAAATTTCAACGGATCGGCTGACTCCATGTTGGGGTCAAGTTCTGTAAACGCGTTATTGTCGAAAAGAATTTCAAAATACTCTTTTGACCCGATGCGAACATGGTAATCTTCTTCAGGTACCACATAGGCATTGTTCCGGAGTTCGCGGGTGTGGATGATTTTTCCCCCGGGCGATTTAAACCACAATCCATCCGGAACTTCACGCTTCGCTTCAGTGGGGGTAAGAATGCCTTTATCGGTACGGTTAAACCACGACATGTTTTTGGGTTTAAATGAAATTGGCTACCACCGCGATTTGATTAAGCCAAGTCAATACTCTTGTCGAGATATACATCCTGTATGGCGTTTAGAATCTCAACACCTTCCTTCATGGGTCGCTGAAAAGCCTTTCGCCCGGAGATGAGACCCATTCCGCCCGCGCGCTTATTGATAACTGCCGTTCGAACCGCATCGGCCAAATCGCTGGTGCCTTTTGATTCACCGCCCGAGTTGATGAGTCCGGCACGGCCCATGTAGCAGTTGGCTACCTGGTAGCGGCATAAATCAATGGGGTGGTCGGATGTAAGTTGGGTGTAAATGCGTTCATCGAGTTTGCCGTAGCTGCTTCCCCCTGTATTAAGGGCCTTATAGCCCCCGTTGTTTTCGGCAAGTTTTTGTTTGATAATATCGGCCTGGATGGTTACGCCTAAATGGTTGGCCTGGCCGGTAAGGTCGGCCGAAACATGATAGTCTTTACCTCCTTGCTTAAAGGCGTTGTTCCGGATGTAGCACCACAATATGGTGGCCATGCCTAGTTCATGCGCACGCTCAAAGGCAGCGGCTACTTCCTGGATCTGGCGGGTGGAATTATCCGATCCGAAATAAATGGTAGCACCAACGGCCACGGCACCTAGGTTCCAGGCTTCTTCCACCGAACCGAACATGATCTGATCGTACTTGTTCGGATAGGTTAACAATTCATTGTGGTTAACCTTTACGATGAAAGGAATACGGTGGGCATATTTTCTTGACATGAGTGCCAGTACACCGTATGTTGTAGCTACTGCATTGCATCCACCTTCAATGGCGAGTTTTACAATGTTTTCGGGATCAAAATAAATCGGGTTCTTCGCGAATGAGGCCCCTGCGCTGTGCTCAATGCCCTGGTCTATGGGAAGGATGGACAGGTAACCTGTACCGCCTAAACGACCATTATCAAAAAGAGTCTGCAGGCTACGCAAGGTTTGCGGATTGCGGTTTGATGCTGCGAAGATCCGGTCTACAAAATCAGGGCCCGGGCGATGAATCTGGCTGGTTGAAATGGTTTTGCTTTTGTGACCGAGAAGGTATTTGGCATCCTTCCCTAAAATCTTCGGAATGTTGGTTTTTGCCATAGATTTCAACGTAGGGGCAACAAAGTTATCAATTATTTAATTGTATGCTAACCGCTAAAAACGCCATCTATTAAACAAAAAAGCCACTTTTCAGTGGCTTTGTGGTATGCTATAAACCGTGTTTATACTTTTTCTTTAATTCTGGCCGATTTACCCTGGCGGCCTTTCATGTAGTACAGTTTTGCTCTGCGCACACTACCTTCTTTTACCACATCAATTTTATCAATACTGGGCGATGTAATGGGGAAAATACGCTCAACACCAACCCCGTTTGAAACCTTCCGAACAGTGAAAGTCTCCCCGTTGGTGCCATAACCCCTGCGCTGGATTACAACTCCCTGGAACTGCTGAATGCGTTCTTTGTTTCCTTCTTTAATTTTAACATGAACATTAATCGTGTCTCCTGCCTTAAAATCGGGCATTTTCTCACGAACGGCAGCAAATTCCTTCTCTACAACTTTTATCAGATCAGCCATAAAAAGCGTGTTTTAAAAACGGACTGCAAATATAGGAATTGAGGGTTAGTTGACAATAAATTAAGCACAAAAGGCTCAGAAAAGGCGATTTTATTGCTAATCAACCGCAAATCCGGGCTTTCTTTTTTTAGTGCGTTCAACTGCTTTTTCATGCTTCCACTCCTCGATTTTAGCGTGGTCTCCTGAGAGCAGAACGTCTGGCACCTTCCAGCCACGGTACTCGGCCGGGCGAGTGTAAACCGGTGGGGCAATAAGTCCATCCTGGAAAGAATCGCTTAATGCGGAAGTTTCATCATTGAGTACACCGGGCAAAAGCCGTATAACCGCATCGGCCACCACGGCAGCAGCCAGTTCGCCACCGGAGAGCACATACTCGCCAATGCTTATTTCGCGGGTAATAAGATGTTCCCTTACACGTTCGTCAATGCCTTTGTAATGGCCGCACAAAAGAATCAGATTTTTCTTCAGGCTGAGTTCATTGGCAACAGCTTGTGTAAATAAATCGCCATCCGGACTCATGTAAATTACTTCATCATAGGGGCGCTTTGATTTTAAATCGGCAATGCACCGGTCGATGGGTTCAATCATTAACACCATGCCTGCACCTCCGCCAAAGGCATAATCATCCACTGACTTGTGTTTATCGGTTGCGTAGTGGCGCAGGTCGATGATTTCTACAGTAACTAATTTTTTTTGCTGTGCCCGTTTCAGAATAGAATCGTTAAACGGACTTTCGAGCAGGCGCGGCAGGCAGGTAATGATGGAAAGATGCATGGATCAAATTTCTACAAATCCCGGGGGAAGATTTACGAACATCTGCTTTTTTGACTTGAGAATGGCTGTAATAAACGGCCCCACAACCGGTATCATCACCTCTTTTTGATGATAAGCCACAATTAAAAACCGATTAGGCCCGGCCTGCTCTATGCGGGTAATAGTTCCGATAATGCCTGCCGTTTCATCCCTAACCTCAAATCCGATTACTTCATCATCGTAGAAATCGCCCCGCTTCAGTTTGGGCCGGCTGGTTTTCAACAAGTAGAGTGAACTTTTTTGAAGTTTTGAGGCACTTGCCACATCGTTTACATCTTCAAACTTAACGAAGGCTTTGTTGTTTTTAATTGACACCCGTTCAATGAAGTGTGGAACCAGTTGTCCACGGATGAGTACAAAAACAGATTTTAGTGTATTCCAATCAACCGGGGCGTTGGAATCCAAAGTAACGGTTACCTCGCCTTTAAGGCCATGCGGTTTCATGATGAACCCAACTTTGTAATGGTCTTTCAGTTCCATTTAATCCTGAAATGAAAAATGCCAGCAAGGCGGCTGGCACTTTTTTGTTCAATTTTAGCGGAAAGGTTAAGCTTGCGTTTCAGCGGCTTCTGCAGGTGCTTCCCCTTCTGCAGGGGCAGGAGTACCTTCAGCGGCTGCGGCTGCTGCTTCTGCCTTTTTACGAATAGCCTCTGCCCGTGCCTCTCTGATTTTCGATTCGGCCTCCTTGCGCGCCTGAGCCTGCGCCTTTTTGGTATCTACCACCTTATCGCGTTTAGCCTGAATTTTGGCATCCTTTTCTTTCTTCCATTCGGCCAGTCTTCTGTCTGCTTCTTCTTGTGAAAAGGCGCCTTTAATAACACCAATTTGCAGGTGTTTGCGAAGCATTACACCCCGATATGAAAGCATAGCCTTAACAGTTTCGGAAGGCTGCGCCCCGTTCATCAGCCATTTAAAGGCTTTTTCATCATCCAACTCAATAGAAGCAGGCACGGTGAGGGGATCGTACGTACCAATTTTCTCAATAAAGCGACCATCGCGTGGTGCTCTGGCATCTGCGACTACAACATCGAAGCGGGCCAGTTTTTTGCGGCCTCTGCGGGCCAAACGTATTTTAACTGCCATTTTGTGTTTGTTTTTGGATCTCGTCCGGTTTAATAAAGGCTGCAAATATAGGCCTTTTTTCAGTTCTGTCAATCAAGAATCCAGACCCAGAAACATCTATTTTTAACTGATATAATTGCTTAAGCGAGTAATCGGTTTTTTATTCCCCCAGTGGTTCAATACATTTGGTTCCCCATCCAAACCTTGGCAAGTCTATGGATAAGTATTCTTACATCTCTAATGCTGATGTCGGCTACCTCGACCAGCTCTATAAAAATTACAAAGCCGATCCCGCATCGGTTGATGCCACCTGGCAGAAGTTTTTTGAAGGTTATGAGTTCTCTATACAACGTTTTGGGGAAAACGGGGGCGATGTTGCGGGCATGGATACGCACTCGATCAAAGAGACACAGGTGCGCAACCTCATTTTTGCCTATCGCTCTTTTGCCCATCTGGCTTCTAAAACCAACCCGGTACGGGAGCGAAGGAATCACAATGTTCATTTCGATCTGAAATTCTTTGGCTTATCGGAGGCTGATCTTGATACCGAGTTTGATGTGGCATCCGAAATCGGTATGAAGCGCAGCACCTTGCGGAAAATTGAAGAAAAGCTGAAAACGGTTTACCTCGGACCAATCGGTTTTGAGTACAACTATATCCGCAATGACGACATCCGCCAGTGGTTTTTTAATAAGTGTGAAACAGAGTATTACAGTTATAATCCTAACCTGGAAGAAAAAAAGAGGATACTCACCAAACTGAATGAAGCCGTAGTTTTTGAGAACTTCCTGCACACAAAATTTCTGGGGCAGAAAAGGTTTTCACTTGAAGGAGGTGAAAACACCATTCCCGGTTTGCAGGCTATTATTAACAAAGCTGCTGAACTGGATGTGAAGGAAGTGGTTATCGGGATGGCCCACCGGGGCAGACTAAACGTCCTGGCTAATATTCTTGGAAAAACCTACGAGCAGATTTTTACCGAATTCGAAGGACAGGTAAATCCGGATGCCACAATGGGCGATGGAGATGTAAAATACCACCTCGGTTATGCCAGCCGCATCAATACACCGTCCGGAAAAAGGATTTATGTGAAGCTCACTCCAAATCCATCACACCTGGAAGCAGTTAATCCGCTGGTGGTAGGATATACACGCGGCCAGATTGATGATGAGTACCACAGTGACCTTAAGCAGGCAATGGCGATTTTAATCCACGGTGATGCCGCTGTTGCAGGCCAGGGTATTGTATATGAAGTTGTTCAGATGTCGGGATTGCCCGGCTACACAACCGGAGGAACCATTCACTTTGTAATCAACAACCAGGTGGGTTTTACTACCGATTATGACGATGCCCGCACGGCTATTTACTGTACCGATGTGGCAAAGATCATCGATGCCCCGGTGTTGCATGTTAATGGCGATGATGCGGAGGCGGTAACTTTTGCGGCTAACCTTGCTGTAGAATACAGGCAGAAATTCGGTAAAGATATTTTCATTGATATGCTCTGTTACCGCAGGCACGGTCATAATGAAAGCGATGAACCGAAATTCACCCAGCCGAAGCTCTACAGCCTCATTGCCAAGCACCCTAACCCCCGCGAAGTGTATGTAAAGAAACTGGCCAGCAGGGGGGTAGATGCGGCACTTGCCGATGAAATGGATAAGAACTTCAGAAACCAGTTGCAGGACCGGCTCAATGAAGTAAAGCAAAAATCGCTGCCCTACAAATTCCAGGAGCGCGAAGAAGAATGGCAATCCCTTAGAAAAGCAGTTGCTGAGGATTTTGACAAATCACCCGATACCGCAATTACTCAGGCAACTGTTGATACGGTAGGCAAGGCCTTAACCACACTACCCGAAGGTTTTAAACCGATAAAGCAGATTGAAAAATTGCTCAAAGACAGGAAAGATGCCTTCTTTGAATCGAAGGCGTTGGGTTGGGCCGAAGCGGAATTACTGGCCTTTGGATCGCTGTTGTCTGAAAAATACATTGTGCGGATGTCCGGACAGGATGTGAAACGCGGAACATTTTCTCACAGGCATGCTTATTTCTGGGATGTAAACACCAATGAATCGTACTGCGGCTTAAATCACATCAGTCCTGACCAGGCCAAGCTTCACATGTATAACTCGCTTCTCTCAGAGTTTGGTGTTATGGGGTTTGAGTACGGGTATGCTATGGCTACTCCCCACGCCTTGGTAATCTGGGAGGCGCAGTTTGGCGATTTTGTAAATGGTGCACAGGTTATAATTGATCAGTTCATCACCAGTGCTGAATCCAAGTGGCAACGGCAAAATGGGTTGGTACTTCTCCTTCCACACGGGTACGAAGGGCAGGGCCCCGAACACAGCAGCGCACGTCCTGAGCGTTTTTTGCAACAGGCGTCTGAACTGAATATGATTGTAGCAAACATGACCACTTCTGCCAATTATTTTCATTTGTTACGCAGGCAGGTAAAGTGGGAATTCAGAAAGCCTTGTGTAGTCTTTTCACCTAAATCGCTGTTGCGGCATCCGGGCGTAGTTTCCCCGCTGAAAGAATTCACTTCCGGTAGATTTGTTGAAGTGATTGATGATCCTAATGCTGTGGCCAAAGAGGTTAAGCGTCTTGTTTTCTGTACGGGCAAATTATTTTTTGAGTTGCAGGAATATCAGCAAAAGAAGAAAATTAAACACACGGCCCTCATCCGACTTGAACAACTCTATCCCTTCCCGAAGCACCAACTCCAAACGGTATTGAAAAAGTACAAGAATGTAGAAATGATATGGGCACAGGAAGAACCGTATAACATGGGATATTGGGCGTACATCCATCGGTTTATGCCGGATGAAAAATGGAAAGTAGTAGCCCGGAAATCGAGTGCTTCACCGGCAACCGGCTATTCTAAGCTACATAAAGCCGAGCAGGAGAAGATCATTAACCAGGCTTTCGAAATTTGAAACTTTCAATCAACAAATCTAAAATTTACGTATGGCTATTCAGGTAAAAGTACCCACTGTGGGCGAGTCCATCACCGAAGTTACCGTTGCCAACTGGACAAAAAAAGAAGGCGATGTGGTACAAATGGATGAAGTGATTGCCGAACTGGAATCCGACAAGGCAACCTTTGAGTTGACCGCACCGGCAGCAGGTGTATTACACATAAAAAAGCAGCAAGGCGACACGGTTCCAATCG
The DNA here is from genome assembly GCA_046294915.1 of Cyclobacteriaceae bacterium. Taxonomy (GTDB): domain Bacteria; phylum Bacteroidota; class Bacteroidia; order Cytophagales; family Cyclobacteriaceae; genus UBA2336. Next base: position 26,636 of record JBKBOE010000023.1, on the reverse strand, counting down.
GGGAATTGATTTGTGAGATTGAAGAAGGAGCAGGAGTTCCGGCTGCCAAAGAAAATGCATCAGCCACACCAATATCTGCAGCGGCACCAAAGGCTACAGGCGCCATAAAGGAAATGAAAGTACCTGCGGTTGGCGAATCCATTACCGAGGTTACTATTTCAACATGGCTGAAGAAAGATGGCGACTTCGTTCAATTGGATGAAGTGATTGCCGAAGTGGAATCTGATAAGGCAACTTTTGAATTACCCGCTGAAGCCAACGGTATTCTACGCATCGTAGCCAAAGAAAAAGAAACCTTACCCATTGGCGGGTTGATTTGCAAAATTGAAGTTATGGAAGGTGCGCCTGCCCAGGCATCCGCTACAGCCCCACCTGCCGCGGCAGTTGCGGCTCCTGGCATGGGCGATAAAACCTACGCAGCCGGACATCCTTCACCGGCTGCAGGAAAAATTCTGGATGAAAAAGGAATTCCATCAAGCCAGGTTTCAGGAACAGGTGTTGGCGGACGGATTACAAAAGAAGATGCTATGAAGGCACAACCCGCAGCAAAGTCGGATGCGCCTAAACAAGCCCCGCCAACAGGCACGCCCTCAATTTCTGTTGGTGTAACCCGAAATGAGCGAAGAGAAAAAATGACCTCTCTTCGCAAAACCATTGCCCGGAGGCTTGTTTCGGTTAAGAATGAAACCGCCATGCTCACCACATTTAATGAAGTGGACATGAAGCCTGTTATGGAAATGCGCGCCAGGTACAAAGACAAATTCAAAGAGAAGTACGGAGTCGGGCTGGGGTTCATGTCATTTTTTACCAAAGCGGTTTGCCAGGCGCTAAAGGAGTGGCCTGCGGTAAATGCCAAAATTGATGGAGATGAGATTGTATATCATGATTACTGTGATATTTCCATAGCCGTATCCACACCGCGAGGACTGGTGGTGCCGGTAATTCGCAATGCCGAATCTCTTTCGTTTCATCAGATTGAGGCAGAAATTGCACGACTGGCTGCCCGCGGCCGCGATGGTAAACTCTCCATTGAAGAGATGACCGGGGGTACCTTTTCAATAACCAATGGCGGTGTGTTTGGCTCAATGCTGTCTACCCCTATTATCAATCCTCCCCAATCCGCCATTTTAGGAATGCACAATATTGTGGAGCGGCCGGTAGTAAAGAACGGGCAAATTGTAATTACCCCGGTGATGTATGTGGCCATGTCATACGACCACCGGATTATTGACGGACGCGAGTCGGTAAGTTTTCTGGTGCGGGTGAAGGAAATGCTGGAAGATCCGGGAAGGCTGATTTTAGGAGTTTAATTTTTGTTTCTATGGACTATAAAGTTGTAGTAATTGGTTCGGGACCTGGCGGCTATGTAGCAGCCATACGGTGCGCCCAGCTAGGCTTTAAAACAGCTATTATTGAAAAGTATAAAACCCTGGGGGGAACCTGCCTGAACGTAGGATGTATTCCTTCTAAAGCATTGCTGGACTCGTCTGAACATTTTCATAATGCCAACCACACATTTGCTGAGCATGGTGTCGATATAGCAAAACCAAAGGCCAACCTCGCGCAAATGATTAAACGAAAAGGTGATGTGGTGAAGGCAAATGTTGACGGCATTGCCTACCTGATGAAGAAAAACAAGATTGATGTTTTTACAGGTGTAGGGTCATTCGTTGATAAGCACACCGTTAAAATTACTTCAGCTGATGGTAAGGAAAAAACCATCACTGCCGAGAATGTGATTATCGCCACCGGTTCAAAACCGACACCGCTTCCTTTTGCCCCGTTTGATAAAAATCGCATTATTTCCAGTACCGAAGCACTGGAATTGAAAGAAATACCAAAGCACTTAATTGTAATTGGCGGAGGGGTAATTGGAATGGAACTCGGCTCAGTTTATGCTCGGATCGGTTCGAAAGTTACCGTTGTGGAATTTCTCGATAACCTAATCCCCACCATGGATGGTGCATTGGGCAAAGAACTTCAGAAAGTAGCCAAAAAACTGGGCATGGATGTTTACCTCGGCCATAAGGTAACATCGGTTGAGAACAAGGGTAAGGAAGTAATTGTAAAAGCTGAAGATAAAAGCGGTAAACAACTTGAAATAAAGGGTGACTATTGTTTGGTAAGCATAGGCCGAAGGCCTTACACCGAAGGTCTTGGGTTGGAAAAAATTGGTATTGAAACCGAGCGTGGACAAATACCGGTTGACGATCACCTGAAAACAAAAGTGGATACTATTTATGCCATTGGCGATGTGGTGCGCGGAGCCATGCTGGCACACAAAGCCGAAGAAGAAGGTGTTATGGTGGCCGAGCAATTAGCCGGACAGAAACCGCATATCAACTATAACCTGATACCCGCAGTAGTGTACACCTGGCCTGAAGTAGCCAGTGTGGGTCAAACTGAGGAGCAACTCAAACAATCAGGCAGGGCCTATAAGGTGGGTAATTTTCCGTACAAGGCATTGGGGCGTGCACGGGCTTCGATGGATACGGATGGGTTTGTAAAAATCCTGGCGGATAAAAATACCGATGAAATACTGGGTGTACACATTATTGGTGCGCGAGCTGCTGACATGATTGCAGCGGGAGTTGTAGCAATGGAATATCGAGCATCAGCAGAAGATGTTGCCCGCATGTCGCATGCGCACCCAACGTATATGGAAGCTGTGAAAGAAGCATGCCTGGCAGCTACGGCCAACCGGCCGATTCACATGTAAGGATTGGCGCTTAAATGCTCAATTACTGCTGCGAAGTTTATTTAGCTTTGCCACCCTGTTACCCCTTTTCTAATGAAAGTGCTGTCGTTTTTATTGCCTAAAAACTGGTCACGGTACAGCAGGCAATTTTCAGAAGACAGTGAAGCCTATTACAAATACAAGCGCGTCATTCTCCTTTCGCAGTTTACCTTGTTTGGTGCCGTTATGGGAGTTCTTCATGCCATGGAAGATTTAATTGATGGATTGGTATTCATGCCCGTGATGGACGCACTAATGGCTGTTTTTATTTTTATTGCCTACCTGCTTAATGAAAAGGGATTCCATAAAACTGCCCGAATCTATCTTTTGGTGTTTTTAAATATTTACTTTTTTATTTACTGCTCGCTGGTGCCGAAAGAATTGGGTATTTATTTCTATTACTTTGCCTGGATTGGGCTGGCCAGTGTAATTTTTGAACCAAGTGAAAACCTGCTTCGGCTATTGTTTATAGCAGGGTCAATCGCATTGATCCTGTTATTGCATTTAACGGGATTTAGCGTGTTTGGAAAATTCGATATTCAGGTAGTGGATGTTGAACGTTCATTTTTAATTAACCTGGTTACGAGTATCATTGTACTCGTGTTCTTCATTGTCTTTATGGCAAATACCAATGATTTTTCTGAAAGAAGATTGGCTAAACTTGCACAGGAAGTTCAGGAAAAAAATTCACACCTTCAGAAAACCAATGATGAACTTGATCGGTTTGTGTATAGTGCTTCGCATGATTTACGTGCCCCCCTTATGTCCATAAAGGGTTTAATTAATCTTGCCAGGCTTGAGTCAAAAGAGGAATCAACTCAACATTACCTGGCTATGATGATAGACCGGACCGACAAGCTGGATGATTTCATTCATAATATTATTGACTATGCCCGTAATGCCCGTACAGGGGTTTCTTCCGACAAGATTAATCTACATGAGCTGGTGAATGATATTTTTGAAAATCACCGGTTTGTTGAAACGGCTAAGGGGATTTCTTTTGAAAAGCAAATTTCCCTGAAAGATCCGATTTATTCAGATAAACAAAGGCTTTCTATTGTTCTCAATAATTTAGTCTCCAATGCCGTAAAGTATCATCGCAAAACCAAAGATGCCTGGATTAAGGTTACTGCCCAAAAGAATAATGATAACCTGAAGCTGATCGTGTCGGATAATGGCCAGGGTATTCCTTCTGACCGAATCAGCAAAATATTCGAAATGTTTTACAGAGGTACCGAACAATCAAAAGGGTCCGGTCTCGGACTTTATATTGTTAAAGAAACAGTTGAAAAAATGGGCGGTGTGATACGTGCTACATCGGAATATGAAAGGGGCTCGTGTTTTACCATCATTCTTCCTTTATCGGACAAAGATAGAATTGAGTAAAAGCCCGAACAGCCAATGCTGTAACAAGCGGAATTAATGAAGTGTGCAGCTGCTGAGGCAACCAGACCCACAGGATAAGCAACAATCCGTTAAGAATGAGCGTGATTAGGAAGTAATTTTTTACCCATTTGCGTGATTTAAAAACAAGAAAGGCGACTACAGCATGGGTGGGTAATGCCCACAGCACATTAAGGTTATTGGCTGCTGCGCGATGATCGGTAGCTACCCAGAGCAAAAACAGCAATACCCCGATTAGCCCTGTAACACCGAACAATAGCGCATCAAACCAGTTTGAAGTTTTCTTTTGGGTAAAATCCCACACCGAAAGCGCAATGGTTATCAGGGCGAATGCTAAAAAGGTGTTAAACGGGGTGAATAAACCCGTGCTCAAATTTTCGGCCCGTGCTTCATAAATACTATTTTTTTGTCTGACCAGCGGCTCACCGTTTATCGTGGCATTGTCGAAGCCCGCTTCTACATAATCAGGCAAAAACATGTATTGGTAGGGCGTGGCTTTTTTGTCCATCGGAAGGCCCAGGCAAATATCAATACCAAGGTCTCCCCAGGGTTGCCACCGTAAATACAAGTCAGTAAGCTCACGAAAGGAATGGCGGGTAGAAATGTGCGAATCGTTAAAGCGTACCGAATCGCCAAATACTTTGGTTACAATTTCAGGGAGTTTTGTGGCGCAGTTGTCGTAAAAATAATCGTAGAGATAACTTTGGTTTTCGGGCTGGGCGTTCCATTGCAGGTAATCAAATAACCTTTGTTTTTGCCATGCAGTCAGGTTCAGTACCTGTTCGTGCACATACCGGTTGTAGTAAATGTAGAAGTACTCAAACCGCTTATAGTCCTGCACGGCCAGTTTATAATAATTATGTCCGCGCGCAAAGTTCAGGTAGAAGTTTGGCTGGTTGAAGTCGAAAACCCCGTAGTTAAAGGCGTAATCAAACCCGTTTACCGGATCGTTTACCCGCAAAGCGCTATGACCGAAGGCTGAGTATAACTCAGTTTGCCCCGGTCCGCAGGTGATAACCGAAATCTCGGCCTGATCGGACAGGGTTATTTGTGCGGCTGCGGTAACGTTTACCAGGATGACAAAAAAGAAAGCAAGTTTGCGCATAACGGTTTTAACGGATGCCGAAAGATAAAAACAAATGCCTGCCCGTCCATTAAAATTGATTTAACTTACCCCCATGTTTACCGGCCTTCAGGATGTACTTAACTTTAGTAAGAAATTTACCGTGCAGAAAAGCCGGAATGCTGCCCGTGTGTTAACCGCATATTATGCATCACGGCTCACCGGTAAGCCCAGGCAATCGGGTATGCCCATCAGCATTTCCATTGAGCCTACCACCAGTTGTAATTTGCGCTGCCCGGAATGCCCCAGTGGGTTACGATCTTTCACACGCCCTACCGGAATGCTTCAGCAGGAGTTTTTTAAAAATGTTATCGATCAATTGGCGCCAAAGCTCAGCTACCTCACGTTTTATTTTCAAGGAGAGCCGTACCTGAATTCCCGATTTCTCGATATGGTACACTATGCTGGCCGTAAAGGAATTTATACGGCTACTTCCACCAACGCGCATTATTTTACAGATGAAACGGCTAAAGCTACTATTGAATCAGGTCTTGACCGATTGATAATTTCCATTGACGGAACTTCTCAGGAGACCTATCAGGCATACCGCGTAGGCGGAAGTTTGGATAAAGTTATTGAAGGCACAAAAAAAATAGTGGAATGGAAAAGAAAACTTAACGCAAAAACTCCCTACACTATTTTTCAGTTTCTGGTGGTTAAACCGAATGAACACGAAATACCTGACGTGTACAAACTCGCCAAGAAACTGGGTGTTGATGATGTGGCGCTAAAGACAGCCCAGATTTACGATTTTGAAAATGGCTCGGAGTTAATTCCTGTTCAGGATAAGTACTCGCGGTACAGGAAGAATGCGGAAGGTAAATACACCATTAAGAATAATCTCGACAATCACTGCTGGAAAATGTGGCACAGTTGTGTGATTACCTGGGATGGTAAGGTAGTGCCGTGTTGTTTTGATAAGGATGCCCGCCATGTGCTGGGCGATCTTACAAAAAATACGTTTGAAGAAATCTGGTATGGCGAAGCATATAAGCGCTTTCGCACCGCGTTACTGAAATCCAGAAAGGAAATAGAGATATGTAAAAACTGTACCGAGGGTACAAACGTATGGGCCTGATTCAGGGAGTAAGTTTTTCGCGGCTGCGTATTTCTTTAGCCAGTTTCTCAACATCAATAGCCCCGCACTTGCCACAGCCCGTGGCGCACGATTTTGCCTGAAATGACCGGTAAACCAACACGCCCAGGTAAACCACTGCTGACAGGAACAATAGCGCGATGATGAGGTGTTGAATCATGGCCTTAAAATTAAACAAATCGCGGTAAAACCAGTGTAAAAAAAGAGATTGTCCGGAAACGGATAAAACAGCCCGCCAGCGAACAGCCAACAATTGCATCAGCTTGTTTTTCAATATGCAAATCACAATTCAAACCTGGCATTACATTTGGCCTGTCTCAGGCAATTCATCCGGCTATGCTAAAAAATTATTTAAAGACTGCTTTCAGAAACCTTTTGCGTAATAAAGACAGTTCTTTCATTAACCTTTCAGGTCTTACACTAGGCATTACCAGTTCGCTCATCCTGTTCCTGTTAATCCATCATGCCATAAGTTTTGATACCTTTCATTCAAAGCGTGATCGTATTTACCGGGTGGTAACTCAAACGCATCACGATAATGGTTACCATTATACTCCGGGCATACCTGCAGTTATGCCTGAGGCGTTTAAGAATGATTTTCATGAAGCAGAAGAAGTTACTTTTTTATCCTACCGGGCCGGAAGTGTGATCACAATACCACAGGCTAACGGAGAGTCAAAAAAGTTTAATGAAGCAAGTGGGGTGGTCTATGCCCAACCCAGTTTTTTCAAAATTTTTGACCGAAAAATAATTCATGGTGAAGCCTATTCAGGCCTTGATGAGCCCAACGAAGTTATTTTATCGAGGCGAGCGGCTGCCAAGTACTTTGATAATGCAAATGCTATTGGCGAAGTGGTAAAATTTGAAAACCGGGAGTACCGCGTTACGGCAATCATGGAAGACTATCCAAGTAATACTGACCTTCCGTTTGATGTGATGCTTTCGTTTGCTACCATAAAAAATGAATCGGAGCAAAAGGGTTGGAACAGTATATGGAGCGATGAACAATGCTACATACTACTGAAAGAGGGTGAATCAGCGGCTTCAATTGAAGCGCGTATGCCCGATTTCGTAAAAAAATATCTGGGCGGCCAAATTACAGATGAACGAACCCATCCGTTACAGCCACTCGCAGAAATTCATTTTGACGACCGGTACGGTAATTTCAACTATAATACCGTGCCCAGGCAAGTATTATTAGCACTTGGCCTTATTGCAGCCTTTCTGATTTTAACAGCATGTATTAACATGATAAACCTCACTACAGCTGAAGCGATTAAGCGCTCCAAAGAAGTTGGCATACGCAAATCGCTTGGTAGTACACGGGGTCAGCTTATCATTCAGTTCCTTGGTGAAACCAGCCTTGTAATTTTTGGGGCCGTGTTACTTTCGTTTGGCTTTGCCCAATTAGCCCTGAATTTTTTAAACCCATTCCTTGATTTGAAGCTAACCCTCAACTTGACGCATGATGTTACCTTGTGGGTATTCCTGGGTTGTATCATTATTATTATTTCTTTGCTGTCGGGTTTATATCCTGCCTTTATTGTTTCACGGTTTAGGCCGGCAATGGCCCTCAAAAACCTGATTACTAACCGTAGTTCATCAGGTTATGCTCTGCGAAGAGGACTTGTGGTTGCCCAGTTTTTTATTTCTCAATTCTTCATTATAGGTACTATTGTCATCATTCGCCAGATGGACTATTTCCAAACCAAGGACCTTGGTTTTCAAAAAGAAGCCATTGTTTCTGTACCTATACCTGAAAATGAGGGGCCCGGAGGTGTTGATGGCGTTAGTAAAATGCGCACTCTTAAAAATGAGTTACTGGCATTTTCGGGTATCGAAAAAGTAAGCCTGAACAGCGCACCTCCGGCATCAGGAAATGTATCTTCTACCGGTTTTTACATCGAAGGTCGCGAAGAGGAATTTCGCGCACAGGTTAAACAAGTCGATGACACCTACTTCGATTTATTTCAGTTAAAGATACTGGCCGGTGAAAAACTTGCTGATGGCGACACAGCCACGGGCTTTGTGGTAAATGAAAAATTAGTGCAAATGGTGGGATACACTAACCCTGAGGAGGCGGTCGGAAAGGAAATTACTATGTGGGGCCGGAAAAAGCCGATTATAGGTGTGGTAAATAATTTCCATACTATGTCGCTGTCCGAACCCCTCGAGCCGGTAATTATGTTTAACCGGATAAGAGGGTATGATTGCCTTTCTGTGAAGATTTCATCGGGCACCTTTCAGCCAGCCATAAATAAAATACAGGAAAAATGGGAGCAGGCTTATCCTGAACATATTTTCAGTTATGAGTTTCTGGACCAGCAAATCAGTGAGTTTTATGACAGCCAACGCAGAATATCGGTATTGCTTACCATCTTTACATCCATAACTATTTTTATCGGGTGCCTTGGTTTGCTTGGGTTGGTAACATTTATGGCCGGCCAAAAGACGAAAGAAATTGGCGTGCGAAAAGTATTTGGCGCATCGGTGGAAAGCATTTTAGTTAAATTTTCAAAAGAGTTTATTCTGCTTGTAATTTTCGGTTTTGTGCTGGCGGCTCCGCTGGGTTGGTGGGTTACCCGGATGTACTTAGACCAATTTGCTTACCGAATTGAACTTGATGCCTCAGTTTTTTTGATGGGCGTTGGAATTTCCCTTTTTATCGCCCTGATTACAGTAAGTTACAAGTCAATTAAAGCAGCCCTGGTTAATCCCGTTGAATCTCTTCGTTACGAATAAACTCAGGAATAAACTGATCAGGGCTTCTTTTTAAACCACTGTGATTTAATCAGCTCCAGCATTTGATCATGTACTTCACCGGCTGCGATAATTTCGCCTCCATGTAAAAAATTATTGCCACCGCTGAAATCAGAAACCTTTCCGCCTGCCTGCTGCACAATCAGCGCACCAGCGGCAACATCCCACGCATTCAGGTTGTATTCAAAAAAGCCCTCAAACTTTCCGCAGGCAACATAAGCTAAATCGATGGCAGCACTGCCAAGCCTCCGGATGCCGTGCGTTTTTTCAAGGAACAACTTGATGATTTCCAGGTAATCATCTTTCTTGTCAAGGTGGTAGTAAGGAAATCCTGTGGCTAAAAGACTTTCATTTAAGTGGGCGATTGGTGATACCCGAATTTCTGACCCATTGCAAAATGCAGGACTGCCCGCCCGTGCATAAAAGCATTCATCGCGGTTAATTTCATACACCACACCAAGCAGCGTTTGGTGTTTATCGGCCAGGGCAACACTTATGGCGTATGGCGGAAGGCCATGCATGAAGTTGGTGGTGCCGTCAAGCGGATCGATAACCCATCTCAATTCAAAGTTTGAAGCAGCGTATGTTCCTTCTTCGGCCAGGAACCCGCTGGCAGGAAGGATTTTTTTTAATTGCCGAACAAGTTGCTCTTCTGCTTCCTTGTCAACGTAAGAAACCAGGTTATTAAAGCCTTGTTTAAATTCAATACGCGACCGGTCAAAAGCCTGGGCTTCTGCTCGAATGAAGGCACCCACCTCTTTACAGATGGAAATGACCTCCTGTTCAAGTGCCTGAAGGTTAAGGTTCATAATTTAAGTTAACTGGTGAATATACGGTCAACGAATGAATACAACCTAATGTTATTGTACACACAGTAAATTAACAGCCGCCCACAACTACCACAATTTCACCTTTTACTTCCCGTTGAGAAAAGGCCTGCAGAAGATCACCTAAGGTACCATTTACAGTTTCCTCGTGTAGTTTGGTCAGTTCCCGCGACACGGAAGCCGGCCGTTCCGTACCAAAGTGTTCAACAAACTGCTGAAGGGTCTTTACAAGCCGGTGCGGGGATTCATAAAAAATCATGGTCCGCTCTTCAAGGGCAAGTTTTTTTAATGTTGTTTGCCGGCCTTTTTTGTGTGGAAGAAATCCCTCAAAAACAAATTTGTCGGCAGGAAGTCCCGATTTAATAAGGGCAGGTATCAGCGCAGTTGCCCCGGGCAGGCATTCAGCTTTTATACCTGCCTGTAGAGCTTCGCGCACAATCAGAAAACCCGGGTCGGATATGCCCGGAGTACCGGCATCACTGATCAGGGCCATTCGTTCCCCTTCTTTTAATCGCTGGATTAACGAGCCAACAATTTTATGCTCGTTAAAATTGTGAAAACTCTGCAAAGGTTTGTCAATGGCGTAATGTTTCAGGAGTTTTCCCGAAGTGCGGGTATCTTCGGCCAGAATAAGGTCAACGGATTTCAGCACATCCAGGGCGCGCAAAGTGATGTCTCTCAGGTTGCCGATGGGGGTGGGCACAATATATAGCGATGCAGAGAATTCCATTATTGGCCGGCCAGTTTGTCGATGATGGAGGCAAGTTTCCTGTCACGATCGGTAACGGTATTGCCTGCATCGTGAGTGCACAATTCGAAGGTTACCCGGTTCCAGGTGTTTGTCCAGGTGGGGTGGTGGTTCATTTTTTCTGCTTCAATGGCCACTTTGGTTATAAAGCCGAAGGCTTCAATAAAGTCAGTAAAAGTGAATGACTTCACCAGTTTGTTGTCTGTTTCTTTCCACATATCGGTACGGGTTGATGATATGCGAAGGTACAACAAATTGCCTGCTGCTACAGGGCAATCAATCCCTCAATGGCCGATGCTTTTATGTACACCTCAATCACGGCATCACTTGAAGGCATCATCATTTGAATAGTAATACTGGTGTACTTGCCCTGTTTGGATTCTTTTTGCGTGTTGGCGTGCATTGGAAACAGAGCTGTAACTTCATCAGTCTTATGGCTGGGCACAATAAACTTAAACATGTACAGGTCAGGCCAGCGATAATGCTGATCGAGTTTTAAGCGGAATGAATGGATGGCGTCCTGATCCATAAAATACAAAGGCCCCTAACGGGGCCTGTTCCTTACGATTAATAGAATTTGTACCGCTTATCGTCAATATTGGCAGCTTCTTTAATGGCTTCAGCAATGTTAAAGCTGTTGGTTCGATTGGCAGTTTGTTCCAACTGGTTTTTGAACATGGTATAGTCGCCTATTGACGGAGCGATGGTTTTATTCTGCATTTCAAAAACAATTACTCCGGTTTCTCCTGTAAAAGGTTTGGATTGCTGTCCGCCTTCCAGCGAAAAGGCTTTTCCAACTGCTGCAGGGTCAAATCCAATGGAGGTCATTGTGCTGGTGTTAAGCCGCAGGCTGCTGTTCGAATAAACGGAGGCATCGCGGCCATAGGCAGCGGCCATTTCATCAAGGGTACCGGTAAGTCCGCTGAGTTTCGCGGCTATTTTTTTGCCCTTTAACTCGTTTAACACAGCCGGTTTAATTTCGTCTTTAACCAGGTCAAAACTCTTAATGCCCTTTTCTACTTCTTTGGTCATAACAACAACAACGTACTGATCGGGAAGTTCAAAAGCATCGGATACTTTGCCAACGGCACCGTCACGGAATAGCCAGGTAACGATTTGGCGTGCATCACCGAGGTTACCAATCCGCCTTTCGTCCGGGGTAATGTTTGTGGCATCTTGTACGATATAACCGGATTGTGTTGCACGTTGGGTAAAAGCGGCAACACCCTCCAGATCGGAGGCAAACAATTCGGCTTTGCGCAGGGTTTCGTTAATGGAAACATCGCCCGGAGTAATATCGCGCTCAATAATAGCCAGTATAAAATAGCGGTTGTCTTTTGTTTCAGTAACGTCAATAATGTGGTACCCAAAATCGGTTTCCACTACATCATTAAGCAACCCTTTTTTTGTTGCTGAAAAGACGGCATCCTGAAAAGGCTTCACCATTTGCCCGCTGGTAAACCAACCCAGGTCGCCACCCTGGGTTGAAGTTCCGTCAGTTCCAAATTCGCGGGCTTTTTCAGCAAAGCTGGCACCTGCTTTAATGTCTTTAAGAATATTCCTGGCTTTTTCTTTTGCTTCTTTCTTGGCGGCATCGGTATCGTTATCCCAGCGGATAAGGATATGGCTGGCGCGTGCGCTGTACGTGGTGTCGGTTCCGGTTTTGGAAACCTTAAAAACTTTGAAGGACGAGTCGTCAATAAACGGTCCGACAACCTTGCCGGGCACCAGGTCGGCCGGATTTACAAAATCGGGCAGATTAGCTGCTGTGTATTTTGAGTATGCATTGCGGCCATCGGAATTCAGGGTGGCGAATACCGAGTCGTTGTCTGAAGTTTTCAGGTCAGCAGCGAGCCGTATGATTTCTTCTTTAATGGCCAGGGTATCATCGGCTGATGGAAGAACCGGGAACGAAACGTATTTCAGATCGCGGGTATGTTCGGTTTTAAACTTGTGTTTGTTTTTGTTGTAGTAGGCCTTCAGGTCGGCATCGGTAACCGTAACCGCGGTGTCGCTGATGGAGTAGTAGGGCACGTAGAGATATTTAATTTCAGCCACATCGTTTTGCATGTGGTAGTCCAGTTCGGCTTGTGCGGTGGTAACGTATGCGCTCTTAATCAACAGGTTTTCGTATTTAAGGCGCTCCCGGGCAGGCCTCAGGTCGCGTTCAAAAATTTCCCAGCGTACACGTGGCTCAGAACCTTCGGCCATCGCCTTTAACTGATTGATGTAGGTTCCAAGTTGTGCCCGATCGAACTGGCCGGTTTCTGGATTGATGAAGGATTGTTTAATGCTTTCATCAACATTTTTTCCGGTAATCATGTCCACCACTTCTTCATCGGTAACGGTAACGCCCACCTTGGCGTATTCTTTCTGGATGGCATGGCGGAGGATAAGCGTTTCCCATGCCTGCTGGCGCAGGGTGATCATTTCACGGTCGCCCGGCTGGCGGTTAAAGTTAAGGATGTAGCTTGCTTCCCGCTCCCTCACGGCTTGCTGAAACTCGTCTAATGAAACGGAGTGTCCGGCAATTTCGCCTACATCGTTCCGGTTGAACAAAACCGAATTGTTGCCCAACAAATCGCCCAGGATGAATGCTGAAATAGCCACGAAAACAAACACCACTACCCAGGTACCCATCTTATCCCTCAACTTGCCAATAAATGCCATATTCTAATTTTTAAAGACCGCAAATTTAACCCAGTTTTTTCAATGGCAAAACCACATTAAAACCGTTTTACACGGTTCTGAACCTTTTTAACGGGTTGATTTCGAATAAAATAACAAAGAAGGCTAATCGGTTCCCGCCAACGCCACTTTTATGGTATCGATACGGTTATCGAGGGTTGATTGAACGGTGAATGTAAATGGAGGAACCACGATGGTTTCGCCAGCCTCGGGTATATCTTCAGCATAAGCGAGTATAAGCCCACCCAGCGTTTCATATTCGCCTGCGGGTAAGCCCCAGCCATAGGTTTCATTGAGGTAATCAATCTCAAGCCGGGCACTCAGCAGCCATGTTTTATCGTCCAGTTTTTGTTCTACCAGGTCATCCTGGTCGTGCTCATCTTCAATCTCGCCAAAAATTTCTTCAATCACGTCCTCCATGCTTACAATACCCGAAGTTCCGCCAAATTCATCCACCACCACCGCTAAGCTTTTGCGCTCGTTAATAAACCGCAGCATAAGTTCGTTTGCCAGCGTGGTTTCTGAGACGGTGATGATGGGAGTGAGCATTTCTTCAATCGTTGCAGGTTTCCTGAAAAGACCGGATGAATGGCAATAGCCAATTACTTCGTCAATGGAATCTTTGTACACCAAAATTTTTGAATGGCCGCTCTCAACAAAAGTTTTGATGAGGTGGTCAATGCCATCCTGCAGGTCTACGGCAACGATTTCCGTTCGGGGGATCATGCAATCGCGCACTTTCACGGTTTTGAACTCAAGTGCATTATGAAAAATCTTTTTATCAAGGGTAACATCCTCATCTGCGTGCTTCACTTTCATCATGCTTTTGAGGTAATGATTCAGGTCAGTAAGGCCATACACGGGGCGTTCATCGGAGTATTGTGTACGAAAAACATAGATGATTACAAACCGGGAGAAAGCCACCACTACAGCCACAAATGGGTATAACAGGTAGTACACGATGTTAAAGGGCACAGCAAGAGTGCTGAGCATGACGTTTGGATTTGAAAGAAAGATGCTCTTTGGAAGAAATTCGGCAGTAATCAGCACCAGCGTGGTAGAAAGAAGAATCTGTACAACCATAATAAAAGCCTCGTTGTTTACCGGTTCGGGCAGTAAAGCCTGAAGTACCGGTTCGAGTAATTGAGCCATGAAAATTCCATAAAACACCAACGCCACAGTATTGCCGATGAGCGTTGTGCCGATGAACATGGAAGGTTTTTTAATGAATTTGATAAAAATCTTTCCCGAAAGCGAACCTTGTTTTCCTTTCAGTTCGAGTTGAAGTTTGTTGGCGGATAAGTAGGCAATTTCAATTCCGGAGAAAAAAAAGGAAAAGATCAGCGACAGGGCGATATAGGGGAGCAATTGCAGGTCGATCATTTCCGCTTCCTGTAAGTGTATGCCAAAAACAAAGCCGATGAGAGCATGAGTATCCAGTATGCACTGCCGATGCCGGATGTCATGACCTGGTGTATTCCAATAATCAGCATTGCTGCGGCCAGCGAAAGAAGAATTACATCGGGTAATTTCATCGGGAGAGCAAAGATAAGGATTTTACCCCTGGCTATCGGGAAGCAGGCTCCTCTTCAATGGTAAACTCACCTTGCGGTTTCTTAATGGTGTAGAATGACATGTCCTGTTTGGCCTCCAGGCCTTCGCCATAAATAACCTCGTTTTGCATACGAATGGTTACAAAACTTTCGGTAAAAATTTCTTCTTTGGTGGGTCTCCAGAAAAGTTCTTCGGTATTGAGTTGTTCATTTTTTTCAAGATTAACTACTTCTACTTTTCCGCGTGCGCGCCACTGATCTTCATTTTTAAAGTAGTAGGCATGATTGGCGCGCAAGGTTGAAGTGAGTTTTCCGGTTTCGTCAAAGAACTCAATGTTTATACCTTTTGGGAACTCCCTGTCGCCCTGTTGAAACTCGTACACCACATCGGCAAGCAGTTTAATTTTTACAACCTGCTCTTCGCTGTAGTAGAGTTCTACGTTTTCTGCCTCGCGCAACGGTCCTTCATACAAAAGCGGTTGCGTGGTTTCCTTACTGGTGCATGCACTGGTCAGAAGTGCGGATATAAGGATTCTTTTAAGCATATAAAACAAAAGGCCACAGCCTGAACCATGACCTTTTTAATGAAATCTGTTCGATTATTTAATCCCGTGTTTTAACGGTAACGCTTTCATTGATCCAACATCCCACACGTTGGGTATCACCTGCTGACCAGTTTACCAAAAAGATGTCTTCCTTTGAGGGGAACTGATCTTTTGCCATAGCCATTTTCTTAGCCTCTCCGGCACGCTGGTACATTTCGTAGGCTGCAATATAAACCAGCCGGTCGGCTGCCATGTTTTCTTTTTTAGCACAGTCGGAAAAACTCTGGTAATAGAGGTCACCCATTTTTTCGTATGCTTCTTTTTTGGATCCATCGGCAGCCAGAGCCTGACGATACAGTTCGCGGGCTCCGGGTTTGTTGCCTTTTCTTGCTTCAAGGGCACCCAGGTAGATCAAGATATCCGCTTTATCAGAGTTGGTTGGCGCCAATTCCAGGGCTTCCTTAAAGAGTTGCTCGGCCTTTCCATAATTTTCAGCTGCCAGGTAACGAATTGCCAGGTTTTTTGCCAGCCCGTAATCTTTTTCTACTTTATGAATTGCTTCAGCTGCCTCCAGCCAAAGGGGGTCATCTGTACACTTATCCTGAAGCATGAAAGCAAATATTTTTTTGGCTGTACCAATATCCGTTGGGTTTGCTTTAAACTTCGGCCCTAGGTTTTTGCGCACGAAATCGCAGTTAATGGTGATCATGCTCAACAAGATCTTGTCCACATCAGCCTTCATTGTGGTAAGTTTATCGATGGGCTTGCCTTCGCTTTGTGCTTTTTTGATTTTAGCATCGAGGATGGTCATTACCCGATCGTACCGCTCCAGTACCTGTTCATCGGTAAGGTTTTTCAGTTTGAGTTTGTTGATCTTGATAGACTGCATATAAGGAACCAGCGTTCCGTCCAGCGTGTTGTTTCCATTCAGTTCAATGGCTTTATCCATGAGCGAAAGAACATACGCCTCTTTACCTGCTTCATTGGCATAATACTTAGCAGCCATGAGTGCCTTTCGGTTGGTTACACTGCCTTCTTCACCGCAATTGGCAATACGCAGGTCATGTATTAACAGCAGCGAATCTATATATACCCGTTTCTTTGCCGGGTCGGTTTCGGCAGAGGCAACTTTATCAAAAATCTCAGCGCCATTAATATAAATACTGGTGTTGAGTTTAGGGTTATTCTTTAATAACCAGTTCAACGGTGGCAAAGCCTGTTTGAAGTTGTTGTTGCTTTTGGCATCAGTATACAGGGTAACTTTTTCCTGTTCAATGGCCTTGGTTTCTCCTTCGCTGAAAGCCCATTCTTTACATTGAGCATAGCCGGAAGTAACAGAAACCAATCCCAGCAGTGCAACAGCAAGTACTTTTACAACGGTGTTTTTCATAGTGTTTATTATCCTAGTCAAATTTTCTTCGTACAAACCACTGATCATTAAACGTAAGCCCGAAATAAACTTTGAAATAAGTCTCTTCAAGTATGTTTTCTGATCGGTTACCTCTTTTTCCTGTACTAAAGGCCAAATCAATACTTGAACGGCCTGTTGGCAGAGAAAACCCAAAATTAATGCCAAAATCCTTAAGCTGGTTATTATTAATCAAAAAGGGATACTGCTCGTATTTAAAGCCTATGCGGTAGGTCACCCTGTCAAAAAGCCTGCTGGAGAGGTAATCAGGAGTATATTCACCGCCAATGGCTGCTCTCCATGCTTTTCCGAGGCTCCCCAAGTCGTCCTCATTCAGGCTGTTAAAATCGGCCCAGTTTTGTACGCTAAACTCCATTGCGGCCGACCAGTTGGCTGATTTGCTCACTGAAACACCAAACTGCAGGCCGGAAGGTATTGAAATTTTTCCGCGATAGGTTATTAGTGTGTCAAGGGTGAGTGGGTTTCCCGAAGAGGTTCTGCGTTCATAGGTTGTTGTTTGGCGCGCCCTCAGGTTGCTGGCAAAACTGTAGGTGAGTCCCGCACTTACGATTATGTCATTCCTGCTGCCCAACGAGTCTTTGCTGAACGAAAGACCTCCCGTAAACAAAAAATCATTCACATAGGTTTGCTCATTTACGGCAATCAAAAAGGGCACGGGCTGGTTTACGTTGACGAGTGTATTAGCATAATCATTTTCAATGGAACTGAAAATATAAGCTGCCTTTAATCCCAAAGCCCAGTTAGGGTGCAGCCTGAAGCCGTTGCTCCAATAGAGTTGATTGAATCCTCCGCTACCTTGTTCCTGAATGGCAATGGTGTCTACCACAATGTTATTGTTGTCGCGAATGGAATCGTAGTAAACGAATTTATAATTCACATTTGTAAACGGCATCAACCCAACTGAGGTAGTCCATCTGCCCGGTTTTACCGGGAAAGCCGCTGCCAAATAATTGAGGTTACCACCGGTACTTTTTATATTGGTGGTGTCGCCTTTAATCGTCTTTGACTCAACCAAAAGCCCGGACTCAAAAATGGTATAATAGTTAAAGACCAGGAGTGCCGGATTTTGATTGTTGAGAAACCAATACTGGGGCTGGGCTACACCCGTGCCCCCCATGCCCTGGTTGTGGATAAGTGCATTACCGTAGGGTTCGCCAATTCCAAATGTAGAAAATGGAGATCGCGCAGCCTGGCCAAAAGCAACTGTAATAAGGAAGACAAGAAAGCAAACGGTCAGAACAGATTTACGGAGAACCATCAGGGTAAAACGCATTATAATCAAAGAATACTCCTTTTTCGGCACGCAAATATGGAGGCTTTATAGTTGTTTTCAAAAAAACTGAAATGACGGTAATTAGGCCGCACAGCGGGGATGCTAAGTGATGGTTACAAAACCATAACGCAAAAACAGGCATGCCAGTATTCCATTGATTGGTTAGATTTGTCCACTGCACGCTTGTCTATGATTCACCAGCATCAATACCATGTTATTGGAATAATGTCGGGCACATCGCTTGATGGTGTTGACCTTGCCTATTGTACATTTACCCGGGTAGAATCCGGCTGGCACTATGTGATTCATGAGGCCACCACATTCGGATATGATCGGTCCTGGAGAAAAATGCTTGGTGTTGCCCATCAGTTGCCCGGTGAGGAGTTGATGAAATTGCATGCCCTGTACGGGCATTATATCGGCAACCTCAGCACTGCCTTTTGCAAAGCACATGCGATAAAGAAAGTAGATTTCATTTCATCGCATGGCCACACCGTGTTTCACCAGCCTAACCATGGGTTTACTTTTCAGCTTGGTGACGGCAATGCGATTCACAGCGCCACCGGAAAGAAGGTGGTGTGCGATTTCCGGAGCCTGGATGTTGCACGGGGAGGCGAAGGAGCCCCGCTTGTTCCGGTTGGTGATCTGCTCTTATTTAATGAATATGATGTGTGTTTGAATTTAGGAGGTATTGCCAACTGTTCCATGCAAAAAAACAAAAAGCGGGTAGCTTTTGATATTTGCTTCGTGAATATGGCTCTCAATTATCTTTCAGAGCAGGTGGGTAAAAAGTTCGATAAGGAGGGTAACCTTGCCTCAGCGGGAGTTGTGGATAAACGCTTGTTAAAAAAGTTGCTGGGGGTTTATGATTCAAGCTCTGGCAGCAAGCCTTCATTGGGCAGAGAGATTTTTGAAAGGCGCTTCAGGCCCATCCTTGATCAGACATCGGCTTCCATTCCTGATGCAATGGCAACCGTTGTCGAATCAATTGCCTTTGAAATAAGCCGCAGCATAGGCCATGGCAAAAAGAAAACCGTACTGTGCACGGGCGGTGGTGCCTTTAATGCCTACCTGATGTACCGGTTACTTGAGCACGTTGGCGATAAGGTTTCGCTCGTTTTGCCGGATGAGTCGCTGATTAAATTTAAGGAAGCACTTGTGTTTGGTTTTCTGGGAGTGCTTCGTGTGCGCAATGAAATCAATTGTTTAAAGAGTGTAACAGGGGCTTTGTGCGATTCGTCATCGGGTGTACTCATTGGTTTCTGATGCTTTTAAAATTTTATCTTTGCCGCTTCATTAATCCTTCATGAGAGACCTCCTTCAGAAATTTGAAAGCAAAAGGCCGGAGATTGTATTTGAGTGGAAAGATCCGGAAACCGAAGCAGAGGGTTGGGTGGTTATTAATTCACTGCGAGGCGGAGCTGCCGGTGGAGGCACCCGCATGCGGGTTGGCCTTGATAAGCGCGAAGTTGAATCGCTGGCCAAAACGATGGAAGTAAAATTCACCGTATCGGGGCCGCCTATTGGGGGAGCTAAATCCGGCATCAACTTCGACCCTAATGATCCGCGCAAAGAGGGGGTACTCAGGCGGTGGTATGCAGCCGTGATGCCGTTGTTGAAATATTATTACGGAACCGGTGGAGACCTGAATGTTGATGAAATCCATGAAGTTATCCCCATCACAGAAGATGCAGGCATCTGGCATCCGCAAGAGGGCGTATTTACCGGGCACTATAAACCCACCGAGCCACAAAAAGTAAACCGCATTGGTCAACTCAGACGGGGCGTAATTAAGGTCATTGAAGATGAGCGTTATACCCCTTCGCTTTCGAAAAAATATACCATCGCGGATATGTGCACCGGTTATGGTGTAGCCCAGGCAGTGAAGCATTATTATGATTTATGGGGAGGGGAAATTACCGGTAAGCGGGCAGTCATTCAGGGCTGGGGAAATGTGGGTGCTGCTGCCGGATTTTACCTCAGTCAATTGGGTGTAAAAATTGTGGGCATTATTGGAAGGGATGGCGGACTCATCAATACCAGGGGATATTCTGTGGATGAAATTCGAACCCTGATTGTGAACCGCGATAGAAGTCACCTGGTAGCCGATAACCTGATTCCGTTCGATGAACTTAATCAGAAAATCTGGGACGAGGAGTTCGAAATTTTTATTCCTGCTGCAGCTTCCCGCCTGATCACCCGCGATCAGGTTGAGCGGATGATTAAATCAAAACTCGAAGTATTTTCATGCGGGGCTAATGTTCCGTTTGCCGATCCTGAAATCTTCTTTGGGGCTACGGGCTTATATGCCGATCAGAACTTTTCCGTGATCCCCGATTTTATTGCCAATTGCGGTATGGCCCGGGTGTTTGCCTATTTTATGGAAAATGAAGTAAGTATGGAGGATGAAGCCATTTTTAATGACATATCAAACACTATACTTAAAGCGCTGCAACGAACCGTTGCGGTCAACCCATCCAAATCAGGTATAGCGCAAACTTCGTTTGAGCAAGCGCTCAAGCAATTGGTTTAAGGTTTTAATGAACCGACAGGTAAGGTTGAATGATGAGGTAAACAATTGCTCCGGCAAAGTAACCGAGTAAAGCAAGGAGTGAGGCCTTTTTCATATACCAGATGAAATCAATTTTCTCCATGCCCATTACGGCAACACCTGCAGCGGA
Source organism: Cyclobacteriaceae bacterium (assembly GCA_046294915.1). Classification (GTDB taxonomy): domain Bacteria; phylum Bacteroidota; class Bacteroidia; order Cytophagales; family Cyclobacteriaceae; genus UBA2336. The sequence continues at coordinate 5,772 of JBKBOE010000023.1, read as the reverse complement.
ACCAATAATGAGTACACTGCCACCGGTACCGGCACAGTAGGCCAGGTACTCCCATATTAAATGATCTTGCGGAAACAGGTTCATGTCGTACATGCCCATGCTGGCGGCAACCAGCGGAACATTGTCAACAATGGATGAAAGTATGCCGATGAGGGTTATAATGATGCGCTGATCACCTACCGTATGATCAAGCCATGCAGCAAAGTGGTGAAGAATTTCCATTGACTCCAGTGCACTGACGGCCAGCAGAATTCCGAGGAAGAACAGCACGCTGGGTACATCAATGCGGCTGAGCGCCCCAGCTGCAGTATATGGCCTTTTCTCGGCTTCGTCCATGTTCGGGTTAATCAACTCCGAAACTACCCACAACACCCCCAATGCCAGCAGCATACCGAGATAAGGAGGCAGGTGAGTAACCGTTTTGAAAACCGGAACGGAAATAAGTCCACTCACACCCAGAAAAAACATCGTCTTTGAACCGTAAACAGGCACGCTTCCATGCGCAGTATGGCCGTGTGCCCCATGTGCCGGTTGCTCCGCTTTATGTGTGGTTGCATGCCCCAGGTCGCCCTTGAGGGTGAATTGCAGATAAAGCAACGGTATTACCATACATACAATACTGGGAAGCAGGAGTGTAATAATAATGTTGCCCGATGAAATCTGGCCTCCTATCCACAACATGGTGGTGGTTACGTCACCAATGGGCGACCAGGCTCCGCCTGCATTGGCTGCGATAACAACCATGGCAGCAAAAAACAAACGCATTTCTTTTTTGGGTACCAGTTTCCGCAGCAATGAGATCATTACAATAGAAGTAGTGAGGTTGTCGAGGATAGCCGATAAGATAAAGGTGACCCAGCAGATAATCCACATCAGCTTTTTAGGGTTTTGTGTCTTAATCCGGTCGGTAATTATGCGGAATCCCTGGTAGGCATCAACCAACTCTACAATGGTCATGGCGCCCATCAGGAAGAAGAGGATGGCCCCAATTTGTCCGAGGTGATGATTCAGTTGTTCTCCGATATGCCCGATGTGTTCATGTTGAAAAAGGGCGTAAAGCGTCCAGCAAATTACTCCGGTTAAAAGTGCTGAAGCGGTTTTATTTACTTTGATGGGATGCTCAAGTGCGATACACAGGTACCCGATTATAAAGATGGCAATAACAAACGTTTCCATAGAGCAGGGTTTGGCAACGCTGAAATATGGAAATTTTAGACCGTTTGTAAAAGAGAAATCTGTTAAGGGTGAGTTACAAAATAGCTTAATCTATTCCGAATAAACCGGTATTCAGTGCGTTTAATGCTTTTTCTTTAAACGAGGTGTCGATCAATACCGATATGTTATTGGCACTTCCTCCTACCGACACCATTCGTACAGGTATACCTGCCAGCGACCGGAACACATTCTCCAGGATACCTTGTTGCCCTCCGATTTTGTGGCCCACCACACAGATAATGGTTTGCTGGGTATCTACTTCGATGCTGCCGAATTTCTTCAACTCCGCTTCAATAGCCGGAAGGTGCTGCGTTTGGTCGATGGTGAGCGAAACCGCAACTTCCGAAGTGGAAATCATATCGATGGGAGTCTTGTATTGTTCAAACACTTCGAAAACTTTACGCAGGAATCCATACGCCATAAGCATGCGCGATGATTTTATTTTAATGGCGGTGATGCCGTCTTTTGCAGCAACGGCCTTCACGGTTCCTTCCTTGCCCTTATTGCTGATGATGGTGCCGGGAGCTTTTTCATCCATTGTATTTTTTAACCGCACGGGCACATTACTTTTTTGTGCAGGAACAATGGTTGACGGATGCAGGATTTTGGCACCGAAGTAGGCCAGTTCTGAAGCCTCATCAAATGTGAGCTCTGAAATAGGATAGGTCTTTTTAACAATCCGGGGATCGTTGTTATGCATCCCGTCAATGTCGGTCCAGATCTGGATCTCTTCGGCCTGAACGGCCGCCCCGATAAGCGAAGCTGTGTAATCACTCCCACCACGCTTCAGGTTATCAATTTCATTGCGGTGGTTCCGGCAGATGTATCCCTGGGTAATGATAATGTCAACCTGCCGGAGTGACTGCAGAAGGGGCTTCAGCCGCTGCGCGATTTTTTCCAGTTCAGGCTCCTCATTTTCATCAATTGACATAAAGTGCAAAGCCGGCAAAAGACGGGAATTGATTTTACACTCCTGCAAATGCTGGTAGAATAATTCCGTTGAAATCATTTCTCCCTGGGCAAGCAATTCCCGGTAACTCATATCATCGAACTGCCCGGCAGCAAGCAACCGGATGAAGATGAAGTAACGGCTCACAATTTCATGGCCGATGGCTTTGAAGTTTTCAGTGGCATATAGCTCGGCAGAAAACTCCTGACAGTGTTTTTCAAGTATTGAAATTTCTTTTTCTGCCGATGCCAGATCACCTTTTAGTATATGATCGCCAATGGCTACCAGCGCATTGGTGGTCCCTGACAGAGCGGACAACACCACAATTTTTTGCCCGGGCGTTTCGGTAACCAGCTTTGCTATCTTCTTCATTCGCTCCGGCTTGCCTACCGAAGTGCCTCCAAATTTCAATACAATCATCTTTTATTTTTTTGGCCGACAAAGTTAGTGAGCGGTGAAGAATAAAAAAGCCCTGACCAGGTTTGATCAGGGCTGCGAAATATATAGGCAGATAGGGAAGTAAACTTATTTCTTGTCGTTCACTTCCTCGTATTCAACATCCGATACGTTGTTTCCATCTGTTGATTGGCCTGCGTTACCATCGGCAGAAGCCCCGGGTTGTGCACCGGCTGCATTTTGTGTGGCCTGGTACATTTCCTGAGAGGCTGCCTGCCATGCGCCATTCAAGGCGGCAACAGCGGTGTCGATGGCGGTCAGGTCCTGGCTCTTGTGCGCTTCTTTGAGTTTTTCCAATGCACTGTTAATGGCGCTTCGGTTACCCTCTGAAAGTTTATCGCCATACTCTTTCAGTTGTTTTTCGGTCTGGAAGATCAGCGAGTCGGCCTGATTGATCTTTTCTGCACGCTCTTTAACTTTCTTATCTTCTTCGGCATGTGCCTGTGCTTCTTGTTTCATCTTTTGAATTTCGGCTTCCGTCAACCCGCTGGATGCTTCAATACGGATCTTCTGTTCTTTTCCGGTACCCTTGTCCTTGGCCGATACATGCAGAATACCATTGGCGTCAATATCAAAGGTTACCTCAATTTGCGGAATGCCGCGTGGTGCCGGGGGTATGCCATCGAGGTGGAACCGGCCAATGGTGCGGTTGTCTTTCGCCATGGGGCGCTCGCCCTGTAACACATGGATCTCTACCGAAGGCTGGTTATCGGCAGCGGTTGAAAATACTTCGGATTTCTTGGTTGGGATGGTGGTGTTTGATTCAATAAGTTTGGTAAACACGCCACCCAGCGTTTCGATACCCAATGACAGCGGAGTAACATCCAGCAGAAGTACATCTTTTACTTCACCGGTAAGCACACCGCCCTGAATTGCGGCACCTACAGCCACTACTTCATCGGGGTTAACGCCTTTCGATGGTTTCCTGCCAAAGAATTTTTCAACTTCTTCCTGGATGCGCGGAATGCGGGTAGAACCACCCACCAGAATCACTTCATCAATCTGGTTAACACTTATGCCGGCATCGGAAACGGCTTTGCGGCACGGTTCCAGTGTTCTGCGCACCAGGTCATCTACCAGTTGCTCAAACTTTGAGCGGGTGAGTTTTTTCACCAGGTGTTCCGGCACACCGTCAATTGAAGTAATGTACGGAAGGTTAATTTCGGTTTCCTGCGAGCTGGATAATTCAATCTTGGCTTTTTCAGCGGCTTCTTTCAAACGCTGCAGGGCCATCGGGTCTTTACGCAAATCAATATTGCGCTCGGCTTTGAATTCATCGGCCAGCCAGTTGATAATCTTCATATCGAAGTCATCGCCACCCAGGTGTACATCACCGTTGGTTGATTTTACTTCGAATACGCCATCGCCTAGTTCAAGAATGGAAATGTCGAATGTACCACCGCCCAGGTCGTACACCGCAATTTTCATGTCTTTATTTTTCTTATCGAGGCCATAAGCCAAGGCAGCAGCGGTAGGTTCGTTGATAATGCGCTTCACATCGAGGCCGGCAATCTGCCCGGCTTCTTTGGTGGCTTGCCGCTCGGCATCGTTAAAGTAGGCAGGCACGGTAATTACGGCTTCGGTTACGGTAGTGCCCAGGTAATCTTCGGCAGTGCTTTTCATTTTCTGCAGGATCATCGCAGAGATTTCCTGCGGGGTATACAGGCGGTCGCCAATGCGTACGCGCACTGTATCGTTGTTGCCGCTTTCCACCTGGTACGAAACGAATTTCATTTCTTCGGTCACATCGGCATATTTTTTACCCATAAACCGCTTGATGGACATTACGGTGTTTTTGGGGTTGGTAATGGCTTGCCGTTTTGCCGGGTCGCCTACCTTGCGTTCGCCTTTGCCGCCATCCAAAAAGGCAACAATGGACGGGGTGGTTCTGCGGCCCTCGCTGTTGGCAATGACAACGGGTTCGTTACCTTCCATTACGGCTACGCAGGAGTTGGTAGTACCCAAGTCTATTCCTATAATCTTTCCCATGATCGTTGGTTTACAAATTTGATAAATCGAATGTCCCTAAAGGCTTATCAATGGGTATGCCAGCGGGTTTTTTGGAAGAAAACAGTGACACATTGGCATAAGGTCATCTATTATTTGACTTTTGCAGGTGCCAGAATTAGGTAGTTTTGCGGCCAATTATGAGATTATCACAGGAAATCGCCAAACGCAGAACCTTCGGGATCATCAGCCACCCCGATGCAGGAAAAACCACGCTTACCGAGAAATTGCTGCTTTTTGGCGGGGCTATTCAGAAAGCCGGTGCCGTAAAATCATCGAAAATCAAAGACCATGCCCGCAGCGACTGGATGGAAATTGAAAAGCAACGGGGTATTTCGGTGGCCACTTCGGTAATGGGTTTTAATTATCACGATGTGAAAATCAACCTGCTCGATACACCCGGCCACCAGGATTTTGCCGAAGATACTTACCGCACACTTACGGCTGTTGACAGCGTGATTATGGTGATTGACTGCGTGAAGGGCGTGGAGATGCAAACCGAAAAATTAATGGACGTTTGCCGGATGCGCAACACACCGGTTATCTGTTTCATTAACAAGCTCGACCGTGAAGGACGCGATCCGTTTGAGTTGCTGGATGAAATTGAAGAGAAACTTTCAATAAAAGTAAGGCCGCTGAGCTGGCCCATCAGTATGGGAAAATCCTTTCGGGGTGTGTACAGTCTGTATGAGAAAAGTCTCCACCTGTTTACACCCAGCAAGATTACCGTTGAAGAAGGAATTGAAATTACCGACATCCACTCCCCGCAACTGGATGAGTTGGTAGGCGAAGCCAATGCCAACCAATTGCGCCATGATGTGGAACTGATTGAAGGCGTGTATCCGGATTTTGATGTGAACGAATACCTGTCCGGTAATGTAGCACCTGTTTTCTTTGGCAGTGCCGTAAATAATTTCGGGGTGAAGGAACTGCTCGACACCTTCATCCGCATAGCGCCTCCTCCCTTACACCGCGAAACCACGTTGCGGGTAGTGGAGCCGGATGAAGAAAAATTTACTGGCTTTGTTTTTAAAATTCATGCCAACATGGACCCCCGGCACCGCAACCGCATAGCCTTTGTGCGGGTGTGCAGCGGTAAGTTTGAACGGGGCAGCAATTATTTTCATGTGCGCCAGAACAAGAGC